>JANNNS010000009.1:0-2253 GCA_031398645.1 Acidobacteriota bacterium
CCGACGCGTATCGAATACGCAAGGATGATCTCGATCGTCTCTTACGTCGCACGCACCCTCGAAAGAATGATGTCACGAGAGATCTCCAACAACTGACACCGACCGGCGGCTTTGCTGCCTGGCAAACTTACTTTCAATAACAACCATCCGCCCCGTCCTCAAGCGCCGCCGCCTGATCTCTAATGGACCCGAATCAAAAAACAGAAGAAACCGACTACTCTTTCGAGCTCGATAATGGCGAGACCGAGGAAGTGTCAGTTGACGATTTTATTCGCGAACTTGAGGCGAAGGAAAAGGATCTGCACATCACGGCAGACACCACCTTTATCGAGATCGCAGCCGGTTTTGAGGACGCGGATGAAGTCCCTGATTTTATGCGACCGGTCGCCGCGCAAAATCCGACACAAACCCTCAAGCCATCTCCAACTGATGCGAGTGTTTCTTTAAGCTCAAAGCGGCTGGAAGCCGAGATCGCTTCACTGAAGGGCAAGGTCGCGGGGCTGCAGGAAGAGCGAACCGAGCTTCTCTCCAGCTCACAGCGGCGACTTAAGGATTTTGAAGCTTACAAGGCGAGAACGGAACGCGAACGCGGTGAAACATTTCAGCGTCAGCTGAGCAACCTGGCAACTCAGATGCTTCCCATTCTGGATAATCTCGACCGGGCACTCGAATCCGCCTCAGCCATGCCTGACGAGAAGGCGAGTGGCTTTGTGCAGTTTTTTGACGGGATAGCTCTTGTGAACCAGCAGGTGAATGAAGTTCTCGTCGGTATGGGCATCGACCCGATCGCAACGGTAGGCGAGCAATTCGATCCGCATTTTCATGAGGCAGTCGCCGTCGACGAAACGAGCGGGATGCCTCCTAACACTATTACTGCCGAGTTACTTCGCGGCTTCCGGATCGGGTCAAACGTGATCCGCCACTCGATGGTGAAAGTCTCAAAGGGCCCGGTCGACGTCCGCCAGACGGCTTCACTCGAGCCCAAAGAAACTGATTCGACCGATGAGTCGATCAGCGGGCCGACTGAAACCTTCGACGACGCGGAAACCCACTCGCTGCCGGAGTTGGAGAATGGTTCGATGGCTAACGCGGCCGAGCATCATTTTGAAATGTCGAACCCTGCGACGCAGGAGAACCAGTTTGAGATCGAGCGGAATGGAGAAGTCGATAAAGATCAATAGCTGATCGTTTACCGGGACTTTCACCGGATAACTTAGGTCACAAGGAAAAACGGCAAATGAGTAAAGTAATCGGAATTGATTTGGGCACCACGAACTGTTGCGTTTCCGTTCTTGAGGGCGGAACCGTTCAGATCATCTCGAACAAAGAAGGCGGCCGAACAACGCCGTCGGTGGTCGGGTTTACCGACAAGGATGAACGCCTGGTCGGCCAGATCGCGAAGCGTCAGGCGGTCACGAATTCGGCCAATACGCTTTATGCTGTAAAGCGGCTTATCGGTCGCAAGTACAGTGCTCCTGAGGTCGAGAAGATGCGTTCGACGGTACCGTTCGAGATCGTCGAGGCGCCTAACGGGGACGCTCACATCAAGGTTCTCGACCGCGTTTACAGCCCGCCGGAGATCTCCGGTATCGTGCTTCAGCGGCTCAAGCTCGCTGCCGAAGAGTTCCTTGGCGACAAGATCCGCGAAGCGATAATCACCGTGCCCGCGTATTTTGATGATATGCAGCGACAGGCAACTCGGGACGCGGGTAAGATCGCAGGGCTCGAAGTTGAACGCATCATCAACGAGCCCACCGCAGCCGCCCTTGCTTACGGTTTTGGCAAAAATAAATCCGAAAAGATCGCTGTTTACGATCTCGGCGGCGGAACGTTCGATATATCGATCCTTGAGATCAACGATGGCGTTTTTGAGGTGCTATCAACATCCGGTAATACCTTCCTCGGTGGTGAAGATTTCGACCAGCGGATCATTGAATGGCTTGTCGAGCTCTTTAAGGCGGATTGCGGCGTGGATCTAAGATCCGACCGGCTTGCCCTGCAGAGACTGAAGGAGGCGGCAGAGCGAGCGAAGTGCGAGCTTTCGAGCGTCGCCGAAACCAACATCAGCCTGCCATTCATCGCTGCGGATGCTACCGGCCCAAAGCATATCAACGCAAACCTTACCCGCGACAAGTTCGAAGAGCTCGTGCAGGATCTCGTTGATGCTTCTGTCGAGCCATGCCAGAAAGCACTCTGGGATGCGAAACTCAAGCCTAACGACATCGACAAGGTTATTCTCGTCGGCGGCCAGAC
>JANNNS010000029.1:0-19365 GCA_031398645.1 Acidobacteriota bacterium
GAGGTGCCCGATCTTGCGAGCTGATGTGTAATGATATGCACCGAGCCAGTTTTCGGTAAAGAATCATAGAGTTTCAGGATTCGGAGAGAATAGTCCTTGAGCCGTTTGCGAAGATCCTGCCTTTTCTCACGGACGGCGTCAGCGTCCGTAAGGATAGATTCGAGGCCAAAATCTGCGGACTCATCCCTCATCTCTCCGCCCTCATCCCTCCGTCCATCCCTAACTTCCTGTCATGAGGGAATTGTCCCATTTAACACGCTTGAGTAGCTCGAAATCGGAGAGCATTTTGCCGGTGCCGAGAACGACCGATGAGAGCGGGTCGTCCGATATCACGACGGGCAGGCCCGTTTCTATGGTCAAACGTTTATCGAGATTCTTGAGGAGTGCTCCGCCGCCGGTAAGGACGATGCCGCGTTCGACGATGTCGGCTGACAGTTCGGGCGGCGTGCGTTCAAGCGCGACGCGGACAGCGTTGATGATCGTCGAGACCGCGTCGGACAACGCCTCACGGATCTCTTCGTCGGTCATAGTGATGGTCTTGGGAATTCCCTCGATCAGGTTACGGCCGCGAACGTCCATCGAAAGCGGTTCGTCGAGCGGGAAAGCGCTTCCCAGAGCGATCTTGATCGCCTCGGCCGTTCGCTCACCGATAAGAAGATTGTACTTTCGCTTAATATATTGCGTGATCGCCTCGTCCATCTCGTTGCCGGCGACGCGGACGGCACGCGAGTAAACGATACCCGACAGCGAAATGACCGCGATGTCCGTCGTACCGCCGCCGATATCGACGACCATATTTCCGTGCGGCTCGGTGATCGGCAGCCCGGCACCGATCGCGGCAGCCATTGCCTCTTCTACCAGATAAACTTCTGATGCCTTCGCACGGTAGGCCGAGTCTTCCACGGCTCGGCGTTCGACCTGTGTGATCTCAGACGGAATGCCGATCACGACACGCGGGCGGACCCACGATTTGCCGTTGTGGGCTTTGCGGATGAAGTGCTGAAGCATCTTTTCCGTCACCTCGAAGTTGGCGATCACGCCGTCCTTCATCGGGCGGATGGCGACGATGTTGCCCGGCGTTCGGCCCAACATCTCTTTCGCGTCGCGGCCAACGGCCTCAACCTGGTTGGTAACCTTATTGATCGCAACTATCGACGGTTCGCTGACAACGATTCCCCTGCCCTTTGCGTAAACGAGTGTATTTGCGGTCCCGAGATCGATCGCCAGATCGCTCGAAAATAAACTAAATAATGATTTAAATGCCATTTTGGTAATTAGTGTTTTATAAAAATAAAGCAGCCACCATTGCCTTACCGGTGTCGACTTCGCCCGAAACCATCTCGAAAGGGGTTGATCTTAGGAAGTGAGTTCGCTTCGAAACGCCTAACCTGCAATCATACACCTATTTGCGGGCGGTTTTCTACTGGAAAATCGCAGAAAACCACCATTTTATAAAGATTTCTTGGGGGTAAAGGGCTGCTGCAGGCTCAGCCCTCGGTCTCGCGTGCAATAAGCGGTTCGCCTGCCTCTCGTCCGTTATCTCCGGCAGGAAGGATCATCGGCCGAACGGCTTCGCCGGACGGTGTGGGTTCGAGAGCGGCTGCGATCACATCACTGATGTGTTTTGCTGGAATTATCTCCAGCTCTTTTCGCAGATCTTCCGGGATCTCTTCGGTATCAGGCTCATTCTGTGCGGGCAGAATTATGCGCCTGATGCCGGCCCTGTGTGCGGCCAGGACCTTCTCCTTGACGCCGCCGACCGGAAATACCAGGCCCGTAAGCGTGATCTCGCCGGTCATTGCCGTGTCCGAACGCACTTTGCGTCCAGTATAGAGAGATGCAAGAGCAGAAGCCATCGTCACACCGGCCGATGGGCCATCCTTTGGTATCGCTCCGGCTGGCACGTGAACGTGTACGCCATTCTGCTTGATCGCCTCAGGGTCGATGCCAAGTTCGGCTGCGTGCGACCACAGGTAGCTGCGTGCCGCCTGGGCAGACTCTTTCATCACCTCGCCAAGCTGTCCCGTCAGTGTCAGGCCGCTGCCGCCCGGAAGGGCTGTCGCCTCGATAAACAGGACCTCGCCGCCCATTTCGGTCCACGCCATGCCAGTTGCGACACCTGGCGGCAGTTCTTTTCTCGCCTCTTCCGGGAAGAACCGTGGTACACCTAAGTACTCCTTTACATCACCGGCATCTATGGTGATCTTCTCCGTTGCTCCCTCGGCCACCTTCAGGGCGACCTTGCGTGCGAGATTCCCGATAGTCCGTTCAAGCTGGCGAACCCCGGCCTCGCGCGTATAGCGCGTGATCAGAAGATTGAGGGCCGCATCCGTTATCTCGAGCTGGCCGGGCTTCAAACCGTTTTCCGTCAACTGGCGTTCGATCTGGTATTGCTTTGCGATGTTCAGCTTTTCGCGGTCGCTGTAACCCGCAAGCTGAATTATCTCCATCCTGTCGCGGAGCGGCATCGGAATCGGCTGTAGCTGATTGGCCGTCGCGATAAAGAATACTTTCGACAGATCGAACGGAAGGTCGAGATAATTATCGCGGAAAGTATTATTCTGCGCCGGGTCGAGAATTTCGAGCAGTGCCGCAGACGGATCGCCGCGGTAATCGTTGCCGAGCTTGTCGATCTCGTCGAGCATCATCACCGGGTTGTTGACGCTAACACGCCGCAAGGCCTGAATGATCCGGCCCGGCATCGCACCGATGTACGTCCGCCGGTGTCCGCGAAGTTCGGCCTCGTCACGCATTCCGCCTAAGCTCAGACGCTCAAACTCCCGTCCCAACGCTCGTGCTATAGAACGTCCCAAACTTGTTTTTCCGACACCCGGAGGGCCGACGAATAACAGTATCGGGCTCTTCGAATCCGGACGCAGTTTTACTACCGCCAGCGATTCGAGAATTCGTTCCTTTATGTCCTCAAGGCCGTAGTGATCTTCGTCGAGGATCTTGCGGGCTTCGTTCAGATCAAGCTTTTCTTCACTAGACTTTCGCCACGGCAGCTCCAAAACATATTCGAGATAAGTCCGAATGACGTGATAGTCCGGTGCCGACTGCGGAAGCTGTTCCATCCGCTTTAGCTCGCGCTCGGCTTCTTTGCGGACATCGTCGGGAATATCGGCCGTTTCCAACCTTTCTCGAAGCTGTCCGGCCTCAGCTTTTTCGCCAGTCTCGTCTTCGCCCAACTCCTTCTGGATCGCCTTCATTTGCTGGCGAAGAACGTAGTCACGCTGCGATTTGTCCATCTCGCCCTGCGCCTCAGTCGCGATCTTGGACCGGATCTGCATTATCTCGACCTCGCGTGCAAGCGCGGCGTGAGTCAGCGTCAGGAGTTCGTCCACCGTATCCGATTCGAGCATTTTCTGTTCGGTCTCGACACCAAGGTCGAGTACCGATGCGAGAAAATAAGAAAGCTGGACCGGATCCTGCTGGGTCATCACGGCCATGCGGATCTCGGGTGGAATGTTGGGAAGCAAGGCGAGAGCTTCCTGGATCATTCCCTGGATATTACGCTTTAACGCTTCGATCTCTTCGTCATCGGTGCGGGTAAGGTCCGGCAAGATCTCGCATTTCGCCCGGATGAACGGATCCGTCTGGATCCATTCGGTCACACGAAATCGGTCAAGGCCCTGGACTATCAATTGCATGATGCCCTCGTTCCGCATCATGCGCTTGATGTTCACCATCGTCCCGACCTGATAAAGGTCTTCGTACTTAGCGTCGTCGCCGGTCACGCCTTCGGTCCTTGTCGTGATGCAGGCGATCAGCTTTTCCTCGGTGGATAAAGCCGCCTCGACCGCCTTCATCGAACGGTCGCGGCCCACGGCTAGCGGAACGACCGTCTCCGGGAAGAGCGTCGTGTTCTGCAGCGGCAGCACCGCTATTTCAAACACTTCCGGCTTCGCGTCCACTTCCGTTTGCTGAGGTTCGTTTTCTTTCTCTTCCGCCATAAGTCCACCAATTTAGACGAATTTGATCACGGTTCTACTGCCTCTCCTTTTCGAAGACGTATGATCAACAGCCCGTTCTCGAACATATGATCGAGTGCAACACCTTCGATAGACGCAGGGAATTTGAGCGTCTTCTCGAAACTGCTATAGGTTATCTCCATCTGATGATAAGAAGCGCCGAACGCGTACGACTTGTCTTTCCGGCAGCCTGCAATGTACAGAACGTTTCCCTCGACTTCTATCTGCACATCCTCGACCGAAACACCGGCCAGCTCGACCTTAACGACCCAGCCCTCCGGGGTCTTGTAAACATCCGCCGCCGGATACCAAAGCTTGCCCGATTGAGCGTTCTTTGATGAGCCGAGAAACTGAAAATAACGATTGGTCGATTTGGCCATCTAGTTCTTCTTCCAGAACGCGCTCCCGCTGGATATCTCTTCAAGAGTCTCGGCGATCTCTTTCTCATCTTCCATCTCAAGCGCGATATCCGCCATTGCGATGATGCCGACGAGGGTTCCGTCGTTATCCACAACCGGTATGCGGCGGACTTGTTTGTCGCCCATTAGGCGGATGGCTTCGAAGACGAAGTCATCGGGTTTGACCGAGAAAATGTCGGTCGTCATCGCTTCAGCGACGCTTGACGAGGCATCCTTGCCGTCCGCTATCGAACGGACGACGATGTCGCGGTCAGTGACGATGCCGACCAGTTTGCCGCCTTCAACGACCGGCACCGAGCCCATATCGCCTTCCCGCATTAAGGTGGCTACGTCCTTCAGCGTGTGATCGCGCGTCGCCGTCTTCACATTACTCGTCATTATATCGCGGCACCGAGTGCGTGTTTTTGCTGCCGTTTCCGTCATTGGGGCGAGAACTCCTTTTCCTTATTTTGTTTGAGTTCGAACGAGAAAGCAAGAGGTTCCCAGGATTTGCAAATAAGGATTTGCGGTTTGCGATTTGAATTCGCGAAACTATTCAAAAGCCGCACTGAGTAAGAGCGATACTCGCGTTGAAATATCGCCCTTACTCCGTGCAGGCTTACGCAACATCTTGAATGGGTAAACACAGGGAAAACAAGAAAAAGCCGAAACGTATCGGCAAAACTGTTACGGTCGGAAAGGCCGAGTCCGTCCCGCCGGGACGCGGTGCGACTGTTAAACTGAAGGATGGGACCGAGCTCGCCCTCTACAACATCGACGGAGCGTTCCACGCGATCGAGAATTTTTGCCCGCACAAGGGCTATCCACTGGCCGATTCCCGTCTCTACGGCCACATCGTCGAATGCAACCTGCACGACTGGCGCTTCGACGTGCGAACGGGTGAATGCTTTACGAAGAAAAGTTGTTCCCTCGAAAAGTACGATGTGATGGTCGAAGATGGGATGATCAAGATCGTCATCTAGGCCAGGCCGGTCGCACCGCCATTGACTTTGCTCGCCTAACGGGTGTAAAACTCTCGCACACACAAAGTTTATCCTTTCATTATTTATGCCGCCGCGGGTCGGCCAGCAACCCGATCACTCTATTGGAGGAATTCTCATGACCTCGAAGCCCGTGTTGTTCACCCTGCTGTTCCTGATCCTTGTATCCGTTTCAACCACCGCCGCTCAAGGGCCGATCGATGAGTCCGGTGAGATAAACGGCGCTCCATATCGCATACGCGTTCCGGCCAATTGGAATGGCGGTTTGCTTGTCTACGCACATGGCTATCGCGACAAGGCGGACCATCCCGGCGAAGTCGATAATCGCACGGCCGACCTTGCGCCCAATGCGGCCCTTGCAGACGTGCTGCTGGCACAAGGTTACGCATTGGCCGGGTCGGCATACCGCGATAATGGTTGGGAGGTCGCGGGTGGGATACAAGACACGCGAGACCTGACGCTTCACTTCCGGAATACGATCGGGCGGCCGAATCGTACTCTTTTGTGGGCATTCTCAATGGGAACGGTGATCGCGTTCGACAGCATGGAGCGTTACACCGACATCTACGATGGATCGTTGTGTGCATGCGCGGTCGGTGCCGGTGCGACGCAAACATGGGATTCGGCTGGTGATCTGGCACTTGCCTACGCCACTGTTTTTGGGATGCCCGCAGCGTGGGGATATTACGGCGACGTCCGAGATGATCTGGACTTCGACACCGAGGTCCTGGCGAAGCTGATCCCCGAACTGGGTACCGCAACGAACTTTCCCAAGTTCGAGTTTCTTCGTCTCGTCACCGGAACGCCGGGACGCGGGATCCAGCCGCCGCCACCGCCAAGTTTTTATCCGAACTGGGTGCTGACCGATATGTTCTTTTCTTTGGAGGCCCGAGCCGAACTTGAGCGGCGGGCCGGCGGGCCCATCGTGCAGAACGTAGATCGAAAATACATCCTCACAGACCAGGAGCGGGCTTACCTCAATTCCCTGGGAGTGATCTCGCCCGTGATCGATTCATGGCTGGTGACGATGAACGCGAACCGGGTTGTCCAAGCCCCTATGTTTTCGCGGAACTACGTTGAGCAATACGCGAACTATTCCGGGAAGATCAAGCAGCCGATGCTGACGTTGCATACGATCATCGACCCGCTCGTAACCGTTTCGCAGCAGTACGAGTATCGCGAAACGGTCCGTAAAGCCGGCCGCGAAAAGCCTCTTTATCAAATCTATACGAACGGAAACGGACACTGTGCCTTTACCGGCCCGCAGCTCCTTACCGCGGTCGCGGCTCTTGATCAATGGGTGGTCACCGGATTTAAGCCAACGAAAGCAAGTTTCCCTGCCGCTCTAGGCTTTGATCCGGGATTCGAACCGCCGCCGATGAACCAGCCGTGACCTCTTGTGGCAAAAGGTCACACAAAGTAAGGGCGATATACTCAGCGCCGGAGTATATCACCCTTACCTCGTGTGCAGCTTTTGCAATTTTGGTTAGAACCTAAGCGCAACGTCCTGCCCATCGAGCATCAGACTGGTCGCCGAAAGCGACCGCAAATTGCGTCCGCTGTATTTGACCTCGATCTCGCCGCTTGCATCGGCGTCACCCGATCCCTCGATGACGATCCGCACCGTCGTGCTGTCAAAATAGGTGAGCTTGCCGGTGAAGGTGGTCGTATTTTCGAGGCTCGAAAGGCTGACCTCAGCCGTGCCGTCAGTTCTGACCGTTACACTTCCGCGGATCAGGAACTGGGCCGCACGGTCGCCGATCTTGATCGAACCGGTGCCGAATTTTGAAACAGAAAGGGTCTTCCCGGTGATCGCCTCAGGGCCATCGTTTGCGGGAGTGACCACCAACGCGATGCCGTCGGTCTGATTACCGCGAAACGTGATGGGCTTGCCTGTCTCCGTCCTGAATCGCAGCTTGCCGTCGGTCTTTATCTCGGCCTGCAGCTCATAGTTCCGCTGACGGTTTACATCACGCGGTTCATAACGAAGTTCAAAGTTGAACGGCACCTGCCGCGTACCAGTGGGAACTGTCGTCTCTGCTACGGGTGCGCCCTTCGGATCTGCCGAATCTACCAGCTTTACAGTAACCTCCGAATTTGGCCCTAGAGCGATCCGTTGAAGGTATGTGACGGTCCCGCTTATCGTGCCGGAACGCTGACCGCCTTGTCCGCCGCCGCCACCGACGGGCACAAGTGTGATCTCAACATTTCGCGGGCTTCCCTGCGTGATCACCGGATAGTTTGTATCGGTAATGAACAGCAGGCGTCCACCGTCGCGGATCTCGGCTTGCACCGCATATCGGTTTCTATCCTGGATCTTGCTCCGGTCATAGGCAATATCAAATGAGATAGGTACCTGTTTACCCGTCGTTTCGATACGCTGTTCGGTGAGGACCGTTGACGCAGCATCGGCACGTGAAACATCCACGATCTTGACAGTCAGGATCGCGGTCGGCGGCAACGCACTCCGCTGACGATAAGTTACCGTTCCAGACACTACGTTATCCTGCGTTTCCACCACACCGCCGCCGTCGTCACGACATTCTTTCTCAGTGCGGACGTCATCGACCTTTATCACCGGCCTCGCTCCAGCTGTGATCGTATATTCCACAAAGCTCTTTTGCGACGGGCAGCAAAGTGCGTCGTCAGACGTATATCGGGCAAATTCCGCCGTGATCCGTTTTGGATCGAAGAGATGCACGTTCCCGATCGCTCCGTCCGAACGGGCCGCAGTTGCGGTCGGCGAAAGCGTTCCGACAAAGCGATTCGCGACGAAAACGAACGCGTTATAGTTATTCGGGCGACACATTCCATCGACATCTGCAATTGCCATTACGAGTGTTACCTGGCCGTAGGTCTGCGATGCTCCGAATAACGACCAGCCCGCACGTGTGACCGCACGGTCCGCAATGCTCTCGGGTTGGCGGATCTGCTGAAGGCACATTCCCTCGATCCGGCCGACATTTCGCGGTGCGTTCGGGACGACGCCGCTGCCGTTATTCCAATTGGTGTCCAGTGGACGGTCAAGCCAGGACGTTTGGCCGTAAGCGACGGCCGAAAGTGTAAAAACAAATAGTGTTAAAAGTATATTTTTCATCGGATTTCCTCTTTATCGCTTGGTAGTTAGCCGCAAGCGCAAACTTTGATGCAATAAATGCGGTCAGGCGGCGCGTGAATTTGCTCCGGCACCATCATCACCTATTGCTTCGACCGGGCAGGCATTCATCGCTTCTTCACAAAGTTCGAATTCTTCAGCAGTTTGGGGTTGTTTATAGAGATACGAATAGCCGTTCTCGTCGTTACGGGTAAAATTTGCGGGTGACGTGTCACGGCAGACATCGCAGTCGATGCACTGCTTATCGACATAGAACTTTCCAGGTACGTTGTCTATCAGTTTGTCACTTAGAAACGCCATCTAATCAGAAAAGTAGTTCTTCGGAATCAGCCAGTACTCAACATCAGCCCGAGAATCTTTAATATAGCCAAACTCCACCCTACTCCCAGCAACATTTAGCCGCCTGAGTTCTTTGTTCAACCGTGATCTAACCTTATTAAATTGAGTTGTTGATCTGTCCCTAACGATTAGCCGCCCTTTGAAGTCATCGTTACTCTTCAAGAACGATGCATAGAAATCACGGTCAGGCACATACCAACCGCAACCTATACCGTCGGTCCAACTTTCGGCATGAACCAGCAGCGGTTGGTCCCATTTAGTTATCTGGTACGTCCACTCACGATGCTTTACGTTTGTATTCGCACCAATTGGCATCGTCCAGAGTTCTAGGCGCGACTTTTCTTGGATGCCTCCAAACAGCAACTCAACTTTTGAAGGATCGACTCCGCGAAACTGAATATGATTGCGGATCGTGAATCTATTTTGGTGCGGAAAGATCGGATTGCGTCCATAGATGACGATTACTCCCTTAAGCTTAGGATCGTCGGAAAGTTCACTCAAAAGAATATCAATGTAGCCCCTTTGCCATTCACAATTGACGAACTCCTGAGCATCGAGAAGCTTTGGTTCAGATTGGCCCCACGCAGACTCCGGAAAACACGCGAAACCCAATAAAAGTCCCCAAATTGCGAGGATTAGCCTCATAAAATTCGTCGGCACCATTCCTGGTTGGCTAACACTCGTCGAATCACTTCCTCTCGGTCAGGGAAATCATCCGCTCAAGTGCCACGCTTGCGTAGTGCTTCGTTTCAGGCTCGACCACGATCTCGTTTACGACATTGCCGCCAAGTAAGTTGTCCATCGCCCAGCCCAGGTTTTGCGGGGCGATCCGATACATGGTCGCACACATGCACAGGTCCGGAGCAAGCAGGCGGATGGTCTTGTCCGGAAAACGTGCCTGCAGCCGATTGACCAAATTCACTTCGGTACCGATCGCCCATTTCGACCCGGCGGGCGAATTCTCGACAGTCTTGATAATGAATGAGGTCGAGCCGTCAAGATCGCTGATCTCTACGACCTCGCGCATACACTCGGGGTGGACCAACACCTGGATGCCCGGAACTTCCTCACGAACCTTGTCCACGTGCCAGGGTTTGAAACGTCCGTGGACCGAGCAATGTCCCCGCCACAAAATCAGCTTTGCTTCGTGAAGCTGCTCTTCCGTGTTGCCGCCGAGTTCTTCATGCGGATTCCACAGGGCCATTTTGTCGAGCGGAATGCCGAACTTTGCACCCGTATTCCTTCCCAGATGCTGGTCGGGGAAAAAGAACATCTTGTCGAATTCTTTGAGGTAAATGTCAAACAGCGGGATCGCGTTCGACGAAGTGCAAACAACACCTTCGTTGCGGCCGCAAAACGCCTTGATCGCGGCGGACGAATTCATATAGGTGATCGGAGCGACCTTCGACTTCAGTACGCCAATATCGCGAAGCTGCTCCCACGCGTCTTCGACCTGCTCGATCGTCGCCATATCGGCCATCGAACAGCCCGCTCCAAGATCCGGCAGGATCACTCGCTGATGCTCTTTTCCAAGGATATCGGCCGATTCGGCCATGAAGTGAACGCCGCAGAAAACTATGTACTCGGCCTCGGTCTGAGAAGCCATTACCGACAGTTGATAGGAATCACCGGTAAGGTCGGCGTGGCGAATTACATCGTCACGCTGGTAATGGTGGCCGAGAATAACGACCCGCTTACCAAGCTCTTGTCTCGCAGCTTCGATCCTCTCATCGACCTCGGCCTGCGGCATGACCAGAAAGTCCTCGATCGGCCGCGTTTGCTCCAAAATTTCAGGCATTTTGACACTCCCAAGCCGACAAACCTTGCGTGGTCTTCAGCTTATATCAAAATGATGTCACTTTGAAAAAAATTGGGCAAATGGCGCACCGGAAGCACCATCTGGGATGCGGAATCTAATTTCGCGAGCTGTGCTTAATGAACGCCGCTTCGGTAAGGTAAACAGTCAGTTCGCACAGATCTTTCACATAATCGCCGATCCGCTCCAAATGCTTCGCCACAAATAATAGCTGAGCCGCACTCGCAGTCGTCGTCGGATCATTTATGATGACCGCGATCAACTCGCTGAAGACCCGTTTATAGCCAGCGTCAATAACTCTATCCTGCTTGATTATCTGCCGGGACATGGTCGCGTCCTCGGCTATAAAGGCATCCAGAGCCGCCCTTAGCATTTGTACCGCGTTGTCCGCCATCAGCGACAGGTCGGGGAAGGACCTTAACTGCGGCTCATCGTTTATTATCAAAGCGGCCTCAGCTATGTTGCCGGCATGGTCGGCAAGTCGCTCCAGGACCGGCGTGATCTTCGCGACGGATATCACTAGCCGGAGGTCATGCGCCGCCGGCTGTTGAAGAGCAAGGATCTCAACGCTCATTCGGTCAATTTCCAGCTCCATCTGGTCAATGATCTTATCGTCGTCCAATACCTGCTGGGCAAGCCCGCTGTCTCGGTTGATGAGCGACTCCATGGCCTTCTGCACTGCCACTTCGGTCCGCCCTCCGAGCAACAAAACCTTGTCGCGAAGCACGTTCAACTGTTGGTCAATAATTCTTTGTTCCATTCTTCTCGCCTTAAATTTTACCACGAAGAGAGGTGCTTCTTCGACATTTTAGATCCGGATCAACCGAATCGCCCGGTTATGTAATCTTCAGTTAGCTTCTCATTCGGGTTGGTGAACATTACTTGGGTCGGATTTACCTCGATCAACTTACCGAGCATAAAAAACGCGGTTCGATCGGAGACGCGAGCAGCCTGCTGCATATTATGCGTTACGATAACGATCGTATATTCCCTCTTAAGTTCAACCACCAGTTCTTCTATCTTTTGCGTCGCGATCGGATCGAGGGCCGATGCTGGCTCATCCATTAGGATGACCTCCGGCTGAACGGCCAACGCACGAGCGATACACAACCGCTGCTGCTGGCCTCCGGATAGTCCGAACGCGGAAGTATTTAGGCGATCCTTTACTTCATCCCAAAGCGCCGCGTCCGAGAGTGCCTTTTCGACCCGCTCGGCCATATCTGCTTTGCTCGAATGTATGCCGTTGATGCGGATCCCGTAGGCAACGTTGTCGAAGATGGATTTCGGGAATGGGTTCGACTTCTGAAAGACCATCCCTACCTTACGGCGAAGGGAAACGACATCGGTGCCCGGAGCGTAAATGTCCTTCCCGTCGATCACGACCTTTCCCTCCGCTCTCGCGCTCGGGATCGTATCGTTCATTCTATTCAGTGTGCGAAGAAACGTTGATTTACCACATCCGGACGGGCCGATGAAGGCCACGATCTCTTTTTCGACGATATCCAGAGAGATCTCATACAGGGCCTGAGCCTTGCCATAAAAAAAGTTCAAATTGGAAACACTGATTTTCGTCATTTCAAAAAGGTTCGATTCGTTGATGGTCAATACTTCTTGCGCGTGACATATCGCACCATGATGTTGATAAACAAAATAAGCGTTAATAGTACCAGCGTCGCCGCCCACGCCTTGTCATGCCATTCGTCGAAGGGCGAGATAGCATAGGTATAGATCTGAACGGTCAACGATGCCATCGGCTCGTCGAGATAAATGTTATAGAAGCGGCTGCCAAAAGCTGTAAACAGCAGCGGAGCCGTCTCGCCGAGCACGCGAGCAACGGCCAGCATCGCGCCTGTCGCAATTCCGGTTATTGCGGCGGGGATCACAATATCCCACGTCACGCGCCATTGCGGAGCGCCCAGGGCCATTGCGCCTTCGCGCATTGACTTGGGTACCAGGCGGATCATTTCCTCCGACGTGCGCGTAACTATTGGGATCATTATCAGAGCAAGAGCAAGAGCACCCGCCAACGTCGAGAAGTATCCCTGCTGAAGCACGACCAGCACATAAACGAACACACCGAATATGATAGAAGGGATACCGATCATGGTATCCGCGACAAACCGGACGATCGTTCCGAACCAACCATTACCCATCTCGGATAAATAAGTCCCGATCGCAATACCTAGCGGAATGCCGACGCTTGACGCAAGGCCAAGCAGGATCAAAGAACCGACGATCGCGTTACCGATTCCGCCGCCCTCACCCACAGGTTTAGGAGTTTCTACCAGAAAGCGCCAGCTGACCGACGAGATGCCTTGATAGCCAATGTAACCTAAGACGAGCAGGAGAATACCAACAACGCCAAAAGCACACAGCGCCGTTAGCGTGGTCATCACTAAGTTTGTTATTCGCCGTTGATCGATCATTCTTGCAATCACTGGCCCTGCGCCGTCTTTCTTGTCACGCTGAATATAAGGCCTTTAGCCAAACCGTTTATTATAAATGTGACCAGGAAAAGTATCAGTCCCATTTCGATCAATGCGCTGAGATACAGATCTCCGGTAGCCTCCGTGAACTCATTAGCGATAACCGAGGCGATCGTATATGCAGGATCAAAGAGCGATGCACTGATCTCTGGGCGGTTGCCAATTATCATTGTCACTGCCATCGTCTCGCCTATCGCACGGCCAAGGCCAAGTACGATCGCCCCAGCAATGCCCGAAGCCGCATTTGCAAGAACTATCCTGGTCGTCTCCCATTTAGTTGCGCCCAATGCCAGCGAGGCTTCCCGTTGCGTCACAGGCACTGCCTCGAGTACATCACGTACCACAGCCGTTATTATCGGCGTGATCATAATTGCGAGAATGATGCCGCCCGTGAGCATGCCAATGCCAGTTGGTGTTCCCTTAAAAAATGGCAGAAATCCAAAGGCACCCTGCAAGGTAGGCTGAACATAGACGCGTAGAAACGGAGCAAGGACGAAGATCGCCCACAGCCCGTAAACTACTGACGGGATCGCTGCCAGAAGTTCGACGAGGAACGCCATTGGACGCGCGATCGACTTCGGCGCCTGCTCAACGAGGAAGATCGCAACGCCCACAGATATTGGCGTAGCAATGGTGATCGCGATCAGCGATGAGGCTATCGTGCCGAAAATGAACGGCAACGCCCCGAACTCTTCCTTGATCGGGTCCCAAACCTGGCCGATGATAAAATGAAATCCGAATGCCTGTATCGAAAGCCAGGAGCTATGAATCATCACTGCGACCATCGCAATGAGAATCACCAGTATGAGTGCGGCAGATAGTGTTAGCCCTAATCGAAAGAACTTATCTGCGAGCACGCTATTCGGTTGACTGCGGGTGACGGGAAGCGATGGTGTTTGCTCCTCCGAGACGTTTTGATTGGACATTATTTGCCCGCCTCCGACCGCAATGGTGCTCCGCCGTGCGTGAGGAGGCCGATCTTTGCCGTCGCACGCTTCACCATTTCCTCGGGCAACGGAGCATAATACAACTCGCGGGCGTGTGCTTGGCCGTCATTGATCCCCCAGGTGAGGAAGTCTACCAAGGTCTTTCCGATCACTTGGTCGGCCTGTTCCTGGTACACGATCACGTAAACGTAGCTCGATATGGGATAAGCGTCCTCCCTCGCCGCATCAGTTATAGAAACCCGCAGATCCTCGGGAGTTTCGGCCAGGGATGCGGCGGCCGCGTTCGTTACGGTATCAAATGTAGGGACGACATAGCTGCCCGCACGATTCTTGATCTCAGCGACCGGCATCTTATTCTTTACGGCATAAGCGAACTCAACGTAGCCGATCGTGTTAGGGGTTTGCTTGACCTGCCCGGTCACACCCTCATTTCCCTTCCCGCCAAGCCCGACCGGAAAACTGGGGCTAGTTCCTTCTCCTACCCGTTCCTTCCACTCAGGACTCACTTTCGCGAGATAGTTCGTGAAGACGGCCGATGTCCCACTTCCGTCAGACCGATGGACTACGGTAAGGTCGACGGACGGTAAATTTGCACCCGGATTTTCGGACCGGATCCGCGGATCATCCCATCGTGTGATCTTGCCCAAGAAGATATCGGCGATGACGTCAGGGGAAAATCGAAGGGGCTTGTCTATGCCTTCGAGATTATAGGTCAGGACTACTGCACCGAGTATCACGGGAATGTGAATGATCGCACCGGGCGCGGATTTTAGGTCCGCGTCGCCCATGGCCACGTCGGTTGCCCCGAACTGAACCGTCCGTTCCTTGGTTTGCTTTACCCCGCCGCCGGATCCGATCGACTGGTAGTCGATCCGTATGTCCGGATTGATCTTTCCATATTCACTAACCCACTTCTGCATCAATGGGTTAATAAAAGTGGAGCCTGCACCTTGCATTTTTACGACCGAAGCCCCCGCACCTCGTCGCCCACTAAAGCAGGACGATGAAAGCAATGTGACGCAAATCAAAACAGCGGCACACAGCCCTCTTGAACGAAACGATGCGTGGATCAAGTTCATGGTTAACGAAGCACAGCACACTTTCCGGACGCCCATTCGATACTCGGAACGAATGAAGCATTCTAGCCGAAAAGATATGCTTAAGTAGTTAAATTTAACCTAACTTTACCTACCGAACCGGTCGCGAAGTTAAATAATTAACATTTTGTTAACATTCGCGTGAGCGGCTACATTCTCGGCAAACCGCCGCTACCACAGCAATCATCGAACAACTCGTTTGAATCGCCGGCTATTGCGTCGCACTCGGCTCTTGCCTTAGTATTTCAATATCTTGATTCCCGGGGGAAAATGATGAGAACTCGCCAAAAACTTCGTAGCTCGACACTTTTTGCTTCAGCCTTACTGGCCGCCTTTCTTCCATTGGTATCGCTCGCTCAAACACGCGTTACGATGCCGAAGAACAAATTTAAGATCCAGGACGACGTCAAGTTGGGCAACGATGCCGCACGTCAGGTAGAGCAGCAATTTCCTATTCTAAACGATGCGCAGGCCCAGGATTATGTGTCCAGAGTGGGCGAGAAGCTCGTCGCCGCGATCCCGCCGGCGTTCCGGCAGCCAGCATTCGATTATCGCTTTAGGGTCGTTAACGCCAGCGATATCAACGCCTTTGCACTGCCCGGCGGGCCCATGTTCGTCAACCGCGGAATGATCGAGGCCGCCCGTAACGAAGGCGAAATGGCAGGCGTTATGGCCCACGAGATCAGTCACGTAGCGTTGCGTCACGCAACTGCGCAGCAGACGAAGCAAGGCAGCGTTGGTAACACGCTCGGCACGATCGGGCTGATCTTGGGTGGAGCTATCCTCGGCGGCCAAGCGGGAGCACAGGCAGGAGCCATTGCGGCGGCCGCGTGGCAAACCAAATACAGCCGCGAATATGAGACGCAATCCGACATTCTGGGCTCACAGATCATGGCGGATGCGGGCTACGATCCGCGTGATCTGGCGAATATGTTCCAGACGATCGCTCAGGAGGGCGGCGGACGCGGGCCTGAGTGGCTCAGCAGCCATCCAGACCCGGGCAATCGCTTTCAAAAGATCAATCAGGAAGCGACGATGTTGAATGTCGATCCAAATCCGATCAAGATCACACGCGATTTCGAGCGGGTTCAGAGTCGTCTTCGCGGCATGCCGCCCGCTCGGACGATGGCTCAGATCCAGCAAGAGATGGGATCTGGACAGGGCGGCCAAAGCCCGACCGCTGGGGGAAATTATTCGCGCAACGTACCGTACCCGTCCACGCGGTTCAAGTCATACAACGGCGGCGATATCAGGTTCAACGTACCGAGCAACTGGCGTGAATTCTCGGGCCAGAGCGGTGTCACATTCGCACCTGAAGGCGGCTACGGCAATCAGGGGATCACACACGGAGCGATGTTCAGTGCGTACCGGTCGAACGGCGGCGGGTTGCTTAATTCAAGCCGTGAGTATTTAAACACGCTTCTGCAGGCCAATCAGTATCTTTCGCAGAGAAACAACTTCACGCGAGCTACCGTAGGCGGACGTCAGGGTTACACGACTACGCTCGCGGGCCGCTCACCGGTCACTAACCGAAACGAGCTTGTAATGGTCTATACCGTGCAATTGAGAAGCGGCGACCTTCTGACGATTGCTGCCGTGGTTCCGGAGGACGAATCTTTCAGATACTCGAACGCGTTTCGAAGCATGATAAATTCGGTCCAGTTGTTCTAGTTCTTTTCGCTCGATCAATGATCCCGTAAATTTCTATGAAATTGCGGGATCTTTTTCTTTGGTGGAAATACCGAGCATCGCAACTGCCGCCAGTATCGAGATGCCTGCACTCACCATAAATGCGGTCGAGACTCCGAAACTGGTCCAGAGCCATCCAAATAAGAGTGATGCGGGAAAGACGGTGATTCCGAACGCCAGGTTATAAAAGCCATACGCCGTTCCGCGTTTCTCATCCACCACGAGATCTGCGACCAACGCCTTTTCGGCTCCCTCAGTTAATCCGAAGTAAGCTCCGTAGATGATGAACAATGCCCACGCCTGCCATGGCGAATCGATGAACGCAAAACCCGCGTAAACGAGTGCATAGACGATCCAGCCTGAAACGATAAGCTTCTTGCGTCCGACCTTGTCGGAAAGATCGCCGCCGATCAGCGATGTGACCACTTTGCTAAAATGCAGCACCATCCAAAGGATCGGAAGCATTGGTGGTGAAATGCCTGCCTGCTGTGCTCGCAAAAGGAGAAATGCGTCGGTCGAGTTTGAAAGTGTGAACAGGGCGATCACCGCCAGAAACCTCTTGAAATTACCATCGAACTCGCGAAGAGAGAACTTCAACGGCATCGCGTCGAACTCCTGTATCGGCTTTGTCTCCTCGTGAACAAAAAAGATGATCAGGATGATACCCAGCACTACAGGGATCGAAGCGAAGAGAAAGACCTGCTGGTATTCGAGCGCAGTCGGCGAATTTTGGTCGGCGGCGATATATGACAGAAGAAAGAAGGCAACGACGGGCCCGATTACCGCTCCGAGATGATCGGCCGCGCGGTTAAAACCGAATGCGAGGCCGCGCTTTTCTTTTGGTACGCTGGCAGCAAGCAGTGCGTCACGCGGGGCTCCGCGGATGCCCTTACCGACGCGGTCGGTCATCCTAACAGCCAACACTTGCGGCCATGTCGTAACGAACGCCAACAGCGGCCGGACGACGGCTGCTAACGAATATCCGAGAAATACGGGCAGTTTTCGGCGATGAAATCGGTCGCTGAGGTAACCGGAGAAAAGTTTTAGAATGCTTGCGACGGACTCCGAAAAGCCCTCGATCAGCCCGATAAAGAAGGGCGAAGCTCCGAGCGTTAGAAACAGGAACGTCGGCAAAAGCGGATAGATTATTTCACTCGAGGTGTCGTTGAGAAGGCTGACGAGGCTGAGAACGAATACATTCGGCCCAAGCCCGCGGTAACGCCGCCAAAAACGGAACCGCTCGTATTTTGGCTGTGGGTCCATTTGGATCGGGAATTACCTATCTTTTTTTAGGACGTTCTACCGGAGGCTTGAGTTTAGGAGAGCCGCCGCCGCTGAAATACCAGAGGGATACGCTGCCCGCAACGGCGATCAAGAGGATCACGCCCACAGCCGTCAAGCGAAATGCCATTTTTGCCGTTTTCTTCAGTGCCTTGAAGGCAACGTAAGCAACGCCGAGGAAGACAATAAAGAACGAGATGGCCACGATCGCGCCGATCATTCCTCCGCTAGGCGCCATATCCTGCAAAAATGCAAAGTAATTCATTCCGCTCCCTTACGTGCGAGAGCTTTCTCAAGCTCATCGACCTCTTCATCGGTCATCGACCGGCTTTCGGCCGGGAGTGAATATTCTTCGTCGGCCCACGCTCCGAAGTCGAGCAGCTTGCATCGCTCAGAACAGAACGGCCGGAATTCATTTCCCGAAAACTCTTTTTCTTTGCCACAATATGGGCACTTAACTAAGGGCATAACCTAACGAACAGGGCTCAGGATAACATATCTCGCGAGACCTCAAAAATTGGCCGGCGGACGAGAATTCGATTGTATCTTGTCGGCATAGGTGCAAAAATACTGAAGTCTTAAGATGCTCAATTGCATCAAAACGAACAATTCTTACTGCACAGACGTATTTTTGTGAAAGCAGTTGTTGGTGGATACATATATGAACGATTACAAAGGACGCTTCGATAAGTGGCAGAAGGACGCCAGAGAGAAATTTGATCAGATCGATGAGCAATTAGGCTTGAAGGACAAGATCGAGGAAGGTGCCCGCGTCGTCGTCGAAACGGCACAAAAATCCGCCGGGAAGATCATTAGTGAGGCTGAGAAGTCAGATGTCGGCAAACAGGCTGTCAAAGCCGCCGAAGCCACCATAAAAACAGCCGAGGGTGCGGCAAAGAAAGCCTGGAACGCCAGCGAACCGATCCGAGATGCTGCCGAGGACGTCGGTGAAAGAGCGTCCGATGCCGCAAAAGAGGCAGGTAAGACGGCGGGGGAAGTCATAGGTGCTGCCGGCAAGAGGGCCGGCGAGGTTATCGAAGGCGCATTCGACACGGTCGGCAAGAACGCGGAACGCGTCTCGAAAGCGTTTTCCTTCGGTGCTTCGTGGACCCGTACGATCGACTCGGCCCTTAGCGCCATTTCGAAAACATCTGGGTGGGTCCAAGACAATCCCCTTCAGGCCGCAGCCACGGGTGCTTCGATGGCAGTGGGGGCAGGGCTGGGA
>JANNNS010000049.1:0-3177 GCA_031398645.1 Acidobacteriota bacterium
CTTTTCACCCAGTTCATCAGCAACGTGATCTTCCGCAAACCGATCCAGCTCGTGGACGGCGGCTCGCAAAGCCGCTCGTTCACCTTCATCGGGGACGGCGTGGACTGCCTGCTGCGCATCATCGAAAACAAGAATGGCGCGGCCTCGCGGAGAATTTTCAACATCGGTGCTTTGCCGGCATATCAATCAGCCGTAAAGGCCGATTATGCCAATGCCAAGGCACACGCAAATCTCGCAAGCACGTATCGTCAGCTTGAGCGGTTTGCGGAGGCGAACGCCGAATACAAGATCGCGGCTGAGACGATCAAAGACGATCCGAATCTCTACAGTGAATGGGGATATTGCCTTGGTAAGACGGCAGAGTGGGACAAAGCTACGGCCCGTCTCGAAACCGCCAAGGGAATGAGCCCGACGGCAGAAGACGAGTCGAACGTCGGTTGGGCATATTACAATGCCGCCCAAACCGATAAGGCAGCCAAGAATGATGCCGCTGCCGCTGAAAAACTTGAGAAGGGAAAGATGTCCCTCCAAACGGCGGTGAAAAAGGATCCGAATCTTGACGCAGCCCACTTGAACCTTGGCTCGACATACAACAGCCTTGGCGAGCATGACAAGGCCGTCGTCTCACTCAATGAAGCAGTCAGGCTTCGAAATGACTGGGTGATAGCCCTGAACCAGCTTGGACTGGCGTATAGAGGCACGAATAATATGTCTCTGGCCTTGAATTCATTCAACCGGGTCGTGGTCCTGGATGGAAACAACGTCTCAGGTCTGTTCAATCTCGGATCGACCCAGTACGCAACCGGTGATAAAAACGGCGCCAAGAAGACCCAGGCGAAGCTGAAAAAGATCCGGCCCGATCTGGCGGACCAGCTTGGAAATATCATTGCGGGCAAGGCGATCGAATTCGGAACGCAGAAGCTCAAGGAGAAGATCAGAATTCCCGGATTCCCGTTCTAATCAGCTTGGCACCGACGAACAAAGGCTGTCCGCGTGGGCAGCCTTTGTTATTTTGCAAAGGACCTTCTGCGGCGAAATCCAATATACACCGCGAGAGCAAGAAGGAGAAACGAGATCGCGGAGCCGGTGGCAACAAGCGTTCGGCTGCTTATGAATGGGGTATTGATGGGGACGGAATTTGTTGATGCTCCGTGAAGCGTAAATGCTGCCCAATAGAATGGTGACGAAAAACGCGGGTCTTGGCGGAGCTTCAGCTGAGCTTGCCTTAGAGAGTCGGACGGGCCAAGCCCCCGCTGCGCGATTCCCTCATAGAATGCGGACATCAGGATCTGGGTGGCATCGTCTTCTACTTTCCACAAGGTCGAGAGGACTGTTCTGGAGCCAGTTTGTAGAAATGCATTGTTCAAGCTGAGAAGGCCTTCTCCCTTCAATTCCTTGCCGACGGCTGTCTCGCAGGCACTTAAGACGACGAGATCGCAGCGAAGCCTCATTGAATAAATATCCTGCAATCGGACCATTTCGTGGATCCGGCCACCGTTGCGGTCGAAACGAGAAAATATAATTCCGGACTGATCGGGACGTTGCCTGTCCGCCTGAGCGTGCGTGGCAATGTGAACGAACCTATAGCCTTTGGAAGCCGAATCGATGAACGCCTCCCGTGTCGCTGAGAAGCCGTCAAGCCGATCTACGGAACTGCCCAGTGCGGCCGATATTGAATCAGCCTCGCGTGACGAACCCCGAAGACGTGTGAGAGAGCTAAGCGATTCGACCAGGCGAAAGGTTCCGGCCTGCTCGGTTTGCCGTTCCGGTATGCCGGCCAAACGCTCGTCATCCGTCGAAAACACCGGGTCCGAGAAAACAAGCAGGTCGCGTCGGTATGATTCGGGCCGTGAAAACTCCTTCTCAAAAAGGAGAAGTGATTGCAGCGACGGCTGATAGATAACCTCGTTTGACGCGATCAGCGGTTCGCCGAAATCGCTATTGGGAACCGGCAGGGCGGCAAACGGGAGCGAACTAAGTTCGCCGTCCGGCACAACGATGATCCTTTTGCCCAGGATGGCGTCTGCGGCAGGTGAAAGCAGCATTTGACTGAGGTTTTTACTCAAAGCCCGGGATCTTTGCGTAGCGTCAAAGCTGCGTGCCTGGAAACTCTCGACCGCCTCGCCCTGTAGCGGTTCGTAAGCGGCGAGTGCTTCCCTGAGATCCAAAACCGCTTGAGCTATGGTCTTTCGATCGGGAAGCGTGAATGCCCGAGTCCCTGCCTTGTCGATAACCCATAGATAACTCTTATCCGTGCCAAGCCAATACTCGAGAACGACAGAATCGCTCTTAGTGACGCTCCTGACAAGTTCTTCTGCATCAAGCGTTTGCGGATCCTTAATTGCCGTGTAGAGCGGGCTATTCTGCTTAGTTGCGGAGCGGACTTGCTCGATCTTTTGCTCGACCTCGCGGATCTCACGGTCCGCAGCATCGATCACCTCCTGCGAGTCACGCAGATCCATCAAGTTTGCCAGGCGATCAGAAGCCGCGTTGTAGGAGACGAGCAGTTCCTTTTCGGCCTTCAACGCTTCGGGGTCAGCGTCCGCGACGATCGAATCCAGACTGCCGAGCGTCGTCAGCTTTTCTAGCATTGTGCGAGCACGGGAGCTTTCTGCGGCCTGAAGGCCTCGCACCGCGTACGATGCATCGCCTGTCTTCTCTGCCGTCTCCATGAGCAGCTGAACATGGAAGTCAAATCTGTCCGAAACGGAGGCGAAGTGAGAACTCCTCAGCTTCGCATTGGTAACTGAGGCGGAGATGCGTTCGGTTCCCTCGATGGATGCCTGAGAGAACTTCAGAGCTTCCTGCAGATCACCTTCGCCGAACTTAAGCCGGGCGAGATTAAACAAAGTATTATTCACGCCTAGCCTGTTGTGAATCTGCTCATTCAGCTCCAACGACCTATCAAAGTACTTTCGAGCGAGTTTTCTGTCACCTAGACGAGCATAAGCACAGCCGAGCATATCGTTAGTGCTCGCCGCGGAAAATAGCGACTTTGCCTCATCAAAAGAGGCTAGGGCTTTCTTGTAGAATGGGATGGCGAGATCGAACATCTCAGTTTGAAAGTAATGATCGCCGACGAACTTCCGTGCAGCGCCAAGGCTCAGCGATCCATTATTGCTCCGAGAGAATGCTTCACTTTCGCGATAATATTCGAAGCCGTCATCCGTACGGCCG
>JANNNS010000104.1:0-2517 GCA_031398645.1 Acidobacteriota bacterium
TACCGTGCTGGACGGCGACGTTGTTCGCACACACCTTTCGAAGGGCCTCGGTTTCTCGCGCGAGGACCGTGATATCAACGTTACCCGTATCGGTTTTGTCGCGTCCGAGATCGTGCGGCACGGCGGTATTGCCATCTGTGCGGCGGTCAGCCCTTATCGCCAGAGCCGAAATCAAGTTCGGCAGATGTTCCCGGAAGGCAGTTTTATCGAGGTTTTTGTCGATACGCCGCTTGCCGTGTGCGAGACCCGCGATGCCAAGGGTATGTACGCAAAGGCGCGACGCGGTGAGATCAAAGGATTTACGGGAATCGACGACGCCTACGAAGAGCCTGAGTCGGCTGAGATCGTGCTGGATACGGTCAGCCGGCCTGCCGCGGACAACGCTGCTGCCATTGCGGATCACCTTCAGTCGCTCGGGCTGCTGCTGGCCCACGCACCTTTGTCCGCTGTTTAGATGCTGAAGCGTTCCTAGCCGTCCCACTTTTGGACCGTTTTGGGACGGTCTTATTGTTGCGATGATTGCACTTAGGACCAAAACCGTCCCATTATCCAGTTTGAATGACCCACGTGGGACGCTTTTGACTGTAAATCCTTTTACTTCTCCATTTACAGCGATTTGACGTGGTTTTGAGGTTGCCGCTGACGGTACCGAATACGCGATGTGCCGAAAGATCGTTTTGTGCGTACCGAAAATCACATCTGAAGCATGACATTTGTATCATTTGTTGTCAATAATTTTATGAATGATACAGACAGCAGGCTCGGCGGCCAGATCAGAGCTGCGCAAAAAGCCGTAAAAGCCAGAAATTCATTGACTATTCTGAAGCGTTGATGTAACTTGAAGTTTAGTTCTTTCAGGTATTTAACCAAAACTTAATGCAGCAATCCCCCCAGACGATTGATGCTTCGAACCTTAATCAGAACCTGCTCAGCGTACTGCAACAGGAAGTGGATTTTGGAACTAAGGCGCTCAAGCAAGGTAACGCCGACGTCGCGGTAACCTTTTTTCAAAGTGCGCTCCAGAAGATGACGGCGGATATGCCGTTTTACGACCACCTTGTTCATAATCTGGTTCTCGGCTACAAGTGTTTGATAGAGGATCTTCTGGCCCGCGGCGATAATGACGCGGCGGTACGATTTTCGAATGCTGCGTTGGCGGTGGATATTACAGGCCCGATGGCGGACGACACGGTATTTCGTCAGCGTTTTGCCGAAACGTTCCAGAACATCGGGCTCGCGCATTTTCGCTACGGCCGGTTCGATGATAGTTTGCTGTTCTGCCGAAAGGCGGTCTCGATCTATCGATGTCCGAGTTTTTCGGTAAATCTTTGCAACTCTTTGACAGCGTCACGCAAGCCGGGAATTTTATCGGACTTCACTTCCGACCTGACGCCTGAGCAGCTAGGCCGCCATCTGTTCATTGCATGTACTCCGAAGAGCGCTTCGACGTTCCTGAAGAACGTTTTGGTGAATTTGACCGGTTACCGAGACATGTTCTCGGTCTATGCCGCCGGACAAAGCGAGCACGAGCTTTATTTGCCGACGCTTAAAGAATTTGCACATTTCGACACCGTTACCCAGCAGCACTGCCGTGCAGCTGACGCGACGGTCCAGATGATGAATGGCTTTGGTATCAAGCCGGTCGTCCTGGTGCGGAATATTTACGATTCTGTGATGAGCCTCTTTGATTTTTACACGAAGCAAGGAGCGTTCTATAACACTTACTTCCGGGCGGACTTTCAATCACTGGATGATGAGACCAAGATCGATCTCATTATTGACAACGTTGTTCCGTGGTATATGCAGTTCGTCGCTTCGTGGGACCTTGTGGAACGGCAGGAAAGGCTGGAGGTAAAGTGGCTTTCGTACGAGGAGCTAATTGCCGACAAACCGGCGGCGATCAAAAGTGTCCTCAATTTCTACGGCCTCGGCGCGGCCGATAAAGCCATTCACGAGAAGGTTGGGGAAACTGAACGCGAAGCAAGAAAGATAAGATTTAACAAGGGGGTAGCTGGCCGCGGCAGTGCCGGGCTTAGCAGCCAGCAAAAGGAACGGATCTGTCGGCTCTCCAGATACTATCCTTCGACGGATTTCGGACGAATTGGTTTGTGACGATAATTTTTACGAGGAGGATGACTATTGTATGAAGTTTAAGAACATGAAGCTGAGAAGATCCGACATTCTTGGGCGGCGGGTCGACCCGCAGCGGGATGCACGGGTCGCCGACATTGATCAGTGGCGGCAAAGCCTCGGCTATCTTTCGATGTTTGCCGGAATGGCAACACTTCTGGCTGCTAACGCTCCGGATATTTATGCGAAGGCAAGCGAGGACAAGGTGCCGCCGCGAGTTTCAAAACGGGCACAGGAGCTTGTCAAAAAGCTTAACGCAGCCTGCAGCAAGCCCGAACTTCTGAGACGCCAGAGCGATTACCGGCTGCCGACGCAGGAGAAGGCCTTTAACATGGTCGAACTCTTCGCCGGAGCAGATGCTTGTCCAGGGGCGGCCATACCTGCGGG
>JANNNS010000120.1:0-1886 GCA_031398645.1 Acidobacteriota bacterium
TTGCTGACGACGCTGCTGATCAATAACCCGCTGTGGAACGGAGGCGGCGAATACACTTACAAAGAAGGAGATATTGCCCGCGAGAGCATTATTTCCCCTGCCGATATTTACTTTGTCGATGAAGAGGAGACGGACCGGATCAAACAGACAGCACGTGAGACGGTTGCGCCGATCTTTGCTTTCGAACCAAAGCGTTCTGACGAGGCCGTTCAGAGCTTTCGTTCCGCGTGGGAAAGTATGGAACGCCGTACGGAACCTGCGGGCACCGCGAACAAGGCAAATGTAAATAGTAAGGCCGAGGTAAAGTGGACCGGCTTGGGCGGCGCGGAACTTGGAAAGGTCTTCACCGCCCGAAATTTTAGTGCGAACGAACTCGACTCGGTCGTCCGCATTCTTCGCGAAGCGAGCAGCGGTGATATTTTTTCCGACCAGGACGCGGCCTACCTTGCGAATGAAATATCCATTGTAGACCGCCAGAAACCGACCGAATCTCGCCAGGCCCAGAACGCTGCGATGACAATGACGGCACTGGCCGATGCAAGGCAACGGCTTGCCAAGCGGCTTGGCGAGATACGAAGCTTTTCACCGAAGGAGATCGAGGCGTTCAATGCTGCACTGTCTCCGCTAGTTCAGCCGAGCGTGATCTACGACAGTTCAGCGACGGAGAATGCCAGGCGGATCGTGTCGGAAAGTGTCCAGCCAGTCACCATCTCGCTGAAGCGAAGCCAAAAGATAGCTGACGAAGGTGACATCATTACGTCGCAAACGCTCTCTCAAGTCGCCGCCATCCGCAACTATGCTTCATCAACGCGGCAACTAAATCGCTTCTTTGGACTGCTTTTGCTCGTTATAGGGCTATTTTGGGGCGGCTGGAAATTTATCCAGCATCGGGGGATCGTACCGCGGCTTGCATTATCGGAGCAGATGACATTTGCTCTGTTCGGCTTCGTTGTGGCCGTTCAGACGGCTTTGATGGCCGCAATGTTCCGCCTGGCTGATTTCACGGCTTCGCAGAACGTCAAGGCTCCCTACAACGATCCGAGCCTGTGGGCATTTGCCATCCCGTTCGCGTTCAGCAGCCTGCTCATGACTCTCCTGGCGGATCGCCGAACAGCGATCTTTACAGGCATCTTCACCTCACTGATAGCCGGATTGCTTGCTCCGCGAGGCCTTGAGTTTGCTATCTATGCGACGATCGCGTCGTCGGTCGCGGTCTATGGGATCGGTCATTATCGAAGCCGACAGACCGTAACTCTAGCCGGCGGGTTGGTCGGCCTGGTGAGCGCCGTTACGGCGATAGCGATAATTGCCTACACACAGCAGCCGTTCATCCTGAATACCATTCTGCTTGCGATAGCCTGCGGACTCGCGAGCGGGCTGATCACAGCAGCGGCGACGGCTGTTTTCCTGCCGATCTGTGAGTCGCTATTCGGCATTCTGACCGACGTGAAACTTCTCGAGTTGTCGAATGCTGACTTGCCGGTTCTGGGACAATTGGCGATGCGTGCTCCGGGAACGAACCAGCATTCTCACGCCGTCGGCCAATTGGCGGAAGAAGCGTGCCGCGTCGTCGGTGCAAACAGCCTTCTGACACGCATAGGAGCTCTCTATCACGATATCGGCAAGACCGCCGCTCCCGAGCACTTTGTCGAGAATCAGTTGGGCGCAAATCCGCACGATCGTCTAAAGCCGGCACAGAGTGCAAAGATAATCATCAGCCACGTGACCTACGGCGTCAAACTCGCACGAGAGATGGGGCTGCCGCAGAGGATCATCGACTTTATCCCGCAGCATCACGGAACACGGACGCTGCACTACTTTCTAAAGAAAGCTCAGGCAGAGGCTCGGCCCGAGGAAGAGTTTGTCGAGAACGATTTTCGATATCC
>JANNNS010000193.1:0-4905 GCA_031398645.1 Acidobacteriota bacterium
CCTTTTCCCGCCCGATTTTTCCTTCGCCGCTTAGGTAACGAGCCCGTCCGAATTTTATTGTTCAACATTTTTTGTTATACTTCGTTAGCCTTAAATATCGGAGCAGGCCGGGCAGTCGCTTGCCGCAAGGTAAGAGGAAAGTCCGAACACCATAGAGCAACGAGCCGGATAACGTCCGGGAGCCCGTGTGAACGGGCGACGACAAGTGCAACAGAGAATAGTCCAGCCTGAAAAGGTGATGGGTGAAACGGTGAGGTAAGAGCTCACCGGCGTGTTCTGGTAACAGACGCGGCCAGGCAAACTCCTCGTGGTGCAAGACCAAATAGGGAAACGCGGATCGGGCTGCTCGCCCGAGCGTCGGCTTCGGCCGACAGCGTTTCCGGGTAGGTCGCTTGAGCCGTCCGGTAACGGCCGGCCTAGATGAATGATTGCCTCCAGTCCTGACGGACGGGAACAAAATTCGGCTTACAGGCCTGCTCCGATATCAGGCACTATTCACAACCCCTGAGGAGAAGCTCGCAACAGAATATGGCAAACCGTAAAGGTGTTTTCATCGGTGCTTACGTGCCGAACGAACTAAAAGAATCGCTCCGACGCCGTGCGGCAGCGGAACATAGAACTCTCTCGCAGGAGATCACACGCATACTTGTAGAGGCTGTTCACGGCAAAGGTTTGCCTGCCGGCAGCGTGGACAGGCGGACGACCTCGACAATTCCAAGGCGTCGAGCGACCGATCCTTTGCCACGTCGGCGTACGGAGGATCTTCCGTACGTTGCAAGCGAAGGCAAGAAGAAATAGTAGTTCCGCTCAAGGTGTAAGAACGCTGCCCATCAAGATGGGTGGCGTTTTTAGTTTTTGGATACCGATTTGATAGAATTCTGGTGATGACAAGTAGAACGTTGATGATCGCGGTCGCCGGCTGTCTGGTTGGTTTCGTAGCTGGGTTTATGTTCGCTAACTCGCTGAACAGGAGCGAATTGGCTAAGACCACTGCCGATCCAGCCACGCAGATCGCTCAGGGCCCGCCGTTACAGCCCGGAGGTGCCATTCTTACCCCCGAAGAGATTAAGTCAAAAGTCGCCTCTGCGGACGAGAACCCGAAAGATTTTCAATTTCAGAAAAGTCTTGGTATGTCTCTATACCGATATGCGTCCCTCAAACAGGACGCAAAGATCCTACCTGATGCGATCCGCATAATGCAGCGTGCACTGGATCTTGACCCTGCCGATCGCGACCTGGTGATCGGCCTCGGCAATGCCCATTTCGACGTTGGCTATTTCGACAAAGACAACAAGTCGTTTGAGGTATCCCGCGGCTTCTACAACAAAGCGCTTGAGCGCGTGCCGACCGATGTGGATGTCCGAACCGATCTTGCCTTGACCTATTTCCTTCAGGAGCCTTCGGACCTGAACACAGCGGTGAACGAGTTTCAGAAAGGGCTTGAGATCAACCCGAAGCACGAACGCTCACTTCAGTTTCTCGCTCGGACTTATCTAAAACAGAACGACGTCGCGAAAGCGTCGGAAACACTCGATCGACTTAAGTCCGTGAATCCGACAAATAGTGCGATCAACGAACTTTCCATTATGATCACGGGAGGCAATCCGCCCACTGCCCAATGAGGGAAGCCTTTTTTATTCTGCTCGTTCTCCTGGTACTGGCCGGTCTAACCGTCTATCGCTATCGAAAACAGATCAGGTCGATACTTGAATTCTGGAGAACGATCCAGACGCTTCGGGGAGGGGCGAGATCCCGACAAGGTGAGATTCAGGACGAACCCGCCGCGAAAGGTCCACTTGTCCACTGTCCAAAGTGCGGAACGTGGGTTCCTGAAGAACGGGCTATCCGATTGGGAAGGTCTGCTTTCTACTGTTCGACAAAATGTCTTGAAGCCAGCTCAAAAACCGCTTGAGCCAGATCAGCCAAGAAACGTCCGGCTGTACCAACCGATCAATTGTTCTCCAAAAAGCAGCGCGAGCAGCGAACCGGTTCCGAGGAAGATACCGAACGGGATCTGGGCCTGCATATCTTTATCCTTCTGGCGAGATAAGAGAAACACCCCGATCACCGCTCCCGAAAAGGCTCCGAGAAATATCGACAAAAGAGTCAGCCGCCAGCCCAGCAATGCGCCTACACCAAGCATCATTTTAACGTCGCCTAACCCCATTGCCTCTACGCCGCGCAAGCGCTTCCAAAGTTCACCTACCAGCCACAAGGACCCGCCGCCTGCCAGCGCTCCGACCGCAGCCGACGCAAGTGATATCAGCCAAGTAGGAGAGCCCGCCATCCATGTTGCGGGAGCGTAGGCCATGTCGGAGAAATACTCCGTCCCAAAAATGATCGGATAGATAAGACGTACGAAGATCGCAAAAATGAAGAGTGGATAAGTAATGACGTTTGGCAAGATCATGTGGCCCGCATCGATAAAGATCAGCGAGACCATCGTCGCCGCGAAAATGAACGCGACAGGCAGAAATGCGTTCAATCCGATCTGCCAGAAGACTATGGCAAAGATCACGCCCGTCAGAGCCTCCACCGCAGGATAGCGTGCCGAGATGGGTGACTTGCAATTACGGCATTTGCCGCCAAGAACCAGCCAGCTTAGCACTGGAATGTTGTCATAAGGCTTGATCGGAGACTTGCATTTGGGACATGCCGAATTGGGAAAGACGATCGACAGCTCGGTCGGAACACGGTGGATCACCACATTCAAAAAGCTGCCGATGAGCGAGCCAAAAATAAACGCAAAACCTATTCCGACGGCGTCGGGCAGGCCGGTCAACGATTCAAAATTGGAAATACTTGTCGGTATAAACATGAGCGGGCACGATAAAGGTTCTAATAAAGAAAAGGAAGGATGTCGAGCGACACCCTTCCTAGGATAATAAGCACTTCTTTAGGAAAAGGGAAGTTCCTGATGAACTCAGATCAAACAGCCTCCGACTGCGACGTAAAGTTAAATTCTTTTAACTTCAACGCTGGAAGCAGGGAACCGCCACCGCCCTCCGAACTTCCAACCCGCTCCGGCTTCCCAACCATTAAGACATTTCCAGGTGCTAGCATCTTTACGGTCGATTGGTTGAATCGAAAGTTCTTGAGCGGATATGCGATCTTCCCGTTCTCGATCCACCAAACTCCGTCCCTGGTTAAACCGGTCGAACTCGACGTTCGCGGGTCGGTAGTGCGTATATACCAGAAGCGGCCAACAATAATGCCTCGTTCGGTCGATCTGATCATCTCCTCTACGGTCGCCGCGGGACCATTACCCTCCATTATCGTATTGACCGGGCCCGGTGTCGGCTCAACCCCTTTCTGCTTTGCCCAAAAACGGTTATACGTTAGGGTCTCCAAAGACCCCATATTGACCATTGTGATGCGTTGTGCCGGAAGCCCTCCCTGAGCCGACTGTGATCCAGGCAGATCCGGATGCCACGGGTCACTGTAGATCGTAACTTTCTCATCAAAGACCTGTGTTCCAAGCTTGGTTTTTCCGCCCGGTGCCGAAAAGGGGCTTCGGCCCTCCTCTGCAGTGCGGGCATTGAAGCCAAAACCGAATCCTCCGATCAGATCGGCTACGGCCTGGGGTTCAAGGATAACCGTGTAAATCGCGGGGTCGATCGCCCGAGCGTTCTTTCCATTGATCGCTTTTTTTATCGACTCTCGAGCAATTCTCATCGTGTCCAATTTTGCGATGTCATTGTGGCTTCGCAAAAAATATCCCGAACTGGTGCCGTCGGGAGTGCGTGCTGTCACCGAAAGTCCAACGCCGGTTGAACGTTCATACTCAAAGTTGCCATTCCTGGTTGCGCTTCCGCCCGCCTGCGAACTCGCCGAGTGAAAACCTGCACCGATAACTCCGCTTTTCTCACATTCCGTCAAGATCGCCCCTATCTGCTTTGCCCGGTCGCTCAACGATAGGTTAGCGGTCGCCTCGACATAACTATTGGACGGCTTATAGGTCTGCTTGCCGAGCGTGGGAACATACTCGCGGTCGGGTGGTGCATTTCGGGCGATCTTCTCAGCCTGCTCGACCATCGCTTTCAAGCTTGCCTCGTCAAGGTCATTGGTGGACGCTGTTCCGCGCTTACCTCCGATCCACAAGGTAACATTCGCACTACGCCCTTCACGCGAGCCGCTGGTGAGCACATTATTCCCGGCGAACCTTAGATGCGACTGTTTGTTGCTGCCGACCGCTGCAGATGCATCGTCCGCATTTGTCATCGACAAGATCTTGCCGGTTAGTGCCTTAACTTCTTGTTCGGTCAAAAGCATTATTCGTGATCCTCCATTTGGCCGGCACTTGTACCCGACGCGGTGTTCAGTACGTTCACATTTCTAAAGCGAGCAGGGGGACATCCGTGTGAAACGGAGTTCGATTGTCCTGGCTCTCCCTTTCCGTCGTTCGGGGACCCAGGTATCTCATATGTCGCTTGGCCGCCAAGGCCGTCGAGTGAGCCCCAGAAATCGGTCGTTCGGGACTGATATGCCACGTCGCGAAGCATCCCCTGAACCTTCCCGCCCTTAATCTCCCAGAATGTCTGGCCGCCAAACTGGAAATTGTAACGCTGCTGGTCGATCGAATAGCTGCCGCGGCCGAAGATCAATATTCCCTTCTCCACACCCGAAATGAGATCGTCTTGCGAAACATTCTCTTTCGACGGCGTAAGAGAGACGTTAGGCATACGTGGGAATGGGACGCTGCCCCAGCTGTCAGCATGAAGGCACCCGTAAGATTTCGACTTCCCGACAAGCTGGGCCGTATCACGAGTCGTCTGCCAATCGACAAATACGCCGTCCTTTACGAGATGCCAGCTCTGGCCGGGAACTCCCTCATCGTCATAACCGACCGTTGCCATGCCCTGCGGTTGGGTCCTGTCAGCCACAAACTTGACCCTCTTTGAGCCG
>JANNNS010000182.1:0-6749 GCA_031398645.1 Acidobacteriota bacterium
CCGCGCTTCAATTCAGCGGTCTTAACGGCAATGGCACGATCAAGAGCACGCTTGGAAGCTTCCATTTCGTCAGCCGAAATATCCGAGTTGCCCTGGTGAGCGGCAAATTCCTTAAGGCCTGACGAAACGACCATCGCCAAATGCGAATCCTTGTGGCGGTCGCTGATGTTGATAGCCTCATCGATATTGCTATTCTTCAATGCCATCGCTACTTTCGGTGCGTACTGGCGTGATTGCTGCTTAGCCTTGCTATAGGTCAAATAGCGCTCGATCCCGACGGCTATCATATAGACCGACTGAATGAGAAGAATGGCGATAACGACCCAGCCCGGAATCGTCAAGCTTCTGACGATATCGTAGATGGTGAACGGGTTCTTCCCGTCTCCGGCCAACATTAGAAAGAGGCCCAGGAAGTCCGATCCTATCAGGCTTGCTAAAAAAGTCATGGTTTTTCCTCCAAAGAAAATCGAAAAATATTATTGCGTTTGACCGTGGGGTGAAATGTCGGCGGCAGTTCGTACCGCCAACATTTCAACCGGGTATCTACCGTCCCTAGGGGACAAAATTATAAGTGATCACGCCCGAAACCTTCACGGCCTGGCCGGAAAGGAGCGTAGGACTGAACCTTGCACCGCGAGCTGCCGAAACCGCTGCGGGTCTGAGGAGCGGATGGCCGCTGACCGCGCTTGCCGAGATAACACTTCCGGTCTCGCTAATCAGAACCTGTACGCTAACGGCTCCGCTTGCACGAACAGCACGGGCTGCCGGAGGATACGGCGGCTTGGGAAGGCTGGTTGCTTTACCGTTCAGAACGCCACCGGATATCGTTTTGGGCGGCTCTTTCTTTGCTGGCGGTGGTGGCGGCGGCGGTGGTGGAGCAGTGCTTTCGCCCGAACCTCCTCCACCCGGATTACCCGAGTCGCTGCCCGATCCCGTTGTGTTCACCGGGCCGGTATAACTTGCCGGCGGGGCATTTGCTGCGTCGAAGTTGCGGTCGCCGATCGCTGTGTACCGATCCGGATTACGCGGGGGGATCTTCGACTTTTCGTTGCTGATCTTATCGGGAACCTTGGGCGGCGTTTCGGTCATCGACGCAATGATCTCTTTGCGGACGTCAACGTTCGGGTCCTTTTGCTTCTCAGGCTGTTTCTCAGGCTCCGGTTCAGGTGCTTCTTCAATTACCGGCGGGGCGACAAGCGTCTCAAGCGCAAGATCATCGCCTCCCATTCCGTAATCCTTGCCAAACAAGCTTGTGACATAAAGTATCGACAAAGTCGCCACCATGATCACAAAGGTTGTCAGCAACAGGCCACTACGTTTCGAATTTTCGGAAGCGTGGCTTTTCGATTCGACTAACTGATCTAACATCGTTATTCCTCCCTTACTTTCGGTGCCAAACAAGGTCAAGGGCTACGAACCTTCAATTTTCTGATGATAAAAACTGGCTCGCACGTTGTAGTCTTTCAGACAAGCAGAACGACCATAACGAGTGCGTGCCGTCAGCTTTTCCTGATTGTAGACTTTAAAAGAAACCCAGTGCGGAGCAATTGAAAACAGTGCCGGCAACGGATACAAAAAGCTCTACATTCTGCGTGAAGCAAAAAAGCTTCCTACGCGAAAAGCAGATACGAAATATTTAATTGACCAGCAACGTTATGCAGTCTAAATACTTAGCTTGTGAAAGTCAAGAATAATCAAGCCCGATTCGGGATAATTTTAAACATTTTCCTCGGAATCGGGCTTTTGGATTAACGGACGTCGAAAGTGTTCGGGAACTTTCTGTCGATTATTAGTTAAACGGTTTATCTGGTCACAGGCCTGCGGGTGACAGACCGTCTCGAAGCCGAGGCCAGCGTCTCTCCTTGTTCCGATGCGATCCGAACTTCCTTTACCTTTCCGATGCCGAGTTTGCTCTGCCACCAGATCGCGATCGGGCTCGCAATAGCGATTGTCGAGTAGGTGCCAGCGATAGATCCCACGAATAACGCGAGCGAGAATCCGCGAAGCACTTCTCCGCCGAATAAAACAAGGGCAAGAACGGCAAGAAACACAAGGCCGTTGGTCACGATGGTTCGCGACATCGTCTGGTTGATCGAATCGTTTGTGAGCTGATAAAGCGATTTATCGCGATGGAGCGTCATGTTCTCGCGGATACGATCGAAGATGACGATCGAGTCGTTCACCGAGAAACCGACGAGGGTAAGGAACGCTGCGAGCACCGTCAAGCTTACTTCCCACTGAAACACAGAGAAGAAAGCCAGCGTGACCAAAACGTCGTGGAACACGGCGATCACGGCACCTGCAGCATACGTCCAGTCGTAGCGGAACGCTATGAAAAGCAGAATGCCGACCATTCCAAGCAAGGTAGCCTGGATCGCCTGCGTTCGCAGCTGCGCACCCGCGACCGGGCCAACCGAATCCGTACCGACGATCTTATAGGCCGCCGCCTGATCATCGCCCAAAGCTAACGTCGGATCAGCCTCTTTGCCGAATGTGTCGAGAGCTTTCTTAACATCAGCTCGGCCACGTTCGACCTGCGTATTTGCCGTCGTGCCTTCGGGGCCGGGCTGAGCGGTCTCAACGTCCGCGATAAGCGGAACCTTGATCAGGACCTCGTCTTGCTTGTCGGTCGATTCCTGGATGATCGGCTCATTGATGCCGATCGTGTTCAATGCCGAGCGGATCGCATCGGTCGTCGGCCGCTCCTTGAACTTTGCCGTGATAACGGTACCGCCTTGAAAATCGACGCCAAGGTTAAAAGCGTCGGTACCGCCTGGCGTGATCTGACGGCCGATAGCCGAGATCAAACCAGCAAACAGGATCACGATAGACACCGCGATGAGAGGCTTGCGCCAGCCCATCCAGTCCACATTGATGTTAGGTAAAATTTGAAACATTGCTTAATTAATCCAAAGTCGTGGGCGGGCAAACGCCTGCACTTTCAACCTCTAAATACTCAAACTCTTCATCTCCGGGTTCCGCTGAAGCAGCCACATAAAGATCGTTCTCGAGACAAATACCGCCGAGAACAGGTTGATCAACAACCCGAGGATCAGCGTCACCGCGAACCCGCGGATCGGACCTGAACCATAAAGATAGAGGATAACGGCCGAGATGATCGTGGTAACGTGCGTGTCAATGATCGTGATGAATGCCTTATCAAAACCAACCGCGACCGATTTCGCCACATTGTGGCCCGCCCGCAGTTCTTCCCGCATTCGCTCGAATATAAGGACGTTCGAGTCAACGGCCATACCGATGCCCAGGATCAATCCGGCAATGCCTGGCAGCGTTAGGGTCGAATCCAACATGATCAATGCTGCGAGGGTGAGCATCATGTTAAGGAGCAAAGCAATCACCGCGTTTACGCCTGAACCGCGATAATAGAACAGCATGAACAGTACGATGAAAATAAGTCCCGCGACGGAGGCGGTAACGCCGGCACGGATCGAATCAGCTCCAAGACTAGGCCCGACCGTACGCTCTTCTTGATATTCAATGGTCGCCGGAAGCGAACCGGAACGAAGCGTAAGAGCAAGATCGTCTGCATCGTTCTTAGTGAATCTGCCGGATATCTCGCCCTGGTCGTCAATTCGCGAACGAATATATGCAATGCTCTTGACCTGGCCGTTCAGGACCACGCCCATGTAATTGTTCAGATTCGCCCCGGTCCATTCACCAAACTTTGCGGCTCCGCCCGGTTTGAGCGAGAAGGCGATCTGGTAATCGTTGCCCGACTGAGTACGCGAGACAGCATTAGCGTCGCGAAGTTCGCTTCCGTCGACAACCGCAGGAGATTCGACGACAACGAATTGCTTAGCCGGCTCGGTCGCCGTTCCGGTAGCAGGAGGCGTGGTCGCGTCGCGATCAAGGTATTCCATGATCAAACGGTTCGGCGGTACTGATCCGCCCAGCGACTGCTTTGCAGCCGCCTCCGTCGGAAATGTTTGCACCGGTGCCGGGCTTGGCGGGCCGATCACTTTGACCAACTCCAGTTTCGATTCCGCACCGATAAGCTTCTTGACGCGTTCCGGGTCATCTACGCCCGGCATTTGAAGCAGGATCTGCCCCGACGATTCCGCACCGTGACGCTGAAGCGTCGGCTCTTTAACGCCAAGGGCGTTGATGCGGCTTTCGATGATCTTCAGGGCCTGTTCGACGGCCTGGTTTTTGAGAAGCGTCTGGACGTTTGACGGAAGGCTCCAGGTCACGGTGCTTCCGCTTACGGACTCAGTCCAGTTGGTAAAGTCGACCTTTTTCTTCACCTCATCGATGAGGACCTGGGTCTGCGAGGCATCCGCAGCCGGGATCGCGACGGAGTAAGTGCCGCCTGTCGTAACGACCGAACTCTCACCTGCTTGAACGTTCGCCGCCTGGAGGGCCGTCATGGCCGCCTGGGCGTTATTCTCGGTCAGCTTTTTTAGGTAATCGTCGGTTTTGACACGCATAACTAGATGCGATCCGCCCTTAAGATCAAGGCCGAGGCTGATATTCTCAGCTAGGTTCTTCTTGATGCCGTCCCATGAGAAATCGCCCTTTGTAAGGGTTCCTCTTGGACCTATCACGAGGTAGATACCGACAAGCGTCACCACAAGAATAATGATCGCCCTGATCTTGATACTGTTGTTCTTCATAAAAACTGGTCGTCGATCGCTGACCCTTTCGCACCCCGTGTTAAAGCACGGTGCAAAGGCCAATGATCACCATCAAATTATTATTCCGCTCTCTTCCCGACTACAGCGCTCTTTCCGACTTCCAGAAATGACTTCTCGGCGCTTTGGATAATAAAGCTCGTTTCCTTTATTTCCTTGACCTTTCCAATGATCCCGCCGTTGGTCACAACTTCGTCATTGATCTTCAAGGTCGTGATCAGATCCTGAAGCTGCTGCTTTTGCTTCTTCTGAGGCAAAATGACTAGAAAGTAGAAAATTCCAAAAATAGCTACAAACGGCAAGATAGCCGTAACGATACCCAGCCCACCTGAGTCCTGAAAAAGCAGAATTGTATGCATCTATACTCTCGACAAGAAAACAAAACTCAATACTATACTCTCAAACCGAGTATATCAACCGCTTGAATCTTCGTTCTCCCGTAATTTACTTAGAAATTCGCTGCGGAATCGAGCGAAGGAGCCGGATTTGATAGATTGCCTAACCTGAAACATAGTGTCAAGGTAAAAAGCCAGATTGTGATGCGATATGAAGGTCGCGGCGTTCATCTCTCCTGCTTGATACAAGTGCCGGATGTATCCTTTTGAATATCTTCGGCAAACCGAACATCCGCAATCGGGGTCGATCGGTGTGTTGTCGTTAATGAACTTCGCATTGCGAATATTGATCTTTCCGCGTGACGTGAACGCCCCGCCGGTCCGGCCGTTACGGGTCGGCATTACACAATCGAACATATCGACACCGCGTCCTACCGCTTCGATCAGATCTTCCGGCGTCCCCACGCCCATCAGATAACGCGGCCTGTCCAAAGGCATCTTTGGCGCGAGATACTCAAGGACGCCGTACATCACGCGCTTTTCTTCACCAACGCTCAAACCGCCGATCGCATAGCCATCGAAACCGATCTCGACGGTCTTATCAAGGCTTTCTTGTCGAAGATCAAAATGTCCAGCTCCTTGAACGATGCCGAACAATGCTTGTTTTCCACTCAACTCCGAACTCTCAACAAAGCCCGAATCGTCGCCGTCTTCCTGTAATTTGTCGAACCGTTCTTTCGAGCGTTTTGCCCACCTTGCGGTTAGTTCGAGGCTCTTCCGTGTCGCCTCGATCCCGGCGTCGCCCGGCGGGCATTCATCGAAGACCATCACGATCTCTGAACCCAAAGCGGCCTGCACTTCCATTGAGACTTCAGGCGACAGAAATTGCTTGCTGCCATCCAGATGTGAACGAAACTCAACCCCTTCTTCGTTCAGCTTTCGCAGGTCCGTTAAAGAGAAAACCTGGAAGCCGCCGGAATCGGTCAAAAACGATCTGTTCCACGTAGAAAATTTGTGCAGGCCACCGAAATTGCGGATCACCTCTACTCCGGGGCGGAGGAAAAGATGATAAGTGTTGCCGAGGATTATCCGGGCGTCCATCTCATCTTCAAGCCACTCAAATCGAACGCCCTTCATCGTTCCCTGCGTTCCGACCGGCATAAACACGGGTGTTTCGATGACCGAACGCCGCGTGGTAATAACTCCCGCACGGGCATCGCCGTCCTGCGCAAGAACATTCCAATTTATGGCCTTTTTCATCCCAACAAATCAAAAGGAGCGGTTCACCCGCCCCATTCTCGCAGATATCGAAAATTTCTTAACGCTTCTCGCCGATCAGCGACCAGATATTGGCCGGGCCGATCGCGGCCTCGGTTGCGATCACGCCGTCCTCATTTATCAGCACGGCGGATGGAACGCCGCGCATTCCTAGCCTGGACGCTATCTTGTAGTTTTTGTCCACGATCACGGCCGATGCGAGCCCGTGCTTCCCTTCCTCTTCGGCGTCACCATCCGTAAAAATCAACAACTGTGGATCCTGCGGCTTTCTACGTGACTCCCATTCCCTGACCTGCCCCATCAATTCGACGCAGTGGCCGCACGTCGGGCTTGAAAAGGCGACCAGCGTCTTTCTGCCCGAAAGATCCTTATTCGTGATCTCGCGTCCCGAAATATCAGTCACCGAAAATTCCGGCACCTTCTCGCCGATGTTGGGTTTCCGATGGCCGTTAAGCCCGAGGAAGTGAAGGAACTCTTCATTTAA
>JANNNS010000196.1:0-21138 GCA_031398645.1 Acidobacteriota bacterium
GTACTTCTCAGCTGGCTTTGGCTCCGCACCGGCCGGCCGACATGGAAGGTTGCCCTGGGATTGCTGGTCGGTTTTGTTGGCGTATGGCTCCTGATCGGCGGCCAGCCGGCTGATCCGAATGCTGCGGGCGGATACGGCCAGTTGATCGGCACGCTGGCAGTGATCTTTGGTGCGATGTCCTGGGCGACCGGTTCGATCTATGGCCTGAGATCGCCGACGCCTAAGTCGTCAATAATGACTGCCGGGATGCAGATGATAGCCGGCAGCCTGTCGTTGATCGTCGTCGGACTGGTCCGCGGAGAATGGTCAGCGTTCGACCCGGCGGCGGTCTCTGGCAACTCGGTATTTGCTCTGCTTTACCTGATCATCTTCGGATCGATCATCGGGTTTACCGCCTATAGCTGGCTGCTCAAGAACGCTCAGCCGTCAATGGTCGCAACCTACGCGTACGTGAACCCCGTGATAGCCGTATTTTTGGGCTGGAGCATCGCCGGAGAATCCCTGACGGCACAGATGCTGCTCGGAGCCTTTATTATTGTGGTGTCTGTTGCTTTGATCACCGCTAACAAAAGGCCGAAGTCAGGCGATGACGATGAACTACAGGTCCACAGCTCAAGCACCCCAGCGGGTAGCTGCAGACCGGTCACCGCGTCGGCATGAAGTCTGGAAAGTTCCCGGCGAGTGACGGTCTTTCTAACGGCTTTGGATCGCCCCCACTTTCGCGGAACTTTCCTTTCGGGTAAAGTGAACCTGTTGAGAATCAAGGTTCACTTTACCTAACACTTTTTATGCAGCCGCAAGCTAACCGAACCCTTACGATAGAGGATATCCGCTCACACTTCCCGGCGCTCGAACGCGCCCATAGCGGCCATCCGGTCGCTTACTTCGACGGGCCGGGCGGCACACAGGTTCCCCGTTCGGTGGTTGAGGCAATGAACGATTACCTCTATAACCACAACTCCAATACCCATTGGGGTTATCCGACAAGCAATGAGACCGACGAGTTGATCGAAGATGCTCGGGTGACATTTGCCGACTTTCTGAATGCCTCCCCTGACGAGATCGTGTTCGGGCAGAACATGTCTTCGCTCACATTCCATCTCGCCCGGGCGCTCGGCCGGGGCTTTGCCGAAGGTGACGAGATCGTGGTTACGGAGCTGGACCATCACGCAAACGTCGATACCTGGCGTTCATTGGAAACCGACCGCGGTGTCAGGATCCGCGTCTTGCCGATGGATACTGAGAGTGGGCAGCTCGAGATCGGCGAACTTCCGGCGTTGCTGAACGACCGTACCAGGCTGGTTGCAATAGGAGCTGCATCGAATGCGATCGGGACCATTAATGATACTGCGGCCGTATGCAAGCTCGCCCGCGACACAGGAGCCCTAAGCTTCGTCGACGCCGTTCACTTAGCACCGCATAAGCTGATCGACGTAAAAGCCATCGGCTGCGACTTTCTCGCTTGCTCGGCATACAAGTTTTATGGCCCGCACATCGGGATCCTTTTCGGTAGAAGGGATTTGCTTGAGAGCATTGACTTTCCCAAACTCCGGCCGGCTCCGGACAATTCTCCAGATCGCGTGGAGACTGGTACGCAAAGTCATGAGTCGATCGTAGGTGCAGCCGCAGCGGTCAATTTTATTGCCTCGCTCGGTTCGGGTACCAACAGACGCGAAAGGCTTGCCAACGCTTTTTCAGATATGCACAGCCGTGACAAGGAGCTTATCGCCGCCTTGTGGAACGGACTTTCATCTATCGAGGGAGTTCGCGTTTACGGTCCAGGTATTGATGCGGCCCGGACGTCGCTCGTGTCGTTTACCGTCGGTGATCACCTCTCGAAAGACGTGAGTAAGTATCTGACCGGTAAGGGCATCTTCGCTTCGCACGGAGATTTCTATGCGGCGACCGTGGTTAAGAGGTTGGAGGTAGCGGATCAGGGTCTTTTGCGGATCGGCTGTTCGATCTATACAACTGCAGGCGAGGTCGAACGATTGATCGAAGGCGTTCGGGACTTCGTCAGCGAACATCGCTGAACACTGACGTTAGACGCTCGAAGAGTGATGGTGTTCTCGCGGGTCGAACGGCGACGGCCGGCCCGTCGTTTGTCCTGTCGCTGTCCTTGATAAGAATTAGGTCGTTGTTAGTGTTGCCTCGGGCAATGAGCAGATCTTTTCCATCCGCGGCCCATGTAAAGTTAAGTATTTTGCCTGACTTGAAATCGGTGATCTGCGCCGCTTCGGACCCATCGACCGGCTGCCGCCAGATGTTCTGAGCTCCGCCGCGATTTGTCAGTACGCTCAAGGTCTTGCTATCGGGCGACCACATGAACTGGTTTATCAGGTTGTACTCGATCTCACGCTCGACCCTGCCAAATCTGCCTTCATCCAGCGTAGCAATCATCAGCTTCTTTTGGAACGAACGAACGTCATAGACCGTGAACGCAAGGCGCTTCCCGTCTGGAGAAATTCGCGGCTGGAAGATACTCGCATTTTCGGCAGAGTAGAGCGGTTCGACCGGGCCGCCGGCAACTGCCACCTTCATAAGCGAAAATCTTTCGTCGTTCCCCGCTTTACGTTGGAAGATCACTGACTTGCCATCCGGCGTCAGCTGAGGATTCATATCTACGTGATCCGGCTCGGTCAGCCGGACAGCATTTTTTCCGTCAGCATCCGCACGCCAAATGCCAGAGGATTTGTCTTTCTGAAGATTAAAGATCAGGTACCGTCCATCGGGCGTCGCCACCGGGCCGATCGAGAAGCCCGGTTCAGCCAGCAGAGCGGTCGCATTCTTGCCCTCACTGTCCGTGATCCAAAGGTCGGTCTCCTTCCCTTCGTTTCGGGTGAGCAAGAGCTTTCCGTCACGCCGCTGGAACAGCCCAAGCATTCCATCAAGCGTTCGCGAATCGCTCGTTAGCTGGATATTCTTTTTTGTGGCCGGAGAATAACGCCAGACTGACGAAACTGTATCGCCCTTAACCGTCACGATGTTACGGCCATCCGCCGAAACGCTGAGCTCGATGTAATCGTTAAAGTCATTCGTTATTTGCTCGATCTCACCAGATGGATATGCGGCACGCCAGATCTGGTTTGGGCTGTTTTGATTCTCACGGCCGGAGAACATATAACCGGAACCGTCTGCAAACCAAACAACATTCGTTACGGCAAAGAACTCTCGCCGATTGAGCGGCCGAACCTTCTTCTCGGATATCAGTATCTCGACCAAGTCCGTGTTTGTAACAAAGCCGCTTTCACGCTTGCCTGCACCGGCCAGCAGCGTCCTTCCATCCGGCGACCACGCGAGGCGAAACGCGAAGAAGCTGTAGGGCGTATCGCGGTTAGAGATGAGCGGCTCGATCGCAAGAGTTTCAGTATCAGCGATGAAGATAACATCCTCGTTCGGTTCCGAACGATGGCGGATAAAGGCGAATTGTTTCCCGTCCGGCGAGAACGTGACGGAGCTATCCACGTCTTCGATCAGCTTCTTTGGCGTGCCGCCGAGCGTCGGCACCTGGTAAAGGGTATTGATCGAGAAATCCGGGCTCGTCTGGCAATAGTATAAATAATCGCCCGTCGGCGAAAATGTGATCGACTGAAGATTCAGGTTGGTTGGCGGGACGACGGTTACAAGACTGTCGGTCGCGATCTGGCGAACAACGACGCTCCGCGAACCGAACTCGCCCGCGACATACGCAACATATTTGCCGTCAGGCGAGATCGCTGGTAAAAGTACGCGCCCATCCGTATTGATCCGCGAGATCTGGGGACGGACAAATGCGGCTGCTGCCAACGGCTTTTCCGCAACGCCCCAACTGTAAAAAGCGTAGGCTCCAAACACCATTAAGGCGATCGCAAGAACCGGAGCCGCAAGAAAGGCCAAATGTCTTCGGGAACCCAGAGCCGGCTGTGGAGCCTGATACGAGGTAATAACGCCCGTCCTGTCGGTCGGATGATTACCGCTGACAGTTCTGTGAAGGACAGTCGGATTCTCGCTGAAATTGGGCGAGGATGTTATGTGAGCCGACCTGTTGCCGCTATTCGAATGTTCGAGATCGTAAAGCAGATCCTTTACATCGAGGGCAATATCTTTAACGCTCTGATAGCGTTCCTCGCGGTCCTTTTGCAACGCCTTGCGAATTATCCTTTGAAGCTCGGCCGGAGAATTCGGCAGAATATGCCAAAGCGGTTCAGGCTCCTTATAGATGACGGCGGCAAGCGTATCAGCGGTCGACTCGCCGTTGAAGGGAACAACGCCAGTCACCATTTCATAAAGTACGATTCCGAGACTCCAGATGTCCGTCCGTCCATCAACGTCTTGCCCTCGGGCCTGTTCCGGGGACATGTAACGGGCACTGCCCATCACGGTGCCGGGCACGGTTCGGTTACTTTCGGTGTCGCCTGACTGAATGATCTCCTGATTTGGTTTTGCCAAACCAAAATCGAGTACCTTTACGATCGAGTCAAGCCGGAGCATTATGTTCTCGGGCTTGATATCACGGTGAACGATGTCTGCAGCATGAGCAGCGACCAAAGCAGTAGCGGTTTGCTCTACAATGCGGAGTATGCGGGGCAGCGTGAGCGATTCTTTCTTAATGACCTCGCGGAGAGTGCGGCCCTCGACAAATTCTGTTGCAAGGAAGCTGCCGTTCTCATCTTCGCCGATCTCATAGATGGTTATGATGTTCGGGTGGTTGAGAGCACTGACCACGCGGGCTTCCTGACGAAATCTCGCCTGACGGTCCGGATCGGTCGTGAACTCGCTGGGAAGGTACTTTATAGCCACGTTTCGGCCAAGTTCGGCGTCAAAAGCCGCATAGACCTCGCCCATGCCGCCCTCGCCGATCTTAGACCGGATCTCGTACTTTCCAAGCTGTTGACCTGATAACATCCCAATTACCCGACACTTCTCCCTATAAACTAAACACCGTATTGCACGCTTTTATAACAACTTTGTTGCGTGAATACGGTGTCAAATAACGCTGACCATTTTATTGAACGAGTCAGGGCGATAAAAAGTTTTCAATAACTTTGTAGCTGGCGTCGATGGCCTCTGCCAGTCTTCCGGCCTCAGGGCCACCGCCCTCGGCCATGTCGGGCCGGCCGCCGCCTTTACCGCCAAGGATCGGAACGATCTCTTTTACGACGTTTCCAGCTTTGACTTTGTCTTTCAAGTCGTCGGAAACGCGAACGATGATGCCCGCCTTTCCTTCCTCGCTTCGTCCGAGCACAACGATGCCTGACTTCAATCTCGCAAGGAGGGTATCGGAAAGCTGCCGCATTCCATTTGCATCAAGGCCGTCGACGATCTTGCCCAAGACCTTCACGCCGGCAACCTCGCGTCCCTCGTCTCCATTAGAAGACGCGCCGCCAAGGGCTCCGGTTGCAATTTTCAGCTTCAGGTCATCTATCTCGCGCCGAGTTCGCTTTAGCTCGTCTTGCAGACGCTCGATCGCGTTCGGTAATTGATCACGCTGCGTTTTCAAAACATCAAGGCTTCGGTCGATCAGCACTTCATCTTCGCGAAAACGCTCAAATGCGTCGAAACCGGTAATTGCTCTGATGCGGCGAACACCGGAAGCGATAGCTTCGTCCGCCGTGATCTTAAAACTGCCGATATCGCCAGTTGCGCGTACATGCGTGCCGCCGCACAGCTCCATCGAGAACTTTCCGTCGCCTACACTGAGGACGCGCACTTCGGAACCATATTTTTCACCGAACATCGCCACCGCCCCGCTTCGCATCGCGTCTTCGATCGACATCATGTTCGTCGCTACGGTTTCGTTATGGAGAATGTACCGATTCACAAGATCCTCAACGTCCTTGATCTCTGCCTCGCTCATCGGCTGGTAGTGCGTAAAGTCAAACCGCAGATAGTTCGGCGCAACCACGGAACCGGCCTGCTTTACGTGCGTTCCCAAAACTTCTTTAAGGGCGGCGTGAAGCAGGTGCGTTGCCGTATGATTTCGCCGCGTCGCATCACGCCTTTCGACATCGACTATCGCAGAAACACTGTCCCCAACTTTGATCGAACCCTTGTCGACCTTGACCTTGTGAATGATCAGGCCGGCGACCGGTGAATAGGTATCAGCAACGGCGAGTGTCGCGTTAGCAGCTATCAGTTTACCCGCATCACCTACCTGACCGCCGGATTCGGCATAGAAAGGCGTTTCGTCCAGAACCACGCTGCCTTGTTCGCCTTCATTCAAGGCCTCTAACTGTTTGTCGCCATCTAGAATAGCTACGACTGACGAACCGTCACGCAATGTCGTCTCGTATCCGTGGAATACATTCGATCCGGTTTTTCCAAGCACCTCGGCATATAGCGGGCTGATCTCGGATTTCCGCTGCGTTTGGCCAATGCCAGATTGTTTCTGCAGATCCTGAAGTGCCGCGTCGAAACGGTCATTGTAGTCGTCTTCCTCAAAAGCAATGCCATTTTCCTCAAGGTAAACCCTAATAAGATCGCGAGGTGTGCCGAATGTGTCGTAGAGCTTAGCGATCTGCGGGAAAAGAACATCGGCCGGCGTCTCGGGAGATATGTCCAACTCGGCCAATTTACCCAGCCCTGCGGTCACGGTATTCCCAAAACGCTGCTCCTCAAGCCGAACCATCTTGCCGATAAATTCACGCTGAACGGCCAGTTCCGGGAAGGCGCCGGAAAAATTTTCGACTACCAGATCGCACACCGACGCGAAGAAAATGTCGTGCAGGCCAAGGTGTTCCCGGCCATGGTAAATGGCTCGGCGCATGATCTTGCGCAGGACGTAATTGCGGCCCTCATTGCCTGGTAAGATGCCGTCCGCGATCGCGAACGCTGTTGACCGCGCGTGATCCGCAATGACGCGGCAGGCAAATTGTTGAGTTCCGGATAAACCTTCGTAAACGCTCATTAGTTCTATTGTATAACGTTCTGCCCACGAACGCAGGTGTCGTCAAACCGTACTCCGGCGGCTGAGACCGCCTACCAAATGCATACCGATACCGGCCAGCGAAAGATATATCCCGTTCCTGCTCAGGTCAGAAAACTGCTGATAGGTGTAAGTCTCAACAACGAACGCCCAGAATAAAAGCCCGCTCGAAATTACCAGGACCGTCGAACCTCCGATCTGAAAGGCCCTTCGCAAGATCGGAATACGAAGCTGAAAGTAAACACCTAACGTCAGGTGGATCAAAGCCGAGAACAAAATGTAAATATGCCGCGACCGCATCAGGATGCGCAGTTCTTGTGATATCGCATCCTTGTCGGGAAAATCGGCACGCATATATTCGCCGGTTTGGGTGAAAACGACGAAAAGGAAGAAGCCGAAGATCAGATGAAACAAAGCCATAGGTTTGTAAATCCAGAAAGCGGTAATTATTATCTTCGAAGCCGTTTCAAATCAAGCCGATGAGGTAACCAAATGAATGTGCGCGGTGTGGCCGCATTGGCCGTTTTCTTGTTGTCGTGCCCAACTGTGATGAACGCTCAAACAACAACGATCGATCCGAAGTTCTCGACCTTCAGGGCTACCTATCGAAATGAGCTCAAAGACGCCGGGATCGTCGGCAGCAGCGTGGTGTTTCTCAAGGACAATAAGACCGTACTCGAAGATCATGTCGGATCGGCAAATCTGGAAAAGAACCAGCCGGTGAACGCCGACACGATCTATCATTGGGCGTCCAACACCAAGCCCTTCACCGGAATTGCGATAATGCAGCTTCGCGATCGCGGCCTGCTAAAACTTGATGATCCGGTCACGAAATACGTGCCTGAGATCCGGGCCATTCACAATAAGTTCGGTTCGATGGATGAGATAACGATCCGGCATTTGCTGACTCATTCCGGCGGTTTTCGCGGAGGAACGTGGCCCTGGGGAAGCGGCAAGGACTGGGAACCGTTCGAGCCGACCGAGTGGTCACAGCTGGTGGCGATGTTCCCGTACACCGAGGTGCAGTTCAAGCCGGGCAGCAAATTCAGCTATTCAAACCCGGCGATCATTTACCTGGGCCGGATAATTGAAAAGCTGTCAGGCGACCCGTACGAGACATATATCGACAAGAATATTTTGCGGCCATTAGAGATGTACCGGAGCTATTTCGATGCTACCCCGCCGCATCTTCTGACGAACCGCTCGCATAGCTACTACATCCGGGATGGTAAACGTACGGAAGGCCGTTTTGACGCAAATACCGGCATTACTGTTGCGAACAGCGGGCTGAATTCGCCGGTCTCGGATATGGTCAAGTACCTTAATTTCCTGATCGGCGATCCAAAGAAGCGAGCAGACTATGACCTGATACTCAAACGTTCGTCGCTCGAAGAAATGTGGCAGCCGCAACTGCCCACGCCCGTCGACGCTAACGGAAACCGCGGCTTTACGACAGATATCGGGCTGATCTACTTTTTGAATCGCCGTGAGGACCGCACGTTTGTCGGCCACGGCGGCGACCAGAATGGTTTTATCAGCTATATCGACTTTGAACCTGCGACCCGGCAGGCTTCAATGATCGTGATGAACACGAATGTCACCTACCCGGCCAGCACTCCACCCGAGAAAAGTGTCGTGAGCAGAATGCGGAGTGCCGTCCGGGACTTGTACTAACGGCCCGACAGATCTTTTTGTTGCTCGGCATGTGAAATCCGAATATCATCAGGCATATGAAACCCGCAGCGGTGCCAACGTCAGACAGGGACGACCTTATTTCTTTCGATCCGGCAACGGGCAATGAGGTTGGGCGTGTAAAGATCTCGACCGAAGGTGAAGTGGCGGCAGCGGTCGCACGTTCGCGCGAGACTTTTCAGAGCTGGAGAAAGACCACTTTTGCCGAGCGTCAAACGCTTGTGATGAAAGCTAGAGAAGTCATTCTCGCGGATATCGACGGTATCGCGAAGCTGATATCGGCGGAGTCTGGCAAGCCGTTCGGCGAGGCCATCTCGATGGAGATCGCCCCGGTCCTCGACCTGATGCAGTACTTTGCCAGGAATGCCGAGAAGATGCTCCGGCCAGCGAGAATAGGCATCGGATTGTACGCTTTGCTTGGCCGCTCGTCGAAGATCGTATATCACCCGCTCGGCGTCGTCGGTATAATCCCTGCCTGGAATTATCCATTCTCGATACCCTTGGGCGAAGCCGTAATGGCTTTGATGGCGGGAAATACAGTTGTTATAAAGCCGTCGGAACTGACCCCGCTGACCGGATTGAGGATCGGCGAGATATTTGAAAAGGCGGGCTTTCCGACAGGTGCGGTCCAGGTGGTCAGCGGCGGCGGTGAAACGGGTGCGGCGTTGGTCGAAGCGGTGCCGGACAAGATAATGTTCACCGGTTCGGTCGCGACGGGTAAGAAGATCGCGGCCGCGGCGGCGAAGAATCTGACCTCGGTTGTGCTAGAACTTGGCGGAAAAGATCCTATGATCGTGTTTGAAGATGCCGATCTCGACCTTGCCGCCGGAGGCGCCGTCTGGGGAGCGTTCTGTAATTCAGGCCAGTCGTGCTCATCGGTCGAACGGCTTTACGTGCACGAAGCGGTGGCAGACGAACTGACGCACAAGATAGTTGCCCGCACGAAACAACTCATACAGGGTCCCGGCGACCGCGAGGAAATTTCCATCGGAGCAATGTCGTCGGAACGACAGCTAAGGATCGTCGAAGACCACGTTCAGAACTTTCGTGAAGGCGGTGCGACGATCGAGACCGGCGGCAGACGGAATCAGGATCTGGATGGTCTGTTCTACGAACCGACCGTCATTTCGCGTGCGACAAACGACATGCGTGCGATGCAGGAAGAGACGTTCGGGCCCACGCTGCCGATAGCAACATTCAAGACGGAAGAAGAAGCGATCAGGCTTGCGAACGATTCCGAGTTCGGGCTGACCGCCAGCGTCTGGACAAAGGATTTCGCAAAAGGCCGCCGCGTGGCCGAAAAGATCGAGGCAGGTTCAGTCTGCATCAACGAGGTCCTCTACACCCACGGCATCGGCCAAACCCCGTGGGGCGGCTTCAAAAACAGCGGCCGCGGCCGAACCCACGGCCGAGAAGGCCTAATGGAGCTCGTCCAACCCCAACACATCCACACCAACCGAATCGCCATACTCCCCGACGCCTGGTGGATGCCCTATACACCGACCGCCGTCGCAACTTTTCGGAAATTTGCTACCAACTTTGCTACCGGTTCACTGATAAAAACGGTCGCAATGCTGCCCCAATTATATAGGCGCGTCAAGCAGTTGAAGAAGTAGAGGGAAGTAAGAGCCTTTTCAGCCATTCATCCGATATTCTTCAACATCTTCAACCTCGAACTCGACGCCGCCAAGAGAGTTAGCAAGAAGATTGTATATTGCGGCGAAGATGGCAAATCCTATAAAGCCGAGAATCCCAAGTATTATCGGCATAAAGAGGTACAGGAAACCCGCTGTACGGACAGCACCCTCGCCGAGCACGATCATTCCGACCCCGACAGCCGAATAGAGGAGGCCCATTACGGCGTACATCGCCGCCATTATCTTGCTGGATTGAAATACGGAAATGCTCTTGATCTGTTTTTTCATATTTTTGGTAAATGAACTCAGCTAAAGGGTAAAGTCTTCCATCGAAACGGAAACGGCAGGAAACGCCGCCAGGAGCTTTTTGTCCGACGTGACAACCGGGACGTTCAGCTTTTCGGCGACGTATATGAACTCACAATCATATGCTGTACATCCCGACGAGCTTGCGAGCTCGAGAACGCGTGCGGAATCCACTTCGTGTTCCCGTCCGGCTACTCTAAGAACCGCCTCGTTCATTTTTTCGAAAGCTCCGTCAAGATCGAGCGTTTTACGTATCAGATACATAAGAAGAACATTTCGAAGCTCTGAGCGCCATAGTTTGGGCGCGGCCCAGTCTGAATCTTTACGCAGGATGTTTTCTGCAGTAATCGTATGCTCGCTTGAAATAACAAAATAAGCGATCACGTTGGTGTCGACGACGATCATGGACGGCCCTCATTTTTAGCGAACTCAAGATCTGCATCAGTAAGCCGTAAGTCCGGATACTTTGACCGCAATTCTCTGACGCGCTCGATCGTCTCCTCAACCTCGATATTGTGTTTATTGAGCGATTGTTCCAATTGAACGATTGCCTCACTATTTAAACTACGCCGATGTCTGGCGGCGGTAAGTTTGAGTCGCTCGTAGAGGCTATCCGGAAGGTTCTTTATCGTTAGGGTTGCCATATTCTTAGGTGGTTCCACAATGGAAGCATAATGGAAGCATAATGAAGAAAGATAGGCCTTGTCAAAGAAAGTCTTGTGAGATAATTTAGCTCAGTGACTGACACAGTGCCCGTTATATTCTTCGGCCACGGCAATCCCATGAATGCGTTGGCCGATAATGAGTACACCCGAGCGTGGCGGAAGATCGGTGAGTCGATACCGAAGCCAAAGGCCGTACTGTGCGTTTCGGCTCACTGGTATATTCCGGGCGTCGCGGTTACTGCGATGGAGCAGCCGCGGACGATCCATGATTTCGGCGGTTTTCCGCGTGAGTTATTCGACGTGCGATATCCGGCTCCGGGCTCGCCGGAGTTGGCCGGTCGGGTGGCGGAGCTGGTTGGTGAGAGTGTTGCTTTGGACGATCAGCACTGGGGCCTCGATCATGGAACTTGGTCCGTGCTGTGTCACGCTTTTCCTAAGGCGGATGTTCCGGTGGTTCAATTGAGCATAAACGAGGCCGAGCCCGCCGCATTTCATTATCAGCTCGCCCAACGGCTCGGGCCGCTGAGGGACGAAGCGTCTTGATCGTCGGCAGCGGAAATCTGGTCCACAATCTTCACTCCTACGCCTGGGGCAATGAGAGCCGTGAGCCGTTCGATTGGGCACTTCGCTTTGAAGCAGCGGCTCGCGAGAAGATAGCGGCGGGAGATCATTCGCCCTTGATCGCGTACGAAACGCTTGGGCGTGACGCGATGCTCTCAGCACCCACGCCCGATCATTATTTGCCGCTGCTGTACATACTTGCCCTCCAGAGGAAGGGCGACGAAGTCAGGTTTCCAGTCGAGGGATTCGACGGCGGGTCGATATCGATGCTTTCGGTTCAGATCGGGTAACCCCGCAGTACTTGACCTCAATTCGACGGCCCTATCGTTCCACTTAAGCGTGTTTCCTATTTCGTCAAATGGAACGGCCCAAGAGGCGGCAGGGCAATCATTTGGCGCCCTTTCTTCGAGCCGTGATACTCAAGAAGACAAAATTCCGCGTTAGATGTCGGACGAACGAATTATCGGTCGTTCACATTTATAACGAGGAGTTTATCGTCATGATCAATCATATTTCCATCGCAGTTAACGAACCGGAGAAGGTAGCAAATTTCATTTCTGAATTGTGGGACGGCAATGTTTACCCGTTTCCGCCATCGCCGAATTCATTTATCGTGGTTGCGAACGATGGCCGCGGATCCGCCGTCGAGGTAACGCCGAACGGAACGATCCTTGTACCCGGCGAAGGGCTGCCGGATGAGAACGACCTCAACGCAGCGACCGAGGAGTTCGAGGCACAGTTTATAAAAAGCGACCTTGTACCGCGTTACGTCGCAACACACCTGAATATCAATACTGAGAAGAGCATTGATGAGGTACGCGAGATGGCAAAGCGTGAGGGCTGGCGCGTCCTCGTCGCAAACCGCGACCGCGGGCTGTTTCAGTTGATCGAGGTTTGGGTCGAGAACACCTTTATGCTCGAGGTGATGACGCCTGAACAGACGGCTCGATACGTCGAGATCACGGACCCGGCATTTATCGCAAAGGCCTTCGAGCAGATCGCTCAGAACCTGCCTCCGGTGTCGACTCGAGTGCCGGCCACAATGGATCTGATCGGCTAGTTTAGTTAGAAATCTATAGGTTCAGAGTTGATGCCAATCGGCCTAAACTCTGGACCTGTTTTACGCCCTACGTCTTTTCCATAACCAAGCTATAAAGATGACCCCGATGACCAAATCGATCAGTGCCGAGAAGGCGGTCCAAAGCGGCAATTTGCCGGAGAGAGCGAAGCCGGCCAGAAGCAGAAAGAACGATATCTTACCCACTGAACCGACCGCGATAAAGATCTTGTCTGGCCACCGCGTCACAGCCATCCATAAATAGCCGCATCCGAAGACAAATATCCATATCGAAATTATATATAGATAGAGAGGGTCAGCCGCGGGCAAGTGTGACCGCTCTCGCAGCATTTGAAAATAAGGAAAAAAGTAATAGATCCGAGCAGGTTTACGAAAGCGGATGCGAATAAGGTGACCCGCATCCAGTTCTCGAAAAGTTTTGTTTGGTCCATTTGGCGAGCATTATACACCTATGTGTTGGGACAGATGCCGAGGATCAATCCATCAGGGGAGCCCAGTTCCCGCGCCAGTCGAAGGCTTCGGTACCGTGGAATAATTTCTTGTAATCGTAGAATGAACTGCCGCTGTAACAGTAACCCTGGTAGTAGAACTCCTTACCGTGTGACATCGCATACTCGATCTCTTTTAGGATGGTAAAGATCCCGAGGCTCCGACGCGATTCAGTTGGCTCGAATGAGGTATAAATACCGGAAACGGAGTTTTCGCCAATATCAAAGAAGCCGGCGGCCAATAAGCGGTCGTTAGTACGGACGGATTGTTGAAAGGTCGTGCTTAGTTCCATTTCGGGATCTTGGGAAATAAACGTGTAAATGCTTTCAGGCGGATGCTGTTTGAATCTCTGCTTGTGACGGTGAAACAGGCCGTCAACCTCGGCCGTTCTCGCGATCGGCTCAACTATGATGCCCAAATCGTTATTTCTCCGAAGCACGCGCTGCTGGCTTTTCGACAGCTTGAACTCAGACAGCCGAATTCTGAGCGGTATGACACGGCGGATCTCGTCGTCGTAAATGCCTAGATTATATCGGAAAAAATGAGGCCCGAAATGCCGCCACCCATCGGCAAGAAGTTCGTCGAGTTGTTCGGGTGCCACCTTCGCGGCATGAAATTCTTCGTTAAGAAATGTCGCGGCAAGGTCATGCATTGCATTATCGCTCAGTGCCCGGAGTACCAATCGTATCCGTTTTCTGCCCAATAATCACGGGGACGTTCTGCTGTGAATTCGATGCGGCCTATCCGTTTGATCTGCTTGATTCCATACTTCGTGGGCGAGGCGAGGCGTAGCGGTGCCCCGTGCTCGGGCAAAAGTGGTTCGCCATTCATCTCATATGCCAACAGGGTCTGCGGATGCAGGATGCTCGGCATATCCCAGCCGACAAAATAGCCGTTGTCGGGCGTTGTTATAGAAACGTAAGGAACGAGTTTTTCAGGACTTCCGCTGACGTCAGGCTGGCTGCCGTCGATCGTTACGGGCGAGTATTTCGCGGCAAAATCAGAGAAACGAACACCGGCCCAGTGCACGATCGTACTCCACCCTTCGATGCACTTTAGTTCGGTTATCATCTCAGTCCGAGGCAACGCTTTGATATCGTCGAGTGTTAGTACTAGGTCGCCGACACGGCCGGCGAGGCCGCCGACTCTGAGTGTCCAGGCCGCTGCATCGAGCTCCTTTTCCATTCCTGCGAAACCGTTCACCCGACGCTCTGAGACCTGATCGCGGCTAAATTCGGGTGACAGGCGAGACGGCCGGTAGAAAAAACGGCTGACCTTTTCATTGAATTCGAACGCTCCCCGAAGGAGGTTGGTACGCGTTTCCCCGTCCATCCATCGCCAACCGAAGAACCCTATCGCAGCGGTCGCTCCGCCGATCAGAAAGGTCCGAAGCGAACGTCGGAACATCTCGCGTTTCGCGTCATCTACATTGATCGGGTCACCAAGACGTCGTTTTTCATTGAGTATCCTGGCCGTATTGTTGAGAGCATCCGCCGAGGTATCAGGAGTCAATTCGCGAACCTGTTCAAAGAGAACATCGTTGTCATCGGGCTTCATAACTTCTCTCCTGTGCCGGTTGACTCGGTTGAGGCATCGACGATGGCGTATCCCGTGACCATCGAACGGAAATTGCTCCAGCCGGCCATCACTACCTGGACGATGTGCACGATAAAGAACAGGACGAACAAAATAGTCAGCCAAAAATGCATCCACCTCGCCCATTGATAGCCGCCAAGCAAGGCAGCGAGCCAGGCAAGTTGAAGCGGCTTATATATAGCAAGCCCGGTGATGATAGAGCCGGCACCCATCAGGATCACTAACGTGTAAGCAATTCGTTGCGCATCGTTGTACTTACCTTGCGGCGGCAGCGTCTTGACGATCCTGGCATCATGCAATGCCACAAGAACTGCCCTTTTTAACGATCCCGGCACCGGCAGGACCGCACGCCATTCACCCGAGGCGATCACGTAAACGACGTAGATCAAACCGTTGATCGCGAACAGCCACATAAAGAAGAAATGGAGCTGCATACCCTCGGCCAGACGGAAAGGAACGCCGAGGGCGTCAAAGAAGCTGTCGGGAAAAAAGTGAAAGATCTCGTAGCCGAAGACGCGGATCCCGTAAACGCGATTGGCCCAGTAGATCAGCAGGCCACTCCAGATCATCATTGCCAGCAGCGGAAAGTTGATCCAGTGCAGCCAACGAATTGCCAGCGGGTGTTTTTTATCAAGTTGCTTCTGCATTGGATCTTGACCTAGGTTATCACGAACTTTTCCTATCATTCTTAATGACTATTTGGAGCACATATATTCCACGTTGCTATAAAAGATTTCGGCTTAAACACAAAAATGGACGCAGTTTTGTTGAATCCGAACCACGTCGGAGAGCGAAAGCTAGTCTGTAGGCTCAATCGGGCCGCTAAAATTTCGAAAAAGTGAAATCAACAAGGAAGGTAAATCGTAATGAAAAACTTTGTATTATCAGTATTTTTTGCAGCAGCGGTAATGGTAGTAGGTAGTGTGGCGGTTTCGGCTCAAATGAAGTCGGAGAACCCAATGGTCGGCGGAGCAGCGATGTACAAGAACAAGGACATCGTTGATAACGCAGTAAACTCGGCTGATCACACAACGCTTGTGGCCGCAGTAAAGGCAGCAGGTTTGGTCGAAACACTCAAAAGCAAAGGGCCTTTCACAGTCTTTGCTCCGGTGAACTCTGCTTTTGCAGCACTTCCGGCCGGTACGGTGGATACGCTTTTGAAGCCTGAAAACAAGGCTCTTTTGACGAAGATCCTTACCTATCACGTTCTCGCAGGCAATTACGATTCGAAGTCGATCGTGAAAGCCATCACCAAGGGCGGCGGTAAGGCTACATTTACAACCGTTTCAGGCGGCAAGCTCAGTGCTTCGCTCAGCGGTTCAAGCGTCATTCTCACCGACGAAAAGGGCGGAACCTCCACGGTCACAATTGCTGACGTCAAACAATCGAACGGCGTCATCCATGTGATCGATACGATCGTAATGCCTAACTAACTCTATATTTTTTTGAGTCCTGGGCCCTTTGGAGATAATGCCTTGCCGGCGAAATCGATAAAGGGCCTTTTTCTATCTTCCGACTAAAGTCCGGGAATTAAATGTCGTGCTGAGGCGATTGTTCTATGGGCGTAAAAAGATGGATACTGGCAAATGTACCCGCGAGGAAAAGGTTATGAAATTTACAACGGGATTTATTTTGGCACTTGTACTTTCGATAACGACGATCGGCTTCGCCCTGGGATGCGGACAGTCATCGGCTTCAAAGAAACAGTCTGAAATTGCGTCGCCCGAAGCTTCGGCCACGCCATCAAAAGCCGCATCAACATCGGCGGTATCGGATGAGGTTTTTAGCGGGGAGAAATTGATACGCTCCGAAGCGGAGTGGAAAAAGCAGCTTACGCCGGTGCAGTACAACATACTGCGTGAGGACGGCACCGACTACCCGTTCAAGAGCCAGTATCATGACAGCAAAGAAAAGGGTGGCTATTATTGCGCGGCGTGTCACCTAAAGGTCTTTAGTTCGGAAACCAAGTTTGACTCAGGAACGGGTTGGCCAAGCTTTTATCAGCCTAGCAACGCAGCAAACGTTGTTGAGAAAGTGGATAACAGCTTGGGCGAAACGCGAACTGAGGTCGAATGTGCTAGATGCGGTTCACACCTTGGCCATGTATTTGACGACGGCCCAAAACCTACGGGCCTGCGTTACTGCATAAACGGTACTTCTCTGAAGTATGAGAAAGATAAATAAGGGCGCAATTCAGTTGGACGTTTTGGAGGGTGCGGTGGATTCGTCCTCGAGGCGGATCCGCCATTTTCCATCCCGCTTTATCAAGAGTCCGGTGTAAGAGTAGGTAAAAGTTGTGCCGGACTCAACCTGCCATTCAAATAAGGCGCTAACGACAGCGGAATCTTTGGAGATGACCTCGACAGATAGATCCTTCCAGATGAATGCCTTTGGCCCCGACCAGTCATTTAAGTAGCGATCCTTTATTTTGTCGAATGTTTCAAGCGACTTACGGCCGTTACCAGCCAGATAGACGCCTCGCCTATCATACCTATCGGCAATGGACTCACGCTTGTGCCCGCGCAAATCTGCGGCATAGGAATCGTAAAACTCCCTTATCGATCTCTCCGCCGCGGACATCTTGGCCGGCGACTTCGCAACAGCCGCGATCGTCAATCCAACGATCAGCAATACTGCGGCAAGCATTCGGAACCTGCTCATAGTTACCAGTTCACCGATCCTTCTTTCGACGTGTCGATCTGTTCAAGTTCGACGCCCTCGTTGTAGAAAAAGATATTCATGTTGTCGAAAAGGAACTGGTGCGAATCGGGGTTAGAAACGTCCAACCCGAAGTGATTGATAAGCTGCTTCTGTTTCTGCTGCCACTCAGCCCAGCAATCCTTGCACATCTCCGCACCGATCTTTTGACCCAGCTCGGTCGGTATCGGTGCAAAGCCAATAGGTTCGTTCTTCTGTCCGCAGCGTGCACATTTGAATTTGTCGCCAAATAAAGCCATATCGGGATTTTACCACAGAGGACACAGACTTCCTCAGTGTTCTCGGTGTCCTCTGTGGTGAATCACCATCCCGCTTTCTTTATCGCGGCAAGGACGTCCCTATCCGCCGGCCGGAAAAGGCTAAGCGACTGTGTCTTGTGATATGCGACCTTACCTTCCTTGTCGATCACCACGACACCGCGAGCGGATCGCCCCGGCAGCCATGAATTCATATCATATATTTCAGACACTTTGCGGTCGGGGTCGGAAAGAAGCCGCAGCGGTAGCTCATTCTTTTCCGCAAACCCTTTGTGCGATTCCACGCTATCGGTCGAGATCCCGACAACCTCCGCACCCGTTGCCTGATACTCCGACCAGTGGTCCCTGACCGAACACATCTGGGCTGTGCAGACCGGCGTGTTGTCGCCAGGATAAAAAAGAAGCACGACCGTACGTCCTTTGTAATTACTTAAGGTCCAATCGTTTCCTTCGCCGTCTTTTAATGTAAAGTCCGTGGCATCACTGCCCATGCTGACCTTGCTCATTTTTTCCGTGCCTCCCTGATCGCAAAGATCGCCGCCACAATGAACGGCACCGTTGAGAGAAAGATTTTATAGTTGAGGCTGATCGCTCCGATAAATGTGATTAGTAGCAGCAAGAGGCCCAGGCATGCGAGGCCGATATAAGTAAGCCATTTGCCAGGGCTCTTCTGAAATAAAGTAACTAGCAATAAGATCTGGCCAAGCAGCGGCAGCAGCGTAAACGGATGTATCACCGCAAGCGGTTCACTAAAGAGCTTTCGGAGCACTTCCCATTCCGCCTGCAACAAGAACGAGCTGTTACCAGAGCCCCACTCCAAATAGCCGAAGAGTGAGGTGAGGACGGCCAGGCTGTTCAGGATCTTTCTCTTATTCACGGTTCTTTTTCAATTTTATCGAATACGTTCTCGAACTCACCTTCTTCTCTTAAGTCATCAACTACTGCTTCTATTCGCGCCCGCGATAACTCGTCCATGAGTATCATGTCAGACGCCCAGAAATACGCTCCACTCATACACTCGCCAGATGCTTTGTTCTTTTCCCTCAGCTTCTGAATGTTCCGGTAGGTAAAGAAGGAAGCGACCCATTTTCGCCGTTTTCGATTGTTACAATAGCGTCCGAGTTATCATCCTCCGAGTCCCATTCACCCTCCGCCCATTGCTCGGCCTCAATCCAGATGTCCTTGATCTGCGGCTTTTTCATTGAAAATCCCGAATATCCTTAAAGGGCTTCTCAGCATCGGTAAAATCCGGCCGGTAATAGTGTGATGCCGATTCGTACTCCTGCATAAAGCCCTCTTCCATCCCGAGTTCGTCCAGGAGTGAAACTGCCTCGAACCATTCGCCCTCGCTGATGCGTCGTGACAACAGGATGTAACGTTCGTCGGTGGCAGCTTTGTTGGTTGCGTAGTACTGGGCCATTAGCGAGATAGCGGTCTTGGGCGAGAGTTCGTCGCGGATCCAGCGGAGATTATCCTCGATCCCGGCCATGTCGTTTGGCAGGACGAGCAGACGGATGAGCAAACCGCGTTTCAACAAACCGTCGTCGCCGAAGACGAGTTCGTCGCCCATCTGCCGGTGCATTTCCTTTATCGCGGCATGGGCGTGTTCCTTGTAATCGCGGACCTTTGAATACTGAAAACCGGCGTCGGAATCGGAGTATTTGAGATCGGGCAGATAGATATCGACAATGCCATCGAGAAGTTTCAGCACTTCGACGGAATCGTAAGCGTTGGTGTTATAAACGATCGGCAGCCGCAGGCCTTGCTCGGCGGCGATCAATATCGCTCGGACCATTTGCGGGGCAAAATGGGTGGGTGAAACAAATCCGATATTATGGCAGCCGCGGTCTTGCAGCTCCAACATCATTTCGGCCAGGCGTTCGTGCGTGACCTCATTCTTCTTTTGAGTTTTCCAGGTTTGCGAGATCTGATAGTTCTGACAATAGACGCAGCGGAGGTTGCAGTTGCCGAAAAAGATGTTGCCGGCACCGTTTGTTCCCGAGAGGCACGGCTCTTCGCCGAAATGTGCTGTGTAAGATGAAACGATCGGAAGGCGGCCGGAATAGCAGGCAGCAATCTCGTCTTTCAGCCGGTCGTTGCCGCAGTCCTTCGGACAGACGTTGCAGGAGCGAAGCATTTCCTCGAGAGCGACGACGCGCTCTTCAAGCTTAGTCTCCGCCAAGAGTTCTAGATACTTTGGGTCCATCATAGCCCTTAACACGGCCTTTTCTATCGTACTTGCTGGCCACGTCCTTGGGTGCCACCTGTCTTGCCAGCTCCCACGTGAAATCCATTTCGGCATTGACCGTCGCCGTCGCCATCCTTGTTTCCTTCAACATTAAAATGCTGCCGTAAAACAAAGACATTATGCCAACGATGCCGATCGGGATCGGGAGCCACTTATAAACATTGAAGATACCGGCTATGGCGATCGTCACGCTGGTCAAAACGAAGAATCCGAGCCCGTAGTAAAACGTTCCCATCGCTCTCTGCAAAAGACGGGAACGACTGGTTACTTTATCGAGCAGATCTACTATCACTTCGACGCGCTTTTCGTAGAGCGGTATCTCGGTCTTGTCCTCGGCATAGATCATTTCGCCAAGCCGAACTTCCAGTTGCCGAACGCGATCTACCACTCTCCCTAATCGTGTCGATGTCGAAAGCACAAGGGAACCGGTCGCCGAGATCAACAAAGCCGGTGTGATCATCGCCGTCAAAAATTCGATGGTCGTACTAAGATTATTTGGGTTTACGTTGACTATTTCGCCGGCAAACATAATAGGGCGATTCTACGCTATAATCAATTAGGCACTACGTAAATATTGTATGTAATAAGGTTACCGTCACGCACGGCACAGCGGGATACAAAGACGATACAAATTACGTCAAAATACCACGGTGGGCGGCGGCAAATCGAACCGTCCGCCACCATGATTCTTGATATACCTAATTGTCAAAGAACTAAAAAAAATTCAGTCGATGTGACCGGCTGCCCGGGCCTCGATCGTCTCCAGTGCAAGCTCGACCGTTTTAGGGATCGTTAGATCACCCGTCTCGTATCGGCTTACCGTGTTTGCCTGGATACCTAACTCAGCCGCGATCTGCGCCTGCGTCATGTCCAGCGTCACTCGTTTAATCTTGAACTCTTTTCCGGTCATAAGACCCTTATACACCCTTAAGTGGAAAAATTCAACTAAAGAATTATATCTTTCGTAGATTCTTATATATGTACGTA
>JANNNS010000223.1:0-14288 GCA_031398645.1 Acidobacteriota bacterium
CCATCGCCATCGCATCTTTTGGTATCTGGCAGATACACAATGCCTTGCCGTCGGAAAGTTACTGGTCCAAGCAAATCATCGGCTTAGGGATCGCCGTAGTTGCGTTTGTGGTTGTCGCGTTTAGCGACTACCGCCGGATAATCGATGCCGCGCCGATGTTTTACGGATTTGGGCTGGTGCTGCTTTTATTGGTTTTAACGCCGCTCGGTGTTGAAGTAAACGGCCAGCAAGCCTGGCTCAAATTGCCGGTCGTCGGACAATTTCAGCCTTCGGAATTCGTAAAGATACCAACAGTCCTGATGCTCGCGAAATACTTCGGAGTCCGCAGATCGGGAGAGTTGACCATTAAAGAGACCCTCGTCGGCTGCGCAATTTTAGCCGGTCCCGTTGGCCTGATCATGCTTGAACCCGACGCAGGCCAGGCGATCACCTATTTTCCGATACTTGCAGCGGTTTTGTTCCTGTCCGCGGTCAAGATCAGATATGTCATGATCGCACTAGTGGCGGCTATGATATTTGTGCCCGCGGCGTACTATATCGGGGTTGAAACCGCTGTTATCAAGAACTATCAAAGGCAGCGAATCGAGGCCGTTCTCGATCCGGAAAGTGCCGATCCGCGGGGATTCGGATATCACACTGCGCAGTCGATTATCACCGTCGGCAAGGGCAATCTTTCGGGCATAAAAGGTGATTCTGAAACATCGCAGAGCGTTTTGAAATTTTTGCCGGAGCCGCACACGGACTTCATTTTTGCGGTAACTGCTGAAAACACAGGGTTTATCGGCTGCGTTTCGCTGCTGCTCGCATACGCTTTGCTGATATAGCGGCTCATTGCCGGTGCGCGCGAGGCGAATGACAGGCCCGGAATGCTCGTAATAATGTCTATTGCGACCGCGATGTCGTTTCAGATCTTTATAAACGTGGGCATGGCGCTCGGATTTTTGCCAGTCATCGGCGTGCCGCTGCCGCTGATGAGCGCAGGGCTTTCGGCGATTTTGTCGACGTTCATTGCGATAGGATTTGTCGTCAGCATTAAGATGCGTCGGTTCGTGAATTAGGAGTTTTTGGTATGGCTAGAGATGTAAAGAAGATACGAACAACTGAAGTAGGATCGATCCCCGCCAAGGGCCGTGGCTGGGCAAAGGCAGGGTGGCTAATGGGCGCACTCCTTCTTGCGCTGACAGCCGGCGGTTTGACCGGCATACTAGTTTCGTATTACTTGAACAACTCAAGGTACGCGACCGAAGTGTCGGCGCTTGCGACCTACCGGCCGCCGCAGGTGACGACCATCTATGCCGATGACGGCGAGACGATCCTCGCGGAGTTCGCTATTGAGAAACGCATTCCGATCAAAGAGAAAGACATTCCAAAGAACGTGGAAGATGCTCTGATCGCCGTTGAAGATAATCGTTTCTACGATCATATCGGGATCGACCCTTACCGGATCGCGGGCGTCGTGTTCAAGAATTTCACGACCGGCAAGACGGAAGGTGCTTCGACCATAACACAGCAGCTTGCAAAGAACCTCTTTCTATACAAAGACCAGACCTACACCCGCAAGGTCAACGAATGGGCCGTCGCCGTACAGATCGAAAGATTCTACACAAAACGCCAGATCCTGGAAATGTATATGAACTACGTTTTCCTTGGTGCTGGTGCCTATGGATTTGAGGCGGGGTCGCGAACGTATTTTGGTAAATCTTTGAGTGAGTTGAATTTGGAAGAGGCCGCTTTGCTTGCCGCCATTCCGAAGTCGCCTGAGTATTCGCCTACCCGCAACATGGAAAAGGCCAAAATGCGCCGGGACATTGTTCTGGACCAGATGGCGAAGTACTTTCCCGCAACGTACTCGCAATCGATGATCGACGCCGCCAAGGCCAAGCCGATCAAGCTTGCGGACACGGCGTACTATCAGGCCCTGCCAAAATCGACCGCGTGGGATTATCCGGTCGAGGAGATCCGCAAATATCTTGAGGACAAGTACACAACGCGTGTTGCACAGGGCGGATTGAAGGTATATACGACGATCAATGTCGAGGCACAAAAGATCGCGACGCGCGTGATACGAGAGCGCCTTAGAACCTATGACAGGGGCCGCAAATGGCGCTCTGATTATCAGAACATTCTTGTAAATGCGGACGGCGAACCGCTGACCGATTCCAAAGAGATAGAGAAAACGCTTTCTTCCTTCAAGCACGCCGATTGGTACGGCGACGAGTATGAAGAAGGCGAGTACATTAAAGGGCTCGTCGTACGGGCAAATCCAGGGGCGGACGAAGTTGGCGTGCGTTTCGGCAAATATAAGGCCGTCGTTACCGCAAAAAATATGGGCCGAAGCGGGAAGCGGCCGAAGGATGAGCTGAAACCCGGGATGCTCGCCGAGTTCCACGTCGAGAAGGTGGATGCCGAGAATCAGGTTCTGCAAGTCGAACTTTCGCAGGTGCCCGAGGTTCAGGCGTCGCTCGTTTCGATCGATTCACATACCGGCGAGATCGTGGCGATGGTCGGCGGATATGACTTTCACACCAGCAAGTTCAATAATGCCACTCAGGGTTTGAGACAGACCGGTTCGGCCTACAAGCCATTCGTATATGCTGCGGCGGTCGAGGACGGAATGACGCCCGATATGCTCGTCAGCGGAGCGCCGATCAAGCGTGGCGGCTGGCAGCCGCACAATTACGACGGCAGCCTGAGCCATCCGAACGTGCCGATGAAGATCGCACTTGCAAAGTCTTATAACCTTGCGGCGGTCCATCTGCTTGAACAGGTCGGGATCCAGGCCGGCGGGCAAATGGTCAGGCGCTTTGGCATCTCGCATCCGATGGCGCCCAGCCTTCCGTCAGCTCTCGGCGCCAGCGAGGCCTCGCTTCTTGAGATGACCGCCGCGTACTCAGCATTCCCGAACAAGGGCATCCGCGTTGCCCCGCATTTGATCCGCAAAGTTTATAGCCGCGACGGTACCCTGCTTGAAGAGTGGGAAAAGACGAGTTCCAAGGTAATGAGCGAGTATGTCGCTCTGACAATGGTGAGCATGATGCGGGGCGTCGTTCAGGGCGGCGGCACGGCTCCGGGAGCATCGGCTGCGGGCCAGCCCCTGGCGGGCAAAACGGGAACGGTGAACGATCAAACCGATGTTTGGTTCATCGGCTACACGCCGACGTACGCGACCGGCATTTGGATGGGAAATCCCGAACGCAAAGAATCTCTCGGTGCCGGAATGACCGGCGGCCACGGAGCCTTGCCCTACTTTAACGCGTTCATGAATGCCTTTCTGAAAGGCAAAAAGATCGAGAGTTTCCCGGCACCGCCGCCGATGCCAAGCGAGATCAAGTCCCTGATGGAACGAAACAAGCGCGAGGAACTTGAGAAACTTGAAAAGGCTGAGCAGGCGAGCGTTCGGTCCGGCGCCGTGACCTCCGTCAAACCTGCGGAGGAAAATACGACGGCACCGGCGGGTGACGCTCCGGCCACCGGCACTGGCGGAAGTGACACGGCAAAGCCGGTTGTGGGCGATCCGCCGCCGATGAAGCCGCCGGTCCAGCAACCGCCGACGCGTAAGCCCGACCCGCCGCCGGCCGATAAGCCCGAGAGCACAAAACCGAAGGGCAAAAAGGGCGACGGTTGAGAGTAATGGTCGATCAGATCAAATTGTGCCGAAGGATCAACATTCTTCGGCACTCTTTTTTTACCTCTTTTCGTTAACTAAGTGACGAGACTAAGCGTATTATTATCTGAACGCCGCAAATAAAGCATATGAAACACTTTCTTGTTGACCTTCGAAAGATATTCGTCGTAACGCTGCTGGGCCTGTCGCTGGCCGGGGTATTTAACGCGCAGGCTCCTGCGGTTCAGCCGACACCGGTCGAGATCAAGATCGAGCCGGCTTCGTTCGACGTGTATGTCGGCCAGTACGAGGACGCGGCGAACCTCGGCGGGACGATCTTTTCGTTTTTCCGCGAGGGCGATAAGTATTACCTGCAGGTGGTCAATCAGGACAAGCTTGAGATCTTTCCATCGTCAGCGAACTCGTTCTTTCCCAAGGCATTGCCGGCGAGTGCCGAGTTTCTCCGTGACGATTCGGGCCGTGTGACCGGTATGATCTGGCGACAGGGCGGCCAAGAGTTCCGCACACGGCGGATCGCGGATAAGCCGCTTCCCGATCCGCGCGTCAACTTTATTCGGACCGAAGCGATGATCCCGATGCGCGACGGCGTTAAGCTTTACACGGTCATCCTAACGCCCGAGACCCAAACTGAACCGCTGCCTATATTGATGAATCGCACGCCATACGGCGTCGAGGGATGGAACTCCGCGCGTGTGAACGGTTCCCGGCCTGAACTGGTAAAGGACGGCTATGTCTTTGTCTTCCAAGACATCCGCGGCCGAGAGAAGAGCGAGGGTGTTTTCGAAATGGTTAGGCCGCCCAGGACCACTGCCGAGAAGCGTGATCCTAAGTCCACCGACGAAAGCACCGATACATATGACACGATCGATTACCTGATCAAGAACGTGCCGAAGAATAACGGCCGCGTCGGCATCGCCGGTGTTTCGTACGACGGCTGGACAGCCGCGGTGGCCTTACTTGATCCGCACCCTGCGTTGAAGGCTTCTTCGCCGCAGGCTCCTGTTGTCGATCTGTGGATGGGCGATGATTTTATGCACCACGGAGCGTTCCGCCAGACCTACGCGTATGAATGGGCGGTGCCGCTTGAATCGGCAAAGTCCGGCGGCAACATCACGTTCGACAAAGAGGACATGTACGATTGGTATCTCGGCCTTGACCGCCTGCCGAATCTGACGCAGGAAATGGCGAAGAAATCGCATTCGTGGAGGGCATTTATCGACCATCCGACATGGGATGAATATTGGCAGCGACGAGCCGCAAATCTATATTTGAAGGAAACCAGCGTGCCGACGATGGTCGTTGGCGGATGGTGGGACCAGGAAGATCTGTACGGCCCGCTTGCCCTTTACGAAGCATTGGAAAAAACGGATAAGGACAACCAGGTGTTTCTCGTAATGGGCCCGTGGAACCATGGCGGATGGGGCGGCCGTGGACGAAAGCTCGGGGCGATCGATTTCGGCAGCGACACCGGCCGGCAGTTTAGAAATGATGTCCAGGCGCCATTTTTTGCCTATCACCTGAAAGGGAAAGGAACGCTGAAAATGCCTGAGGCGACGATCTTCCAGTCGGGTTCGAACCGCTGGATGCAGTACAACGCCTGGCCCTCAAAAGCCGCGACGATCCAGCAACGCGGCCTGTATCTCCACGGCGGCGGGCAGCTTTCGTTTGAGAAGCCGGGTGAAAAAACCGACGTGTTCGATAGCTACATTTCCGACCCGCGCAACCCCGTGCCTTACCGCAAACGACCGGTGCTCGCAACTTATACCCGCGGGTCGAGCTGGTTCACGTGGCTGGTCGATGATCAATCATTCCTCGCTGACCGCAAGGATGTTTTGTCGTGGAAGACGGAACCGCTTGAGCAGGATGTAACAATTACCGGCGATGTGGTCGCTAACCTCTTTGCTTCCACCAGCGGCACCGACAGCGATTGGGCCGTCAAACTCATCGACGTTTACCCGACCGAATACCCGGCGGACTCCAAGATGGCAAACTACCAGTTAATGGTCGCCGCGGAAAACTTCCGTGGACGCTACCGCGAGAACTTTACGACCGCCAAAGCCCTAAAGCCCAACACGCCGCTCCCCTACAAGATCTCATTGCGTGCCCAGGATTACACCTTCAAAAAAGGCCATCGCATCATGGTCCAGGTCCAATCCACCTGGTTCCCCCTATACGACCGCAACCCGCAGACATTTGTCCCGAACATCTTTCTAGCTAAACCCGAGGATTTCCAGACAGCAACTCAGCGTGTCTACAGATCAGCAAAATATCCGACGCATATAAGCGTGTCGGTGGCGCAATGACGTAACGGCCCTGCTTCCGACAGTGGGTCTCTTTCCACTTCAGGAGAACTTGTTGTAGCGGGTTTATCTTTCCTTGTGCTTTAGATGGCTTGCGGACTTTGAGGCAGGATTGACAACGCAGCGCGCGTATCATTCATAATATTATTGACAATCCGTGCAACACATGCGAACATTTGTCTGGCTCTTTGAAAGAGGTCTGCTTGATGGATCTCATCCTCATGCTGCAGGAAGGATGACTGTCGGATTCCGACCAAAAAGGAGTCGGTAGTTGGGTCAGAGATCGTGTCTGCGTTAAGTGGGACGGGTCAAATATAGTGAATACAGGGACTTAAGCCAAATCGTTCCACTTAACGGCGTGTCGATCTCTTAAGTGGGACGATTTTTCCTTGCAAGCCTAAGTATCTAGGAGAGTTAAGCCGTCCCACTTTGGACAAAAATGCTTCTCAAGTGGGACGCTGGCTCGAACGGAATCGCAAAAATGCCCATTTTTGTTCCGCTCTGTTCCGCTTGTTCCGTCACAGCGGAACGGAACAATAATCGCGAAAAACGCCGATTCTTGCGCCAGTTGCGCCACCATGAGATGGTGGCGCAAACATCGGAGTTAAAAATCGTTGATGAGCTATATAGGAATGAACCCAATGCCTATCGCTCGCAGAACCTGCCAAGGTAGTAGGGCAGCATTTTTCGCCACCACGGCCAGTCGTGGGCTACGTCATGGCCCCAGAGTTCGAGCATGTGCGGGATGCCTTTTGCGTGAAGCATACCGGAGAGTTCACGGCTGCGGTCGGGAGCTTCGTAGTTGCCCTGGCCGGAGACAATGACGATCGAATCAGCCTGCTGCAGACGCGGCAGATGATAATCGTCATTCAGTTTCGGCAGGTACATCGCCGGGTTATTGAAATAGACGTTGTCGTCGTAATAACCCTTGTCGAGGTAGTTATAGATGTCGTAACTGCCGCTCATCGCGATGGTCCCGCGAAAATTGTCGGAGTGTTTGAAATATGTATTAGCGGCGAGAAATGCTCCGAGGCTGGCTCCGGTCGTCAGCGGTTTTGCATCCTGGCCGCATTCGTTGCGGATAAGCGGCAGGACCTCTTCCATGATGTAACGGTCGTAACGCTGGAGCATTTCGACTTTCCACGCCGGGTGCGATTCGCGGTTCAGCAGGCTGTATTTGTTGACCGAATTGATCGAATAGGCCCGAATAAGGCCGGCTTCGATGAAGTCCTTGATGGCATCGACGAGATAAAACCGCTCGTATTCAAGATAATCGGCGGCCGCCGTCGGAAACATCAATAGCGGATATCCCGCATGCCCATATGCCACAAGCGGCATATCCATATTCAGATTGTGGCTGTACCACGAAGTCGTCTCGCGTCGCATAGTTTATCGGTTATTTGAAAACTTGAGGTTAAGGGAATTTCGTTATTACCGCAAGTTCATATGCAAAAGCCCGCACAAAGTAAGGGCGATATGGTCACCGTCGAGCAGATCGCCATTACTTCGTGCAAAGCCTCCGCATTAGGCGGGCGAGGTTATCTTCAGGCCGGCGATACCCGCAATTATAAGGGCGATGCACAGCAGGCGAACGATGTCCCGCGGTTCCTGGAACAGGAACATTCCCAGGATCGCCGCTCCGACAGTCCCTATGCCGGTCCAGACCGCGTACGCCGTCCCGATCGGCAATGTCTTGACCGCAAGCGAAAGAAAATAAAAGCTGGCGATCATCAACACCGCCGTGATCAGGCTCGGCACCAAACGCGTCCAGCCCTCGGTGTATTTGAGCCCGATCGCCCACGCGATCTCGAGCAAGCCGGCGATGCCTAGAAATACCCAGTTCATATTTGCACTCCAAAAAAAGGAACGACCAAGGCGTGTGGCCCGGGTCGTTCCAGAGATCGGTGCTTCTTCAAAGAGGCCGTCCTCTCAGAGCTCGCAGCAACCCTTACTTAACGACCGTGATCTCCCTTGTTGTCGAGTTGTACCCACCATTATCGACCACGTTGCCGCTCTTATCGACCAGTTCGAGTTTTACGGACTTCTTGCCGGCCGACCAGCCGGATAGCCAGATCGGCTCCCATTTGTCGATATATTTGGCTTCGCCGCCGTTGACCGAGTAACGGACGCGATATTCGCCGCCGTCGCCGGTCAATTTGGCGTTCGCAAGCCAGAAATCGATCATTATCGAATCCGCGTCCGCTCCCTTGTACTCGCCCTTCGGACGGCTGTAGGTGAGAAGAGGCTTTGTGCGGTCAACGCCTGTCGAGGTCGAACTCTGCATATCTTTACCTTCAGGCGTAGGCTTTGCCGCCGCATTCGAATTTGCGTTCGCCATGGTGTTGCCGTTACTCGTGGTGGTCGGCTTTGCCGCGTCGCCGCCGCCGTTTTTCACTCGGAAAGTGACTATCTGAAACGCCCCGTCGTTCTTATAGCTTTCGTGCCACGGCCGCGACGGGAAAACGCGAAGCGTGTGTTCGCCATCGACCACGTTTCGAAGCTCGAATTCTTCGTCGAGGTTGTAATAGGCCTCGTACGGCTGATTGTCGAGGATCACATGAATGTGGTTGCCCATCTTCGTTTCCGCGTCCATGTGCGGCTTATAGCCCTTAAGGTCGCCGGAAATATTGAGTTTTACCTTTACGGTCGAACTCGTCTGCGTCGAGTCTGCCTTGGGCTCCACGATCGCGATCGTAGGCGCGGCCGCATCCTGCTCGCCCCGGGCGGCCATCTGATCCTTGACCTTCTGCGGCCGTTCGGCGATCGTGATCGTGTCGCGGGCGGCTTCTGGTGCCGCATTATTGGCGTTGCCGTTCTTTGTGTTCGATGCAGAGTCCGAACCGCAGCCCCAGGCAAAGGTCAATAATGAAAAAATGGCGATTATTTTTGATTTTGTCATGGATCCTCCGTAAGTAATGCGTTAGGCAGCCTGCCGTACAGCAGCGATATCCGCCGCTAAGTTCATTGAGAAGACATCTGCGAAATTTCTGATCAAAAGATCTTCCACGTCAGCGAGATCTATTTCGCGGCCGAGCAATTTGTCGATCGAGGTGACCGGTTCGCCCTCGCAGGCGATTATCCAGTTGTAATAGCTCAGATCGGTGTTCACGTTCAGAGCAAAGCCGTGCGTCGTCACCCAACGCTTGATGTGCACGCCGATCGCTGCTACCTTGCCCTCGGCGGTGTGAACACCCGTAAGTCCGTCGATCCGAAAAGCCTGAATTTGAAGGTCGGCAAGCGTGCGAATGAGCACTTCCTCAAGATCGCGAACGTACTTATGCACATCTTCCCGATCCGGCGACAAGCTGATAACCGGATAACCGACAAGTTGTCCAAGGCCGTGATAGGTCACCTTGCCGCCGCGGTTCGTTTCAAATACCTCAACGCCAAGATTCCTCAGCAATTCCGCAGTGGCAAGTACGCCGTTTTCCTTTGCGCGACGCCCGATGGTGTAAGTATGAGGGTGTTCGAGAAGCAGCAGATAGTCCTGTTCGCGGGCAGCGATCACCTCGGCTTCAAGTGTTTTCTGAAGCGCCAGGCCATCTCCGTAGGCAACGCGTCCAAGCCGGCGGACCTCCAACAATCTCTCCTCCATACACATTATGATAAAATGTTTGACAGATATTGAACAGGCGGGAAGGATTATGAGATCAGCTCGGATATTGACAGTTTTTTCGATTCTTTTGTTGGCGGCGGCCATTCCGGCGGCTGCGCAGCGTACGAGGAAGCCCGCACCTCGGCCAACCCCGACACCAGTAAAAACAGCGATCAACCCGGTCGTTGCTGCTGCTAAACAGCAGGTAGCAAACCAGTTATCTAACGTCAACCTGTTCGTCGATCGGATGGGCCCGATAGCTGTAGCGATCGAAGGCTTGGATCGTGACGCTCAGGCCCGACGGGCAAAAAAAGAAGCTATCGATGCGAACGAGTTGAATAAGAAAAAAGTGATCGCCGCGATCAAAGGGCTGCGGGAAGGCTTGGTGACGCTGGAAAGCGATTTCCGGACGAAGCCGCAATTGACCAAGTATCTTATTCAGATCCAAGGAGTTGCGGACCTTTGTGCAAGGTCGGAGGACAGTGCGATCGCCGGCCGATTCGTTGCTTCCAAAGATCCTTTAAGGCAAGTCGCTCAGAAACTCTCCGACACAATGGCCGTGTTGCCCAAGTAGTTAGTCAGGGTTTAATAAGAGCCGGAGCCGTAGAGCCCGGCTCGCAAACTTCGAGCTGAGCGGTGCTGAGTCCCGCGACCGAGCTTCCGGCAGTCGCTCCCAATTTCTCGCGAATAAACTTCTCCGCATCCGGCCGGATCAGTTCACCGTTTACGACAGCCACCTTTGACGCCAGGATCGCGCCCGAAGTCTCTAATTTTCCGGGTTCAAGAAAGACATACCAGGGAGAACCCCATTTTCGGGTGTCGCCGGCAGCTGTGCGCTGGGCATAATGAACGGTGCTAAGCCGCTCTCCGGATGCGGTTGACTCGTAGACGGAAGGAAAAGTCAGTTTGTATTGGTCAAAGTGCTGCTTCATTTTGTCGACCGGGTCATATTCGCCAACGCCGATCACAGCCAATCCACTTGCAGCGTATTTTTGATGAAGTTCCTGGACGAAAGCAAGATCGTGTTTCCAGTTAGGACACCACGGAGCCCAGTACACGACCATGACCAATTTCTTGCCTTTCGAAAACTCTCGCAAGTTGGTCTCGCCGCCGCCCTTTAGATTCTTTAGCGTCCAATCCTTGTAACCGAACTCCTTTTCCACGATCGGCGACTGCTCGTTCTGAGCGAACGAAAATACAAAAGCCGAAAGGACGATCATTAGTGCACTGATAAATTTCATGAAGAAATACCCTAGTTCTGGATAAAGACTAGCTGTTCAGATGGTTTAAGGCAATGAAAACGTTGTTAACAAACAGGCAGAACACGACCGAGAGAGGGTGTGCGAAGGCCGAACGTGTAAGAATGAACCAGGCTGTCTGAGGCGCTCCGTCCCCGTGATCGGCTTCCTCTTATTCATCCTATTCCGTGGTTGAATCATTCGGAGACCACGGAATAAGAGGAAGAAGAGGAAGAAGTAAAACGAACTGAGATCATCGGCTGCTGATGCTAGTTATGTTTCAGAGAGCGTCTTCTGACTGAACCGGCGCGACCAGTACACGATGTTCAAATAAATACCGGTCAACGCCGACAACGCTGCGAGGCCCGAGAAGAGGAGCAGAAAAGTGACCTGCCAACTGCCGGTGAAATAATAAAAATGTGCTTCGCGAAAAAAGCGCGTTTTCCACCCCGGTGGCTTTGAGAACGTCGCGATACCGGACTCAGCATCGATAAAGATCGAGTCCGCCCCTAACCCTCCGATGGATTGATACTGTGGCCTCCCATCCTTCATCAACAGGGTTAGGGCCGTGGTCGGAAGCTGCTTTCCCGCGAGCTCATTCGCTTTCAGCATCGCGTCGGACGGTGATACCTTAACTCGGCCAGGATCGATCTTCTCAACCGATCCGCCCTCGACCATATTGGGCAGAGAATAGAGAAATCCGCTCAACGCCCACGCGAGGACTGGTATCGAGACCAGAACGCCGAGAATCAGATGAAGCTTATAAATGAACTTTCGCATAAGGTTAAGATCCGTCTAGATTTATGATAATCTGACATTTCAACTATCCGGCAAACGATTATGAGTGCTCAACCTACCGTATCCGACATTTTTCGCCGTGCCCTCGACATTCGCAAGGGCAATCCTAATGGCTCGTACAACGATGTCAAGTCACAGCTTGTCAGCGAGTTTAGCGGGAACGCATTTCCTGCGACGGCCTATTTGACGATCCCCGAATACGACAATATCACGCCTGAAGAAGACTGGACGGCTGGCCTGCCGATCGTTTTGCGAGGGATCCAGAACGAGGATTGGAACGATGTGGCTCATGGAATCATCATCAGCCTCGAACAGGTCGAGAATTATCCCAAACAATCCGGCCGCGAAGACGACCCAGCAAAAGAATGGCGCAACCGCAGCAAGTCCATCGCCGAGGCCGAAGACAAGGTCACCGATAAATGGATGCCCGAAGAACTAATGGCCGTGGCGAAGCGGAATGTAAAGGCCTGAGTTTGCCTGCCGCCTGAATTGCTCTTAGGCCCGTTTGGTCCGACCTGTCTGTAGGCTCGGCAGTTATTAAGATTTAAAAAAGCTCCGTTAGGAGCGGCCAGTGTTCTTCAACGGCCCCTCGACGACGGCTTTCGGCGGTGTTGCTTTCTACTATTCCACAGGCAGGTCACCCCTAAAGGGGCTCCGACCCGATATTGTGGCTCCGACTACAGACAGGTCAACCCTAACGGGTCTTTGGTCGGATCTTTTGACACGATCATCTGAGCTTAAACCACGGTTATCGGCCCTGAAAAGGACGAATTCAATCGAGTCGGGTGAAACCGCGGGCGGAACCCGACGAAAACGCTCTTCGCCTTAAAATTGCTCTCCTTCACTAAGGAGATTCGGTTAGTCTTGACAATATGTGCAATTGATGGGACAATGTGCAGCCCGTGTATTTGTAAGGGGCGGCCTAGGTCTTTGAAATTTGAATATGGCAACGGGTACGATATGCGATTCACGAGGAAGCTTGTCCGGTGTGGCTAAACGGAATTCGTGCCGCGAAGTCCTATGTTTGCAATAAAAGTTACATTTTCGAAGCGAAAGTTTTGAAAAAAAATGACTGGATCCGGGTTAAGTAAAGTAAACACAACAACTTAACCGACCGGACAAGCCACCGGACACCCACCGGACAGCGACCCGACAAACATTACGTGACTGCCGGACTCGTTTCCACTCTTAAACCGTCCTCAGCCTGGATCACCTCGCACCGCGGCGAGGCTTTTCGCACCTCGGCTTCGAGATCGATACCGTCCCAATCAGGATAAAGATGCGTCAGCACGGCCCTCCGCGGTTCTGCCTTTCGGATGACATACATCGCCTCGGCCAGTTCTAGATGCTTCTCGGCCGGTTTGTCCTTAGGGAATGAGGCTTCAATAACAAGCAGATCGACGTGGCGAGCAAAGGCGGAGAGTGTTTCGATAAAGCCCGTATCAGCGGTGTAGACCATTGAAGTTTCATCCTTGTCGCGAAGGTGGATAGCATGGCTCTCGTCGGTGTGCGGCGTGCTCATTGCGACTGCATCGAGTCCCGGAAGGATCTCGAACTTTTCAAGCGATTCGATCTCGACGATCTCGAGCGGAAAAGGCTGCTCGAACAGTTTGTAGTTGTTTACGTTGTTGAAAGCTTCAAGCAGCTTTCGCAAACCTTGGGCACCGAAGATGCGCAGCGGCTTTGTACGCTTCTTCATCTCGCTGCTGTGTTTTGTTCCCGCAAGAAATGGGGCTAATCCGCCGCAATGGTCAAGGTGAAAGTGCGATATCCAGATCGCGTCCAGTTGTGTCCAGTCCAAACCCTCTGCCAGCATTCTACTCACCGCCGAAGCCGAACAGTCCAGCAGCAGCGTCCCTCCTGAAGCTTCGACCCAATAGCCAGAGCTCGAACGGGTCGGGTGCGGGATAGATGTGCCGGAGCCGAGGACGATCAATTTCATTCCTTCATCTTAGCAGGCAGAGGCGAGAAAATACCGATGCTGGTCCGCACACGCTGTTCCAATTGGGTTGTGTTAAATTGAAGTGATGAGCCAAGTGGATATTCTCGGTATATTTGCACACCCTGACGATCTGGAGCTGACCGTCGGCGGCACTATGCTCAAGATGAAAAGTCTCGGTTATCGCACAGGTGCTCTTGACGTCACGCGGGGCGAAATGGGTACTCGCGGAACGGTCGAGGGGCGTGCGAAAGAAGCCGAAGACGCCGCGAAGATCTTAAAACTTGATGTGCGCGAGAATCTTGGGCTGTCGGACGGACACGTTTTTGTGGACAACTCGTCGCGGGCGGCTATGGTGCGTGTACTGCGTCGATTAAAGCCGAAGGTTATCATCACGCACCAGTTGGATGACCCGCATCCGGACCACGACCACATTGCCCGACTGGTTCGCGAATCCGCACGACTTTCAAGCATGAAGAATTTCGATCCCGAAAGCGGAGACGAGAAGATACCAGTGCCGATAGTCGCTCATAACATATTCTCCCGACACGTCATACCTTCGTTTATCGTCGATGTCTCGCCGTTTCTTGAGGAAAAGATGGACGCGATCAGGGCGCACCGTTCTCAATTTTATGACCCAAATTCAACCGAACCCGAGACGCGACTGACCTCGAGCGGTTTCCTCGATGAACTTGAAGACCGTTCGCGTTATTTCGGTTCGCTGATCGGTGTGGCCGCCGGAGAGCCCTATTTTGTTCGAGAAGCTCTGAACGTGGCCGATCCGGTCGAATTG
>JANNNS010000225.1:0-55193 GCA_031398645.1 Acidobacteriota bacterium
GCACCACCTCACACGGGCCGTATCGGATCGTTATTTCCTTGATCGCCAGCATTTAATAAAACTCAGTTTTTTCGCAGCAGGTATATGAAAAGCGGAGCTCCGATCAAAGCGGTGATCGCGCCAACCGGAAGTTCCCTTGGAGCGATCGCGGTGCGAGCAACTAGATCGGCCATGACCACGAAGATCGCGCCTGCCAAAGCGGAAAACGGCACCACGAGGCGATTGTCGCTGCCAGCCGAAAGTCGTACCAGATGGGGCACTATGAGGCCGACATACCCGACCGAACCGCTCGCCGCGACGGTCGAGCCGACAAGTGCGCTAACTGCAATAAACACGATCATTCTGACGCGACCGACCTCGACGCCCAGATCGAATGCATCGCGTTCGCCGATCATCATCAAGTTAAGCGCCCGTGCCTGCGAGGCAAGAACTACCGTTCCGATGATCGCAATAACAAATGCAAGGTAAACTCCGTTCTGCGTCGACTGCGACAGATCGCCCAGCAGCCAAAATGTAAAGCTCCGCAGTTTCGCGGCGTCAACCAGGCTGGTCAGCAGAACAATGATCGAAGACAAAAACGTCGTCACGATCACACCTGACAGCACTAGTCTTTCAACGTTCATTCCCGCTCGGCTTCGAGCCATTTGATATACGGCGAACGTAGCTGCTCCGGCTCCTGCGAATGCCAGCACCGGCCGCGACCACTCGAATTGTTCAAAGAACACGAATGCCAGCATCGTCCCCAATGCCGCACCATTAGAAACGCCTAGCAAATAAGGCTCGGCCAATGGATTTCGCAGAAGCGACTGCAGGCCAGCACCGGCGGCTGCGAGGCTTGCTCCCACGCAAGCCGCCAGCAGCACTCTTGGCACACGAATATCGAAAAGGATCGATCGCTGTTCCTCGCTGAGATCCAAAAACGAAAGCCGCTCGCTGCCAAGGGTGAGTCCCAGAAAAAGCGAAACGGCGAGCCCGGCCGTTAGAAACAACGCGATTTTTATTCTTCGATCCAAACGTTCTCTTAACTATTCGCTATTGCGGAGAAGTTCTTCGCAACGATTCCGCGATCTGCTCCAGGGCATTCACGACGCGCGGGCCGGGCCGCGAAAGGAGGTCGGCATTTATACGAAAAACCCGCCCTTTCCTGACGGCGGGCGAGTTGCGAAAAACTTCGTTCGGATCGCGGTTGCCTTCGCTTTCCGAGACGACGACGACATCCGGATTCATCGCCAGAGCAGTTTCCTTGCTGATTTTTGGATATGCGGTCGCAAGTTCAGCCGTCGCCGAGACTCCTCCGGCTCGGGCAATTATGTCGGTTATGTAGGAATCTTTACCTATTGTGTAAAGAGAATCCCGATCTATCTGCACAAACACTTTCGGCAGGCTTTCATAGACCACAGGCCCGCGGGCATTCGACACCCGGGCCTTAAGGTCCTGTACCACGTTCGCGGCTTTTTCACGTTTTCCTAAGATGTCACCCACCTTCTCAATGCTCTTGTAAATGTCATCGAGGCTGTTCGGGCTCGTCACAAATACGGCGATGCCTTGCTGATCGAGCGTATTCATGAAGGCCTCAAGCTGAGACGCGGTTGAGACAAAAACGACCTGGGGCTTGATCGCAACTATGCTTTCGATGTTCGGCTTCTGGGTATCGCTGACCTTTCTGATCGCCGTTGCTTCCTCCGGATAATTGCAGAACGTCGTGACGCCCACGAGTTTGTCACCGGCCCCGACCGCAAAGACTATTTCGGTCAAATTCGGGGCGAGCGATACGACACTTTCGACCTTCTCTGGCAGCTTCAACGTACGTCCAAGATCGTCCGTAATAGTTCGGACCGGAACCTCCCGGGTAGGTGGTGCCGAACGGTAACAGCCTGCGGCCGCAACCATCAGCAGGAACGTCGCAGCCGCAAAAGTAATTTTTGATCCAGATCGAATGTGCACGATCACTCCTCAGATCCACGCCGCAAAAACGAAAACACCCTATTTTTCGAGTCCAAGTAGATAGACAAGAAAAACAGGGCATTCTTAAATACCTTGTTTGCCTCGAATGTCTTGACGCGAAACATACGAACCGGCAGGAAAACTGTTCGGGCAGGTGTCCAGACTTATGCAAAAGATGCACTCACTGTGACGCGATCGTGCGGGATTCTCACCCGGCTTACCCCTGCTTTCTCAGGCAGCCAAAAAAGTGGCCACCTCCGAACGGTATTGTTAAACAAAGAACAAGTGTCGGATTATTACCCGTTAGACGTGCAAAGTCAACGGAGTCGTTCCCGCAAGCACAGCCGGTCACGCCGCCGTCGGCAAGAACCTTGGCTGCCGACGAGCCTTCGCCGCCTGCTCGAATGAATATGCAAGCTTGATAAGCGTATGCTCGGTGAACGCTTTTCCGAAGAACGAAATTCCCAGCGGAAGTTCCTTAACAAAACCGGCCGGGACCGTGATGTTCGGGTAACCGGCAACAGCAGCAAGCGATGAGCTTCCCACGTATCCACTTCCGCAATCACCACTCACAAGGTCGATCATCCACGTTGGCGCGTTAGACGGTGCAACTATCGCATCCAGCTTATTTTCGCTCACGACCTGGTCGATACCTTCCTCACGCGAATACTTGCGGCAGGTCTCAACGGCGTCGAGATATTCCTTATCGGTCAGCGGCCCTTTCTTCGCCGATGATTCAAAGATCGCCTGTTTGAAGTAGGGCATTTCACGCGCGGCGTTCTCGTTGTTGAATTTGATCAGGTCGTCCAGAGTCTTGTGCTTTGCTCCTCTCGCCCGCAGATATTTTTCGAGGCCGTCCTTGAACTCATGCTGCAGCACGATGAACTCTGCATCGCCGAATTTTCGAAGGTTCGGGAACTTCACATCGATCAACTCGGCACCGGCCCTCTTCATCACATCGAGTGCCGCATTCGTTACGCCGTCGACAACGGCATTCCGTCCCCAAAAATCGCGAGCAACACCTATCCGAGCTCCACGCAGTCCGTCCGCGATAAGAGAAGTTAAATACGATGAACGTTCGCGTCTTTTTCCGCCCGAGGTCGTTACGGAATCACTCGGGTCCGCCGCATCAAGCACATCCAGCATCGCCGCCGCATCGGCCACCGTCCTGGTCATCGGCCCGGCGGTGTCTTGCGACGCGGCGATCGGTATAATTCCACTGCGCGACACCAGGCCGATCGTCGGCTTGAGTCCAACTATTCCGCAGATCGAAGATGGACAAACTATCGAACCGTCCGTTTCGGTGCCGATCCCGATAGCGGCAAGATTTGAAGCGATCGCGGCCCCAGTGCCGGACGACGAGCCGCATGGGTTGCGGTCAAGGATGTAAGGATTTCGCGTCTGTCCACCGCGGCCCGACCAGCCGCTGCTCGAATCATTATCGCGGAAATTTGCCCATTCGCTGAGGTTTGTCTTGCCCAGCAGAACTGCACCCGCTTCACGCAGGCGTTCGACAATGAAGGCGTCTTTCGCCGGGGTCGGTGCGTCGACCAGTGCGAGGCTGCCGGCCGTGGTCTTCATCTTATCGGCGGTGTCGATGTTGTCCTTGATGACAAACGGAATACCGTGCAGCGGTCCCTTTACGTTCTTTAGTCGTCGTTCCCGGTCGCGCTCGCGAGCGATCGATATCGCGTCCGGATTCAGCTCAATGATCGAGTTTAGCTTAGGATCCAGCGATTTGATCCGCGCCAGATACCAATTGGTTATAGTCTCGCTCGACAATTCGCCCTTCTGCATCGCAGTCGAAAGTTCAGCGACCGTCTTCTCCGTCAGGTCCAGCTTTTGTGCGCCCGCTGCCGATCCGGCTGCGATCATTCCTACGCCGGCGATCGCCGCTAACTGAAGGAATTCCCTTCGATCTAGATGATTCATCGTAAAAGTGCTCCGGTTTGTCGTTTAGACTTATTCTACTGTGAAAGGACTATTTGTAAATCTTGGTTCAATGATAAAGGCCGCACCTTGTCACTGATGCCAGCGGCCGCCGCTTCCTCAAGCAGCGATCGCAGCGGAGCGCTTGGGGGTTCGTCTGAAAGGTCGAAAGTGCCGTAATGCATCGGGATGAGGATCCGTGCTCCCGCGTCCTTAAACGCCTTGATCACATCGGCTGGATTATTATGATTGGCCTCCATGAACCATCGCGGCTCATAAGCTCCAATGCCCATGAGAAAATAGTCGATATTGGGAAACAACTCACCGACCTCTCGGTAGTGCCGACCGTAGCCGCTGTCACCGCCGAAGTATATTGTTGCCGTTTTACTTTGAATGACATATCCGCCCCAGAGACGTTTGTTGGTGTCCAGCAGTCCACGCCGAGACCAGTGACGCACCGGAACAAAATAAAAACCAACGGGCCCTGTCGTGTTATATTTCTGGAACCAGCCCGCCGTCTTCACCGGATTATCCGGAGATCTCCATTCGTTCAACACGTCTTCGCTACCGAGGCCGGCCAGAAAGACAGCTTTGGGAAACTTCTGTGCTATCTGGCGTAGGGTGCCCTCGTCCATGTGATCCCGGTGATCATGCGAGAGGAGAACGTAATCGACCTGTCGGATCTGTTCAAGCGGCGACGGAACTTCGACGTATCTTTTCACAAGCGGCGGCGTACCGAAGATCGGATCTGTCAGCATCGAAACACCGTCAAGACGTATGAAAAACGTAGCGTGGCCGAGCCAAAGTATGCCGTCATTCTCGGAGGCGAGGAAGGCGGACGGGTCACGCACCTCCAGTCTTTGGGTGTCGTTCTGCTTTTCAACCTTAAACTTGTTGGTGCTTAGCTGCCACTTCAACAGTTCGCTCACCTTTGGCAAAAAGGGAAACTCGTCATTTATAAAGCGGCCTTTTTGATCGACGTCCGTTCCCTGCCAACCTTCTTTTATGGTCGGAAACTCTTCATTCTTGATCTTTGTGGTTGGCTTTTGTACATCCATATCGCTCCAAAACGCCGCACCAAAAAGTATGGCTAGAAACAGCCCCAAGACGATCCCTATTCGTACAACCCATCTCTTCATCCTGTCACGATAATAGCAAGCGGCCTGCAGATTTGCGATACTTGCGGATATGAACCCGCGGCCGCCTGAAATTCCTCCCCATAAGCTGATCTCGACCTTGCGCGGATTCAACCTCCTTCCCGCGATCATTTTTATGCCGACGCGAAGAAAGTGCGATGAATCGGCACTAGAGGTGGCGAACGATAAGTCTCAGAAAACCGACGGTGAGAAGCACGAACGACGCCAAAAGATGTTTGATGAGTTCGCGGCCGCAAATCCCGAGGTAAGGGTTCATAAGCACGCCCGGATACTGGTCAACGGAGGTGTCGCATCGCATCATGCTGGACACATTCCCGCGTGGAAGCTCCTTATTGAAAAGATGATGTCCGGCGGTTTGCTGAACGCAATATTCGCCACATCGACAGTCGCGGCGGGTGTCGACTTCCCTGCGCGAACAGTCGTTGTAAGCAACGCCGACAGGCGCGGCAACGACGGCTGGCGGCCGCTGAATGCCAGTGAACTGCAGCAAATGACGGGGCGCGCCGGGCGACGCGGCAAGGACAACGTAGGCTTCGTCGTGCTTGCTCCGGGCCAGTTCCAAAACCCGAAGAAAATTGCCGAATTGCTCAAGGCTCCGCCCGACCCGCTCGAGAGCCAATTTCGCTCGACTTACACAAGCCTTCTCAATCTCCTCGACGCCTTCAAAAGCTTCGAGCAGGTCAGAGATATCGCCCAGAAAAGCTATGCCAACCAGAGAACCGGCCGACAGATCGAACAACTCAGGAATGAGAATCTCGGACGCATCAAAAAACTTGAAACATCGATCAAGGCGGCCAAGCTCGATCTAAAGCTCAACGATATTCGCGGATTCGAACGCCTCACGAGTGCCCGTCGCAGGCTTCATGAGTTGGTTCCTGTCACGAGAGCTGAGCTTCGGCATGATTGGCTTCGCGAAAATGTCCTGGCAGGCCGGATTATTTCGCAGGGCCGCGGGGGTAAACGCATCTACTTCGTCATCAGCGTTCACGGCGAAAAGATCTCGGCAATGCGCGATGACGGGCACGGTACGTCCGTCGCACTCGATCGCGTAACCCGCATTTACCGAGATCTTTACCCTATCGAGGAAGAGAGCATCGAAAGGGCATTCTTCGATACATTCGAAGGAAAGAATGTCCCGCTTGACGAACCAAAACTCGGAAAAGTGAATCCGGAGAGCGACGGAGCCGAACGTATATTTGAAGACGCTATCAAGGCGGTCGCCGGAGATCAGTTAGGCAAAGACGAGCGGCTAGCCTTTCTCTGGAGTGTGTCCAACGACGCCGCCGCGGTCGAGCGGGGCGAACGCGATATCGAGTTCCTTTACAGTCAGATCTGGCTCCCCTTCGAACGGCGTGCAAAGGTGCTCGATCATTTTGGTTATATCGATTTTCGAAACGAGATCGTCACCGAATCAGGCAAATGGCTGGCGGATGTGCGTGTGGATCGAACGCTTCTGGTCGGCGAAGCTCTCCGCCGCGGCATATTCAACGACCTGGCTCCGAAAACAATGGCAGGCCTAATGGCCTCGCTGGCGGCTGATTCGGATCGGAACTACGGAGATCTGTATCTCTCGAACGAGCTCCTCGATATTGTTAACGCGTTTGAAGACATCATTTATGACGTATCGAAGGTTGAGTGGAAATTCGGGATCGAGCCATCAGAAGAGATCAATCTCTCGGCTGCCGCTGCCGCTGAGCAGTGGTGCGACGGAATGCCCTGGAGCGAATTGGTAAAACGAACCCAGGCAGAGGAAGGCGATCTTTTCCGCCTCCTGTCCAGAACCGGTGAGGCCCTGATGCAGATCGCCTATTTGAAGGAATCGAATCCGCTAGCCGCAAGCGTTGCACGAGCGACCGCCGAAAACATGCTTCGCGAACCCATCCGCTGACCCTATAACGGCATGATCATCTCGTATTGAGAAAGGATCTCTTGAAAGCCACGCTTCTCGAAAAACTCTACCGTCTCCTCCAAAACGTTATCGAGGTTGATCACCTGCATCCTCGCGTCTGGTTTCAATTCGCCCTGCATTTCCGTCAAAAGACGTGAACCTACGCCCTTCTTTCGGAATCGGCCATCGACGGCAAACTGGGCTATCCGCCCTAGGCCTTTGGAATAGATCACGTACCCAACGCATTCATCATTCAGGAAAGCCCCGAGGATCGATTTGAGTGATTCACTGCGGGCGATAGCCTCATTGGAATTCTGCCAGGACGGCCTGGCATCCCAAAGGGCCTTCAACTTCGTTAGATCGGCAGCCGTCAGACGACGGACCTCCACCTCGTCATTGGGTTGAGTACTTTGGTCAAGGCTTGCCGGAGCCTCCATAAAGACAAGTTCGCGTTCGATCACAAAACCGAGCTTTTTGTATAGGTTGACCGCCGGCGTGTTGGTGGTGATCACCTCAAGCAAGTACTGTTCGGCACCGGCCTCCCTGAGCTTCGGCACCATAAACCGAAACATCCCTTCGCTCGCGCCCAGACGCCGCCGCGTCGGGATGACCCCGGTTCCCGCGTCATAAACCGTTTGCTTCCCTTTCCAGGTACCAAAGCCGTTGAGAGAAAATCCGATCAATTTGTCGTCTTCAAAGCATCCAACAGAGCGGTTCAGGTCGATCGCGTTTAGATTTATGTGATTCCTGAATCGTACAAGGTCGAGTTCAAACGGCCTGGCATAATCAGAAAATGCTTCATCAAACTTTTCAAGAAGTACCTCAAAGTAACTTTCGTCCAAAAAGCGGCATTCGAACGAGGGAGTTTCGTTTCCAAAATCCATTTGCTAAAATTTGTAATACGGTTATCGATAAAGTGTTGTAATAATTGGCATAACGAAAATAGAGTATACCTGACTAAAAATGCAAGTACTGCTGGCAAATGAATACGGATTTTGTTTTGGCGTCGAACGCGCGGTCGATATGGTCGAAGAGGCTATAGGCGAAGGCGATACCGTCCGAAGCCTCGGGCCCCTTATCCATAACGAACAGGAAATGCAGCGGCTCGGCAAGTTCGGTGTGACCACCATAAGCGAACCGGTGCAGATAAAACGCGGCGAAACCGCCGTTATCCGCGCTCACGGTGTCACGCCGCAGGTCCAACGCGAATTAGAAGAAAAAGCTTCAAAAGTGGTCGACGCGACGTGTCCTTTCGTCACCCGGGTCCAGAAGCTCGCTTCAAGGGCCGCCGAACAGGATAGGCACGTTGTCATTGTGGGCAGTCCCGACCACCCTGAAATGATCGGCGTAAAAGGGTACGCTCCCGACCACGCGTTTATCGTTCGTGATGAAAGCGAGGTCGCGGAACTTCCGCGGCTCCGAAATCCGCTCGTGGTCTCGCAAACGACGATCAAAGTGAAGACCTTTTTCGACACCGCCGAAGCGGTAAGGTCGAAAACCGACGACGAGGTACAGATCGTCAACACTATCTGCTCAGCGACAAAGGACCGGCAGGAAGCCGCCCGGGCCCTAGCCGGAATGGTCGATGCCTTTTACATCATCGGCGGCCGCCATTCTTCCAACAGTGTCAAGCTGCTAGGCGTGTGCAAAGAGCAGTGTGAGAAAAGCTTCCTGATCGAGACTGAAGAAGAGATCGACCCAAATGACCTGGTTGGAGCGGAACGCGTTGGCGTAACGGCTGGAGCCTCGACCCCTGAATGGCTGATCCAAAAGGTCGTCAAGCATCTCGAACAAATTGGCGATGACTATCCGAGAGATATGTCTCTTAAGTAGATCGACCTATCACGAAAAAGGGCCGGCCAGATGACGCACATCGGGCCGGCCTTCTTATTTCAAGTCTGAACAGGTTTACGGCCGAGGCTCGGCTTCAGCGTACTTTGGAAGCGAAAATGCACGGTTAATGTAGATACCGAATTCGGTGCCCGATTTAACCTCGGCGTTTTCGCCCTTGGTATATCTCTCACCAAGAAATCCGCCGCCCGCACCTAACAATCCGCCGATCAAAGCTCCCTTTCCGCCGCCGATCGCGGCGCCGAGCAAAGCTCCGCCCGCGGCTCCGCCACCATAAAAGATGACTTTCCGGTGCTTCATTTTGTCACCGCTGGCCGTGCCTTCGCTATCACTTTTAGCATCGTCGCTGACAAGTTGGGTCACGGAACCGTTGATCGCCCTTTTTGCCCCGTTAGGCAAGACGACCTGTATGAACGAAACGTCCAAAGTCCCGGGCTTCCCGCCATTTCGAGCCTTTGCCACCGCATCCACGCGGCCAACGATCTCGCTTCCCTCAGGAATTACGATCGCGCCGGTCGTTGAATAGACCGGCTCGGCTACCGTAACGGTAAAGCGGTCGCCGATCGCGGCGGTCTTGGAACTTATCGATTCATTCATCCGAACACGAATGCGTTTACCCGCGGCGACCGTGAAGAGTTTTACGGACGGCACGGCCTTCCTTACCACGGCCTTTTTCCTAATGACCGGCTTCTTCTTTGTTTGCGCCGAAACATCGAACGCTCCCGCTAACATAAGCGACGCCGCAAATACGATCGCGGCAGCGATTTTTCCCATTTTGTTCATGATCTCCTCCAACTGTACCCTTCGCCCACAAAGCCTTTGATCGAACTTTGTCAGCGGAGCTTTGATGCACCCATAAAATAAAAGGTGCCTACCAATCTTAGTACTCCCGCATCCAAAGCGAAACTCCGTGTGCGGTCTCCGAGGCCGAAAATAATTTTTGAAACGCGGATTTATTGGATGTATAGTGTAAACGTAAACGACAGTTCATTTCTAATTCCTGGCCTTACCCCCGGCCCATACACCGGGGGTAAAGTTTTCTAGGCGGAGTGTATTCAGGGTCATCTCCTGCATCTTATGAAGCTATTACGCGGCACAACACTTCTATTCGGCCTTAATCTTCTGGACGCATTGCTAACGCTGATCTGGGTCAGGAACGGCATCGCAACGGAAGGAAATCAATTGATGGCCAGCCTCCTTGAGATCGGTGATTTCACCTTTCTTGCCGTGAAGGTCGCTATCGGAGCGATAGCGGTCGTCGTATTGCTCAAGTGGGGAAATTTTAAGCTTGCCCAGTATGGACTTGGCGTTGCCCTTGCCGTTTATATCGGTTTAATGGGTGTTCACATTTTTACCGGACTTGCGGCCATGGGCCTCATTTCTGAGACAGCGATCGAGGATGCAGCCTTCTGGACGCAGACCCTTTTCGCCGCTTTTATCTAGAAAAACTACTTAACTTGTCGCCGCCTGATGTTCTAATATGAACTTCGGGCGGTTTTTTGCGTATTGAAATAACGCAACGCGCCGCGAGGGTACGAGCATCAAAATGGTGCATTAATATATCCTTCTGAGGACTAATACCATGAACACTAAACCGGTTTATCAGCTAACTGCCCGACAGGTTATCCTGCTGGGTGTAACTACGGCTTTGATCGCCGTGGGCCTCACTGCCCTTTTCTACGCCATGGCGAATTATTGGAGACAGATCGATAACTCGAGCGTCTCATTGGCCGAATCGGCGCCGCTGGCTGGCATTTCGGACCCGTCCGCAGCCACCGACGAGCAGAATAGTATCGAAGTCTATCGGGCGGTCTCGCCGGGCGTTGCATTCATTAACACGACGTCGATCCAACAGGATTGGTGGGGCGGCGTCCAAGAAGGCAAGGGTAATGGTTCCGGTTCCGTTATCGATAATCAGGGCCACATTTTAACGAACAACCACGTTGTCGAAGGTGCCCAGAAGCTGGCGGTGAATTTCGGCGGTGACAAGGTCTATCCGGCAACGGTAGTTGGACGCGATCCGGATACCGACCTTGCGGTCATCAAGATAACTCCGCCGGCCGAAGGCTTGACGGTCGTTCCTCTTGGCGATTCGGACAAGCTCATAGTCGGGCAAAAGGTCCTCGCCATCGGCAATCCTTTCGGCCTCGACCGCACGCTAACGACAGGTGTTATCTCGGGCCTTCAGCGTCCGATCCGGGCACGCAACGGTAAGCCTATCGACGCAGCCGTGCAGACCGATGCCTCGATCAACCCGGGGAATTCCGGCGGCCCTCTTCTGGACAAGTTCGGCAAAATGATCGCCATCAACTCTCAGATCCTTTCGCCCGCCGGCGGATCGGTCGGCGTTGGCTTCGCTGTTCCGGTCAACACCGCAAAGCGTGTCGTTCCGCAGCTGATCCAGTTTGGTGAAGTACGCCGTCCGAAGATCGGAGCATCGCTGCCAAGCGTTCAGGATTTCGTCGCTCGCGGATATCAGATGCCGATCGATAAGGGATTGGTCGTGTACGGATTGGTCCCCGGCGGAGCCGCCGAACGAGCCGGCCTCCGAGCGATCACCAACGGTGCGTTGGGCGACGTAATTCTGTCGGTCGATGGCCAGGAGACAAATACAATGGACGACCTTTATCGCCTGCTGGACAAAAAGCAGATCGGCGATACGGTTCAAGTCGAACTATTTCGCGATGGCAAGAACGTGACCGTGCCATTGAGACTGCAAACCGCACCGACGAACGCTCGGCGGGCGGTACAGTAACGGCTAAACATCGGTTAGTATTAACGGCGAGCCTCTTTTGCAGGCTCGCCGTTCGCTTTTATGATCGAGCTTAACGATTTCTACAACGATGGATTTGGTTGGATCTGTCGCCACTGCGAGAAAGAGCTTGCGGCGGAGGCAAGGCCCTTGGCACAGCATTCACGCTTCATGAATGAGGGCGAAGCTGAGAGCAAGCAAGTGACTATGTCTAGTCGAGCTCTCGCAAAGTGGGCTGATGCGGCCCAACGCACACTTTTTTGCCCACGATGCGGGATCAGCGAACTGGCAGACATTGCGTGAAACTCACTCGAAATTAGTTATCAGCACCACGTCAAACGTAAAGGTGCCTCTGGCCGCAGCAATGCGCCCGTCCCGCGACCAATCGAACGAGTAAATATAGCTGTCGTTGAAGTTGGTCATCCGCTGCGGCGGCCCGCCGGCGATCGGCTGGCGCCAGATGTTAGAGACCCCATCGCGGTCGTCAACGAATGCGATAGACTTGCCGTCAGGCGACCATTTGAGAATGACGTTGCTGTTGTGCCGGATCGCAGTTTTCGGCACTGGAGGTAGAAACTTTTGAATGCCGGTAGTGATGTCGAGCATCGCTTGACGTAGTTGTTCCGGCTTTGCTTGGTCATCCCAATAATTGTACGCAAGTTTAGTCCCGTCCGGTGAAACGGCCGGCATATAGGAAAACACCTCATTGACACGTTCCTGCCCCGAACCATCGAGGTTCATCTTCCATAACCCACGGCCGTTCGAAGAATGAAAAATGGCCATTGGCTTCGTTGGTGCAGTGATCGGAGCCCATTCGCCCTGGCCATTTGTAAGCTGTACCTGATTTCCGCCATCAATGTCCATACGATAGATGTGCGGTACTCCGCTCCGGAGCGAAGCAAAGAGTATCGCTTTCCCGTCATAGGAAACGGCAGGATACGCATCAATGCTCGGGTCGTTCGTCAGGCGTTTGCGGCCGGTACCATCCGCGTTCATTATCCAGATATCGTCGTTTCCGCTCTCTTGTGATACAGAAACTATCCTGCCGTCTGGGGTCCAAGCGAGGCTGAGTCCCTCGTATCGGCCCGAAGTGAGCTTTTTCCATTCAGATGAGGGAGTTTCGCCTCCAAGATAGACGTTGCTCTGATAGTCGCCCTGCGTTGTGACGAGACTCTTGCTATCAGCCGTTAGACTGACGCCGTTGTAGCCGCTAACGTCATTCGAAATGCGATTGGCTTCGCCCGAATTTGTATTTACGCGCCATAACTGATGGGGCATCTGGTACTGCTCGGATGCGGTAATGATAAGGTGCTTCCCATCCCGATGCCACGCAAGCGAACCGATCGCTACGAACTTGTTTTCGGACACGACCCTCTCGGAGCCCCCTTCAGCCGGGATTGTCGCAACACGAACAAAACTCTGTCCCAACTCGCCGACACTCCCCGATGCATAAGCGATAGATCTGCCGTCCGGAGCCCACGAAGGCCCGCCGAACCATCCCGGACTGTCGGCTCCTCGTTTCGCAATGACGCGTTCGCTGCTTCCATCGGTCCGGGCGGCGACCAGGACCGATTCGCTCGTTGCGGATATGCTCCGGACAAAAGCGATCTCCTTGTCATCCGGCGAGACCGACATCAAGGGCATAACGTCCTTCACGACCTTTACCGGATCTCCTCCAAGGACCGGGATCCGGAAGATCTCACCCACATGCACCTTGTCCCAAATGTTGTAAAAAACGTAGTTGCCGTCTGCACTAAACGCTAATCCCTGATAGTTGACATCGGCCGGCTGAACGACCTGGACCTCGCTTCCCGACGCTACCTGCTTGACCCACAACGATTGCTTTCCGCCATCCGAAATGACATACGCAACGTATTTCCCATCCCGCGAGATGACCGCATCCATTGCCTTACCGGTACTGGTAAACCGCGTTACATTCATCGCGGACCCAAGCGGATCGGCCAAGGGTCGCGTTGAAAAATAAACTGCAACAGCAGTCACCGCGACCGCCGCAAGGATTCCTGCCGCAATGGCGTAAGGCATTGGGTTTCGCCGAGACGAAGAAAACGGTACGTGATCAAAGCTCTCAACGGCTAGTCCATCACCAGTGGTCCGGTTCGATTCAACCCGCAGATCGACCTTACGCACGGGTGCAACAAACCGATAGCCCTGCTTTGGTATGGTTTGTATGAATTGATGGTCGGATGGGCCTTCGCCAAGCACTTTTCTAAGTACCGAAATATTGCGGCTCAGGCTGCCTTCCTCGACAAAGGTATCGGGCCAGATCTCACGTAAGAGCTCGTCTTTCTCAATGATTCGGCCGCTGTTCCGGACCATCAGAGCAAGCATCTCGAACGCCTTGTGAGTGAGCGGTACCGCCTCGCCGTTCTTCATCAAGAGTCGTCGCGTCGTATCCAATCGATACTCCCCAAATTCGAGTACTGCTTCAGAGGTCACCTCTAACATAGATTAGGTCAAACTATTTTGAATCTCACATTTTGGCCACGGTTGTTTAACCCAAAGTCCAAAAGAGTAACGATTTTATCAAGCTTCTAGTTTCACACGCGTAGAAACAGGCAAAAATCGGTCGTGTAAGAGTTTGTAAGAACATTTCATGTTCCATTTCCGGGTTTGAAAGGACTTCGAAGACCGCTCTCGAATATTCTCCATCTCGTGACAGTGTCACCGAGTTTAGTTTATACAAGGAGAAAATTCATATGACCAAGCGATCTTATCTTTTTTTAGCCGTCACGGCCTTCGTTCTCAGTGTTGGTTCTATCACAGCAGGGGCCCAGGGACCGAACACGTTCAAGGCAGACATTCCATTCGATTTCACTGTGGGCAAAACGCGACTGCCCGCCGGCACTTACACGATCACGCTTCCCGAGACCGCAGGTGCACCCACGGTCTCACTCCGAAGCTCGCAGGGCAATTCGTCGGTTGTCGCACTTACCAATTGGACGCGTTCGAGTAAGCCGGAAGTCGAGAAGGGCCTGACGTTCGTCAAAGCAGCCGATGGCTACCATCTCTATCAGGTGCACGTTCCTGGACGGGAGATCGGACAGCAACTGCGGCAGAACCGCAAGGTAGCCGTAACCCTCGCCCGTCTGAACATAGATCTAAAGCCCTCGCCGACCGAGTAGGTCAAAGGCCATTTGTTAGTCGACCGAACAAAGGGGCAGACGCCCCTTTCTTATTGTCGGGCTGTCCCAAGCCTTCCATGCTCGTGATAGTCTAGAAATAGATGGATCTTGTACTCGAATTAGAACTGGCGACACATTTAGCAAGAAAGGCGGGCGAAGAAATTCTCGATCATTATGCCCGCGAGATCGTTTCCGAGGAGAAAGTTGGCGTTGATAACCACTACGAACCAGTTACCGCCGCCGATCGCGCCGCTAGCCGCATTATCGTCGAAGGAATTGAAGGCGCTTTCCCCGAGGACGGCATCCTTTCGGAAGAAGAAACCGACCTTTCCGATCACCGCCTCTCAAAGGAACGCGTTTGGATAATCGACCCTATCGACGGAACTTCCGGCTTCATCAAGAAGGACGGTGACTTTGCGGTCCAGATCGGACTCGCCCACAACGGCGATGCGATGCTCGGCGTTGTCTACCTCCCGGCACCCGATATTCTTTACTTTGCGGCGAAGGGAAACGGAGCCTATCGGTCTCAACATGGCGAGGAACCACATCGACTAAAGGCTTCAACCAAGACGGATCTTCACGACATGGACATCGCCGTCTCGCGCGACCATCGGAGCCCGAAAATGTCCAGGATAATTAGTTCCCTTGGCTTACGAAAAGAAGTAAGGCGCGGATCGGTCGGCGTAAAGATCGGCCTGATCGCCGAGCAGACCTGCGACCTTTACATCCACCTATCGCACCGGACTAAGTTCTGGGACACCTGCGCTCCGCAGATAATACTGGAAGAAGCGGGCGGAAAGGTTACCGACCTTTTTGGCAACGAATTTCGATATGACATCGGCGACGTGATGAACTTGAACGGTATCGTTGCCTCCAATGGAGTCGCTCACGCGGACACGCTTGCGAGGCTCTCGCCGGTCCTCAATGACTTGGGAAGACTGAAACTTACATCGGCCTCAGCCTAACCCGCCGGTACTACCGCAGAAAGATCTTTCGCGTAACAAAACGGAACGCTGCTTCTGGTAGTAAACGCCGCAACGCAAGAAGCCCTTTTGTATTCACTTGATATCGCAACGTCGATGATCCGTCGGTCACGGCGTCATATATCACCTGTGCGACGACTGACCCGTCCGGAGCCTTTGCGCCGCCCTCATTCATAAATTCCAGAAATGGCTCCAACTTTGTCTCATAGACTGTCAGGCCTTCTTTTCGGGCAATCTCTTCCGACCGCCCGTAAAAGTCTGTCCTTATCGGCCCGGGTTCAATGATCTTCACACGGATACCGAAAGGTTCCAACTCATATTGCAGTGACTCCGAAAAACCTTCGACCGCCCATTTCGTCGCGTTGTAAAGGCTTGAGAACGGGAACGCAATACGACCGCCGAGCGACGCAATGTTGACGATGTGACCGCGTTTTTCCTTGCGGAAATAAGGAATTATCTCGCGGCACACACTCATCAGGCCAAAGACATTCACCTCGAACTGCTTCCTTACCTGCTCTTCCGATGCGGCCTCGAAGGGGCCAAGCAGGCCGTAGCCCGCATTGTTCACCACGGCATCTATTCGGCCAAACTTCGCTAACGTGTCAGCGATCGCCGACCTGACCGAATCAACATTCGTAACGTCCATCCGGAAGCATTCCAGATCGACGATCTTCTGTAGTTCGACCACATCCTCAGGCTTTCGCATCGTAGCGGCGACCTTCCAGTTCTTGGTTTGAAACAGCTTGGCGGTATGCAGGCCGATACCGCTTGAGGCTCCGGTGATCAAGACGACTCTTTCCATAAAAACAAAATTACCACAGAGCAAACGGAGGAAACAGACACGAAATACTTTGTAAAATTTGCCCTGCCTTCTACTCCGTGCCCTCTGTGGCCTCTGTGGCCTCTGTGGTAAAATTACGTAAATGAAGTTCCTCCATATTTCAGACGTCCATCTCGGCTGCACACGGTACAACTTGCCCGAGAGCCAGCGCGATTTTTTCGATGCATGGGTCGATGTTTTGAAAAAATATGCGATCGGCGAAAAGGTGGACTTCGTGATCATCTGCGGCGATTTCTTTCATAAACGAAGCGTGCCGCCGGAGACGATGGATTACGCTTATGCCGGGCTGGACCTACTTAGAACGGCAGGGATTCCGGTCGTCGCGATCGAAGGAAATCACGATCAAAAGCATTCCGATACACCGTACAGCTGGCTGCGTTCGCTTGAAAAATGGCGGCTTCTGCACCTGCTCGAACCGCAAACTGAAGGCGAACGGTTTATTTATGAGGCGTGGAACTACGACGGCGAATCTCAGATACTTGGCGGCTATATAGACATCGGCCGGGCGCGGATCTTCGGTTCAGCCTGGTACGGCGCGTCGACCCGCTGGGCCGTTCCACGCCTGACCGAGGCCATCAAAGAAAATCGCCGCGAAGGTGCCTTTCACATCCTGATGCTCCACACCGATGTCGAAGGCCACCAAAAGCACCCGCTGCCTGCGATCTCCGTTTCCGCTCTAAAGGAGTTGAAAACGGCGGTCGAATACGTCGGACTCGGTCATACGCATATGCACTATGAGATCGAGAATTGGGCTTTCAATCCCGGCTCGATCGAGGTTACTAATATAAGCGAATTTCGTGAAACGCGGGGCGTGTTCGTCGTCGAGATAGGCGATGACAACTCGGTCAATGCACGCCACATTCAGGACTATCACCAACGTCCGTTCGAACGGCTGACGTTCAAGGTGGACGGCTACGCTGAGACGGCCGAGATCACGAACGGCGTGCTGAATAAGGTGCGACGTGCTCTTTACGCTCCGGAACCGCACATGCCCGAACCGATCATCGAGATAAAACTGACCGGCCGCCTTGGCATTCCGAACTCGATGCTGGAATTGCAGAAGATAAAGGAAGAAGTGAAGAAGATGGCCGGGGCTTTGCACGTGCTGATCAAAAATCACACGACACCGGTCGAGTATGCAGTTGCCACGGATGTTGAGGAAGACGCAAGCCGTGAGGTCGTCGAGCGGCGGGTGATCGAGGACCTTGTCGTTCGCGACAACCGCTTCAAGATGAAGAGCGAACAGATGGCACGCCTCGTCGTTGGTGTAAAGCGGCAGGCACTGAGTGCCGAATCACCTGAGAAGATTGCCGACGTCATCGGCCAGGAACTAGAGGTCGAACATGTCTGATGCCGCCGAAAAGGTCAGAGCCCTGACGCATATTCCCATCTTCCCGCTCCCGCTTGTGCTGCTGCCGGGCGAGATGCTTCCGCTTCACATTTTTGAGCCGCGATACCGCCAGATGCTCGAAGATATCGAAGCCGAGCGGAATCTATTCGGTGTCTCACTTTTCGAATCAGGTGAAGGATTCACCGACCGGCCAGAGATCGGATCGCTGGGCTGCGTTGCCGAGGTCCGCGAAGCGCAGCCCGCCGAAGAGGGCCGTTCGAATATACTTACGTTTGGCGTGATAAGATACAGGATCGTTGACTATGTAGATCGCGGGACGCCGTACTTACTAGCCGAGGTTGAGTTTTTTGAAGATTCTGGAGACGATGAGGCGGAAGTTGAAAAGGCATCGGACGAGATCTTCGAGCTCTTCGAACGCGTCGCTAAAGCCGCTTTTGACCTGAGCGGAAACCGCGGAAAATTTCCCGAAATACAACGTTCTGACCCGGAAAGGCTCTCATTCCTGGTGACGGCGGCATTTAATCTCGAGAATGAACTGAAGTACGAACTCATCGAGCTCGAAAGCACTCTCGAGCGCTTCAACAAGCTAAAAGAGATCCTCAAATCCGCCGTTGGCCGAATGGAAGACAGCGCGTCGATCCACAAGGTAGCCCAGACGAACGGGCATTCGAAGAAAAAGATCGATCTCTAATTGACCGGCGGCGGCGGTTCGCTCGCGATCATTACTGGCTCACCAAGTGAGTTCCTAAAGAAATCTATCACACGCTGATCGTAGGCCTCGGACACCGGTATCGAAGCGTTAATGACGCTGAAACCCGACGGGCTAAGTCCTGTGTTTGCTTCGGCCTGCGTCGAGTTCGGGAAGCATTTCCCAAGCTTCGACGTCGAATCCTGAAACTCCGGCGCATCCGTCCCCGCCAGCAACATTGCCTTCCGGTTATTCATCGTCTTCGCCGAATCGCAGGCCGGCGTGCGCGAATAGCAGCCTTCGTAAAAATATGGGTAAGCCCCGAGCTGGCCCAGCTTAGAAGTGACCGTGCTCACGAACGGGAATCGGTTATCGATCACCGAAGCGACCAGGCTATCCGAATCCGCCGGAACCGAATCAAGCACAAGTGCCTTCACGAACTCGTTCTGCGACGCAGCATTCAGCGCCGCGAGCGACCCCATCTCTAAGCCATAAATACCGATGTCGTTGCTGACCAGCGTTCCTTGCGTCGACGATTTCAAGGTCCGCAAAAATTCGATCGCCGAAATAGCGTCCGTCGATTCGCAGCCGCCGAAAGATGTGTACGTGACTGGTGGATTCTGTCCGTGGCCGCGTTGGTCGGGCATCAGGATAGTGAAATTTGTCGCCTCGTTCAGCTTTACGCCGAGGTTTAGCAGGTGCGATCGGTCAGCCCCGTACTTGTGCAAAAGCACAACTGCCGGAGCATTGTCCGTACCGCGGAGTAGCCACCCTCTTGCGGTCGTGCCGTCCCGGTTTGTCCAGGTTTCTTCTGTGACCTGAGACCCGCGGGCGCTCAAACGTCCATACTTGTCGGGCGTCACGAGATACGCTGCCGTTTCTGGATGCGACGATTGGCTTACGAACCAGACGGCGGCCGCACTTCCGGCAACGGCAATAAGCAGAACAACAGGAAAAAGCAGCTTATAGAAGCTCTTGGCGAGACGGGTCGATTTTGACATAACACACCGGGTTGAAAGGAATTTACAACTGGAATTGGGGGACGTGACTCTAACTATCGATCGAAAAGAAAAGGCTTTAGATATGCCGTCTTAGATGATACCATCATTTTGCTGGTGAACGGAAGATATTTTTAACAATGATCAACGCTAAATTTACCTGTCTTTTACTACTCATTTTATCGTTTTCGGCGTCGTCTTTTGGCCAAAGCCTGACCTCAAATGCGTCACCGGGCGGCGGAGCTTCCCGCTCGGCCAAGTTTATGCCGTTGACTGCGGTAAAAGAAGGAATGCGCGGTACCGCTCGGACCGTTTTTCGCGGTTCTGAACCCGAAGAGTTTAACGTTGAGATACTTGGCGTACTTCCGGGCGGCGTTGGGCCGAAACAGGACCTGATCGTTGGCCGTTTGAGCGGCGGCGGGGCCGATCGAACCGCGGTATTCGCTGGCATGTCGGGCTCGCCGGTTTACATCGACGGCAAGCTCGTCGGAGCCATCTCATACAGCTTCCCGTTCGCAAAAGAGCCGATCTGCGGGATCACGCCGATCGAGCAAATGATCTCAATATTCGAGCAAAAACAGCAGCTTGAAGGCAAAAAGAACACTGAGCCGCGAGCCGTCTCGTTCTCTGAACTGGCGGCATCCACCCTTTCAGATCTGCCGAGGAATCGAGCTTCGGCCGGTATTGCCTCAGGCATGAACTCGAATTCCGCAATGATGGCGGTCGCAGGTCAGGCATTTCAACCGATCGCGACGCCGGTAACGTTCACCGGATTTTCACAGGAAACATTAAATTTCTTCGGTCCGCAGTTAATGCAGGCCGGACTGCTTCCGGTAGCAGCGGCGGGGGGGGCCGCGGCGATCACGCCGTTAAAGAAAGCGAACGAAAATACGCTGCTTGGGGGCTCGTCCGTCATGATGCAGCTGACGCGAGGCGATTACAGCATGGCGGCCGCCGGCACGGTGACCTTCCGCGACGGCGACAAGATCTACGCTTTCGGCCACCCATTCTTGAGCCTCGGCTCGTCGGACCTGCCGATGTCCGAATCGCACGTCATTACCGTGGTCCCGAACATAAATAACTCGTTCAAACTCACCGTACCCGACGCAATGGTGGGCACGATGACGCAGGACCGAGCGACCGGCGTTTACGGAAACCTCGGCCAGGCACCGAAGATGATTCCGGTCAAGATCAACGTCCTGACCAGCCGCGGCCAATCTGAGACGCTGAATTTCGAAGTTGCAAAGGACGATTTTCTCACGCCCCTGCTCGTAAATATCGCGGTTTATAACACTGTGCTTGCACAAGAAAGGGCCCTCGGTGATACGTCGGTCGAACTTTCCGGAGAAGTAAAGGTAAAGGGCCATGACTCGATCAAGGTAAACCGCCGCTTCGCTGGCAGCAATGCGACCCAGCTTGCGGCGGCTGCTATCGCCACACCTGTTCAGGTTCTGATGCGAGGGCGCTTTGACGATCTGGAGATCAGCGGGATCGAAATGAATATCTCGTCGAAAGACGGCAGCAGGACCGGCGTTCTCGAACGCATCCTCGTCGACCGAACCCGAGCCGCAGCCGGCGAAACCGTTGAGGTACAAGCCTTTGCCCGGACGCAGGCGGGACGAACTTTCATCCAGCGGATCCCCGTCACGATCCCCGCTGACACACCCGCCGGGCCGCTGACAATAGTCGTCGCCGACGGAAACACGCTCCAGCAGGCATCATCGACGCAGCAATTCGTGCCACGCGACCTGGGCCAGCTCATCACGATAATCAACAAACTCAGGCTCTCAGACCGCCTCTACGTCCAGACCAACCGCACCACGCCCGGAGCCATCATCGGCTCAAGCGAAATGCCAAACCTGCCCCCGTCCGTCCTCGCGACCCTAAACAACGAAAGGACCGCCGGCGGAGTAAAACCCTACGTCCAAACCATAGTAAGCGAAACCGCCGTCCCCCCCGCCGAATTCATAATCGGCGGCCAGCAGACGATCACGATCGAAGTCATAAAGTAGTCAGGCCCGTCAACGTAGATTTCAAAGAGATCGGCTCATTCTACCGGAGGTGGCGTGAGCTTTATTTATTGGAGGCCTGCACTAACGCACGATGAGGGTTTCAAAAAGATGCGGGGTAAAGCACATCAAGATCTGAATACCAATTTTACGCCTCACCTTCGACCCAAACCTCGCCGTCGGCGAAGACCTCCTTCTTCCAGATGGGCACGGTCTTTTTCAGTTCTTTGATAAGCCATTCGCACGCGGCAAAGGCGGCCCGGCGGTGAGGAGAGGCGACCGAGATGACCACGCTGGTCTCGCCGATCTCAAGTTTGCCAAGACGATGGACGATCCCGACATTCGCGATCTCAAATTCCCTCTTGGCCTGCCCGATCAGCTTCTCCATCTCCTTAAGCGCCATCGGTTCATAGGCCTCGTAAACGAGATACTCGGTCTCACGCACCTCGCCGGTGGCCTTGTCCTTCGTAAATCGCCGGGCATAACCGTCCAGCGTAACCGTCGCCCCGCACTCCGGCGGAACCACACGGCGGGCAACGGATGTGATGTCGATCGGATGGGTTGTGAGTTCGGTGAAGTCGGTGTTCGAGTCCATAGATCTATAAGTTCGATCGTCGCGGAGCCTTTTTGCCAAGCGGGTATGCAAGCTGAGAAAAGAAGCCGCTGGCTGGAACGTCGGGGTCGTCCACGCCATACCGCTCGGGCCACTTACCGCGTGGAAAGTAGTAGGTGCCGAACAACCGGTCGATGAACGGAAGGTGGACCGCAAAATTCTTGTCGGCGAACGCTAGATCGGAGGTGTGGTGCCAGTGATGAAAACGGGGAGTCGCGAACAGCCATTGGAGCGGGCCGAACTCAAAACGGAAATTCGAATGAATGAACGTCGCGTGAAAACTGACAAAAACGATGTATGCGAACAGCGGCCCTTCAGCAAAACCCAGGAGATATATCGGCAGATATGACAATGCACGTGTGACAGCAATATCCAGCAAATGCAGCCGTGAACCGGCAAGCCAGTCCATCGATTGAGCCGAGTGATGCACCGCGTGAAACCGCCACAAGAACTGGAAAGAATGAAACGCTCGGTGAACCCAATATTGCGTCAGATCGGCGATCAGCATAATGCCGAAAAATTGCACCACAACGTGCTGCCCGCCGACGAACTCGCGGACAGCCGGGACCGTCGCCCACGCAAAAAATACCATCGCGGGCTTGAGCGTAATGATGGTTATGAACTGGACAAAAAGGTGGCTGACAAAAAAATAAGCCAGGTCGGTCTTCCAATACTCGCGAAATATCGGCTGCTCCTTTCGAAGCGGAAAAAGCAGCTCGATGGGAACAAAGATAGCTGAAAAGATGAGAATGTTCAGCAGGAACCAGTCGAGCCCCAGAAACGGCCCATTGCGCATTTCGCCGTCGATCGGAACGGAAGACCCGCCGAACATTACCGCGACCAGCGTAAACAAAATGCCGATCCCGCCGATCGACCTCGATCGCCGCAGATAAATACTGATGCCGCCAAGCAGAAATGAGCTCACCAGGATAAGCAGCAGCAAAGCCCTGATATATGGAATCGGATACAAAGCCCGAAGCTCGGGCATCGTCATTAGCGAGGGAAAGTGAAAGCAAAGGACAGCCAGCAAGCCGACGAATCCGAGAAAGACCGACAGGACACCGCTTATCCAACCCGTGCCGAAGTGCTTCGTCTCTTCCTCGGCCGATTTCGTCAAATCCGGCGGATCCATTTGATCTGGAGATTCCATCTGCGTTTGACCAATTATCCGCCCGAGACAGCAGTGAACACGGCTATTTCGTCGCCATCGTTTAGAATAGCGTCACCGTCCGAGTATTCCTCGTTAACGGCGAACAGCAATTTGTGGTTTGCGAGGCTAGGGTGGTCTTTTGAAAGTCGCTCGATGAGGAATTTGGCAGTGGCACCGTCCTCGACATCTAACACAAGTTCTCGCGAGCCGACGGCGTCAGCGGTCGCTCCGAAGAATAAGACCTGAAATTTCATGCTTGATGAACCCTGTGTTACTTGATCGCCCCCGCGATCGGACTTGACGCGGACGCATATAAACGTTTCGGCATACGGCCTGACAAATAACCCAGTCGGCCGGCCTGTACCGCGAGTTTCATGGCGGTCGCCATTTGTTCCGAGTCCCGGGCTTCGGCTATTGCGGTATTCATCAAGATAGCGTCGGCACCGAGCTCCATCGCGATCGCGGCATCGGACGGAACGCCTACTCCGGCGTCGACGATGATCGTGGCGTCGGGCAACTGCTCACGCATTATTCGAAGGTTCGACGGATTCTGAACTCCCATACCCGAGCCTATCGGGGCCGCCAGCGGCATAACGGCCGGGCAGCCCGCGTCGAGCAACTTCTTGGCCATGATCAGGTCGTCGGTAAAGTAGGGCAGGACGATAAACCCTTCATTGACCAGGACTTTGGCCGCTTCGAGCGTCTGTTCATTGTCGGGAAGAAGCGTCACGGGATCACCGATGACCTCGAGCTTGATCCAATCGGTCTCAAGAGCTTCGCGGGCCAATCGAGCGGTGCGAATGGCGTGTTCCGCATCGTAGCAGCCCGCGGTATTCGGCAGGATCTGCATCTGCGGATCAAGAAAATCGAGAAACGATTCGGTCTTACGGTCAAGCGGAACGCGATTAACCGCGACCGTGACCATTTCGGCACCCGACGCCTTATGCGCCGCCTGCATATCGGGAAACGACCGATATTTGCCTGTCCCTATGATCAGCCGGGAACCGAAATCCTTTCCCGCAAGTGAAAACGTGTCTGACATAATATAAGGCAATTTTCACGCAAAGAGGCGAAGAAAGCAAAGAAAGGTTTCATCACGCAAACACGTATGATTTTATTGCGAGACCTGCCAACGCCGGTTCTTAAATACCATTCCCTCTCGACTCCCTCTGTGTCTCTGTGGTGAAACGTCCGCATCATCCGCCGCCGACGAAGTGGATGACCTCGATCGTATCCGAATCGGCAACGGTCACCGCCGCCCAATCGGATCGACGAACGACCGACTTATTCAGCTCGACCGCCACACGCTGAGACGGGAGATCAAAATGCTTCAATAGCTGAGCAAGGTTCAGCCCATCAGGTATATCTTTTGATTCGCCATTTAAAAACACTTTCATAACCGCTGGTTAGATTTTCCGTCAGCGGATTGGCAAATTCAAACTGGTAGAGAATTATCCGTGGGCGATAGAACGGCGCAGCTCGATTTCTTCACCGTCGCTCATTGCCCGCACAAGGAAGGCGGCACGTCCGGTTGTAAAGCTGGGCATCTGCATATTTACGGTGGCGACGCCATTGGCGTCCGTTGATGCGTGAAAGATCACCGGCCGGAAACTAGAACCTAAAATCTTGACCATTATCTCGGCACCCGAAACGACCTTTCGCGACGTTCCGCGACTGACCATAAACCCGACCGTATTCCGTTCCCCGCCCTTAAATCTCACGTCGCCGAGGATCTCGATACAGAGCTTGTTGTGGTCAGGGCGTTCGCTGAATCCGGGCTCGCCGATGATCGCGACCGCTTCGGCGGGCAAGATGATCTCGTCGTCATCAAAGATCGCGACTGCCTCAATGATAGGTTCGTCAATAAAGCCTGAATCGTCGAGATCTTCACGAGACTCAAACGTCGGCTTCGGGATCGGCTTCTCCACTGCCTTGAAATCATCGAGGGGGATCGAGATCGGCTTCGACGGTTTGATCGCCTCCGGAGCCTTAAGCTCGACAGCAGGCTTTTGGATAGAAGGAAGCGGGTCGACTACAGGAAGCGGGGGTACCTCTGGCGGCTGCGGTTGCGGGGATACCGAAGCCGTTTCAGCGACAGGAACCGTTTGGCCTTTGGCCGCAGCCGCCTCGCGAAGAGTCATCTTCTTGAGATCTTCGATCCGCCCGGCCTGGATCGCTGCACACATTAACTTGTGCTGCTTACTAAGTCGCTCTGCAAGTATTCGTTCGCTAAAATTGCCCTTCAGCAGATCATCGTAGGGCGAACGCTTGCTGGCGAGGATCGTTCCGCGGTCATAGACCAGCGAAAGGATGATCGGGCGTGCCTTTCCCTTATCTTCAGTCTGGACGTGGTAGGTAACGCCCTCGTATTCAATATCTGTATTAAAACCGGTGATCACAAGTAAGGGATAAGCGAGCAGGAAGGAATGCGCGGCCAAATAAGGCGGAAATACCGCTATCTAAAGCTATCACATCGGCACTTTTACGGTCAATAAATAATTGCGATGGCGATTCGTGCAAATCCGTTATCATGTTGACTTTGCAAGCACGGGAAGCCAACAACCCAACCGCAGCATTGCCTTGACACTCAATGACGCTTAACTTACGATTGAATTTGTTCCAGAAAACCCCAATTTGCAGTTTGAAATGGCGCGTTTTTGAGCAAACTTACGGTATTTTAGCGACAATTTAGAGGTTCCGATGTCTCAGTTCAGCCTAATGGACTATGCCCCGATAGGCATAATGTTCCTGGTAGCCATGGGTTTTGCGGTCAGCCAGCTGGTCGTGACTCAGCTAATTGGCCCGCGCAAACGCACGGCGACCAAACTGATGCCCTATGAGTGCGGAAAAGACCCGGTCGGCGGGGCTCGTGACCGATTTTCGATCAAGTTCTATACGGTGGCCGTCATCTTCCTGCTATTCGATATCGAAGTCTTGTTCATGGTGCCGTTTGCCGTTGCGTTCAAGAGCTTGATCCGCAGCGAGACTGCGACCGGTATTGCCTTCGGAACCATAGCCTTTATCGAGATAATGATATTTATCTCGACCTTGGTTGTCGGATACATCTACGTTTGGAAGAAGGGCACCTTTGATTGGGGCCTGCAGGCCCGCGCCGAGGCTCGCGCCGAAGCAAAGGCGATGGCAAAGCAGCGTCGCACCGCCGATATGAAGATGGCAGCCTAAGTGGTAGTACAATGGGTTTAGAAAATACATTATTCGAATCTTTGCCTGACGTTGTTACCGTCAAACTGGACGCTGTCGTTAACTGGGCCCGCAAATCGAGCATCTGGCCGGCGACCTTCGGCCTCGCCTGCTGTGCGATCGAGATGATGAACACCGTTTCCGCTCGCAACGATCTTTCGAGATTTGGAGCTGAAACGTTTCGAGCTTCGCCGCGTCAGGCCGACGTGATGATCGTCTCGGGCCGCGTTTCACGAAAGATGGCCCCGGTGCTTCGCCGCATTTACGATCAAATGCCTGAGCCCAAATGGGTTATCTCGATGGGGGCGTGTGCCACATCGGGCGGCGTTTTCGATAATTATGCGATCGTCCAGGGCGTGGACAAGATCGTTCCGGTCGACATCTACGTGCCGGGTTGCCCGCCGCGGCCGGAAATGCTGGTTCACGCAATCATGATGCTTCAGGAAAAGATCATGACCGAATCGGTACGGGATCGTCGCGACACTTATGAGAAGGAGTCACGCGTTTCTATTGTGCCGGGTACCCTGCCCGTGACAGAGGGAACTGCACTGGAACGCGAAACAGAGATCCAGGTCGCACAGGACCAGGTTTCGCGGCCCTACTCCGTCCCGTCCAGGCACGAGAAACGGAGATCGTCTTAGATTTTAGTCGCTTATAGTTTCAACATGACCGAAAAGCTTCACGAATTTGTCGAGAAATTAAGAGAAGAGAATGCCGCTTGGGTAGGCTCGGTACTCGAGGCGTTCGGTGAAGTAACGGTGATCGTTCCGCGCGAATCCATAGTAGACGTTTGCTGGGCCCTAAAATCCAAGCACGGCTTCGACATGCTTGCGGATCTTTGTGGAAGCGACCGCGGCCCCGAAGAAGAGCCGCGATTTGAAGTAAATTACCATCTGTTTTCAACGACTCACCATGGCCGTCTTCGCTTAAAGGTACTGCTTTCCGAAGATGAGCCGAGAGTTCCGTCGGTCACAAAGCTTTGGAAGACCGCAGACTGGCATGAACGAGAGACCTATGATCTTTTGGGCATTATTTTCGAGGGCCACCATGACCTTCGGCGAATTTTGCTGCCGAGTGATTTCGACGGACATGCCCTTAGAAAGGATTACCCGCTCCGGGGCTATGAGCCGTACAGCATGAATTGATTCGAATGTCTCGCAGACTTCGGTTTGCGAGACTCCGTCAAAGCTTGACGGGCGTTTTATGATATGAGCACAGGAGTATGAACACAGGAGTACAGAACATCCCAGGCCAGTTCGAGGTGATGGACCAGTCACTTGAGTCCGAGATGACCCTGTCGATGGGGCCGCAGCATCCTTCGACCCATGGGGTTCTGAGGCTCGATCTGCGGCTCGACGGCGAACTGGTCGTCAAGGCAATTCCCGATATCGGCTATCTCCATACGGGAATGGAGAAGCTCTTTGAATACAAGAAATACCAGCAAGGAATCGTAATTACCGACCGGATGGATTATCTCAATCCGCTTGGCAACAACCTCGCATACGTAATGGCAGCGGAGAAGCTGCTCGGACTTGAAATACCTGAACGTGCACAGGTAATTCGAGTTTTAATGTGCGAGTTGCAGCGAATCGCGTCGCACATGGTCTGGCTGGGCACGAGTGCTCTGGACCTTGGAGCAATGAGCGTTTTCTTCTTTTGCTTTAGGCAGCGTGAGAAGATCCTGAACCTTATTGAAGCCGCTTCGGGCGGTCGAATGACGCCGAGCTATTTCCGCATCGGCGGCCTGATGATGGACTTGCCCGCAGGATTTGATCGGCGATGTAAACAGTTTGCGGATGATTTCCCGGAAGCTGTTGAGACATTCAACACGCTTGCAACCGGAAATACGATCTGGCAGAGCCGCACAATGGGCGTCGGCATCATCGATAAGGAAGAGGCGATAAATTGGGGACTGACCGGCCCGTGCCTTCGCGGCAGCGGCGTGGAACTTGACCTGCGTCGACATAATCCGTATTGCGGATACGAGACCTACGACTTCGATATACCGACGGAAACTGATGGCGATGTATGGTCGCGCTACAAGGTGCGCATGCGCGAGCTCAACGAGTCGCACAAGATCGTCCGCCAGGCACTTGAACGCCTTAAGCCGGGCCCGATCAAGGCTGACGCCCCGAAGGTGGTACTTCCCGACCGCGACGACATGCGCAAGCATATGGATTCGTTGATCCATCACTTCCTGATCGTCGCCGAAGGCTTTAATGTTCCCGAAGGTGAGGTCTATCACGCGATCGAAGCCTCAAAAGGCGAACTCGGGGTCTATATGAAATCGAACGGCGGTCCGAAACCGGAACGCGTCCACTTCCGCGGTCCGAGCTTTGTAAATCTCTCGGCCCTGCCCGTAATGAGCGAAGGCGAAATGGTCGCTGATGTGGTTGCGATCATTGGGAGTCTGGATATTGTTTTGGGGGAGATCGACCGGTAAGGGTTGTCATTATGACGGAGAATCAGGAAAAGGAACTTATCAAAACCCTTGGAACACTTGTTAATGGTGTGACTCAGATCCAGTCCGACGTTCGGGACATCAAAGGGACGCTCAATGAACACACATCGACGCTAGCCGAACACTCCCGTAAGTTGGATCACTTGGTTGCTAGAGTGGACAGTATCGCCGGAACCGTCATGAATCATGAAGAGCGTTTGCGAGCACTGGAGGAATCAGGGGGCAATATCCACTAATGGCAACAGCAGCCCCGACAACTTTTACCGACCAGGTCGAATACACGGCTGACGTAGCGGATTTCTCGCCGGAGATCATCGCGGAGATGAACGAGCATCTGGCGAAGTATCCGCCCGAGCGCAAGCGGTCGGCATTGATCCCGATCCTGATGCTTATCATCCAGCGCGAACGCGGCTGGGTGGACAACGCGGGCGTAAACTTCCTGGCTAAGTTTCTTGATATCGAAGTCACGGACGTTTGGGAAACGGCAACGTTTTACTCAATGTTCAACCTCCGTCCGGTCGGCCGCCATCATTTGCAGATCTGTAAGACGCTGTCATGCCGGATAATGGGCGAGCCCGAGATAACCGACCACGTCTGCTCGAAACTCGGGATACACCCGGGCGAAACGACGCCTGACGGTAAGTTCACCGTCTCGCTGGTCGAATGCCTAGGCAGCTGCGGCACAGCGCCGATGATGCAGATCGGGTACGATTTTCATGAGGACCTGACGGTCGAGAAGATCGACAAGATACTCGAGAATTGCAGTTAGTAGATTAAGGCGGCATTTAGATCAATTTATGACCAACGGTGAGATCATCTCGGGCGTTTATAGTGCATTTGCGACCGGCAATATTCCTGCGGTACTTGGTGCGTTTGACGAAGGCATCGCGTGGACCGAGGCAGAGGGTTTCATGTACGGCGGAACGCATCTTGGCCCGAAAGGCGTGCTCGAAGGCGTGTTTATGAGACTAGGAACGGAATGGAAAGGATTTGCTGCCGTGCCGTCAAAAATAGTGGATGGCGGAGAAGGAATTGTCGCTTCATTCGGCACATACTCGGGCAAGTATCTCAAGACTGACAAGAGCATTTCCGTCCCTTTCGCCCACGAGTGGGAAGTCCGGGATGGAAAGATAGTAAAGTTTACGCAATATACGGACACGGCGGTGATCGCTAGGGATCTCGGATTGTAAAGATGGAAATCAAGGCAATTGGCTGCGAACCATTATCGTTGAAACGCGTCGATGTTCAGGACGGGCACACGCTGAAGGTGTATCAGGACACCGGCGGGTACGTACAGCTCAAGAAAGCGTTCGGAATGTCGCCGGACGAGATAATTCAGCAGGTCAAGGAATCATCGCTGCGTGGCCGCGGCGGTGCGGGCTTCCCGACCGGGATGAAATGGTCATTCGTTCCAAAAGACAGCCCAAAACCGAAGTATGTCGTCTGCAATGCGGACGAATCGGAGCCGGGCAGTTTTAAGGACCGCTACCTGCTTCAATATGACCCGCACGCGTTGATCGAAGGAATGATCATCGCGGGATGGACGCTCAAAGCAAGTACTGGCTACATCTACTTCCGCGGCGAATACAACTACCTGATCGACATCATGGATCGGGCCCTTGCTGAAGCGAGAGACGCGGGCATTCTCGGTAAAAATATCTTCGGCTCCGGTTTCGACATGGACATCCACACCCACACCGGTGCGGGTGCGTACATCTGCGGTGAAGAGACCGCGTTGCTGTCGAGTCTCGAAGGCTATCGCGGCCATCCGCGGATGAAGCCGCCGTTTCCTGCAGTTGAGGGGCTTTATGCCTGCCCGACGGTCGTGAACAACGTCGAAACGCTGACATCTATACCGCAGATACTCGAAATGGGCGGAATTGCTTGGCGCGATCTCGGAACAGAGAAATCCGGCGGAACGAAACTGTGGTCGGTCAGCGGGCACGTCAAAAAGCCCGGAGTTTACGAACTTCCGATGGGATATTCCGATATGGAAAAGTTCATCATGGAAGACTGCGGCGGTATGCTTCGGAACAATAAGCTGAAGGCGGTGATTCCTGGCGGCTCAAGCGTTTACATCATGAACGCCGGCCAGATCCTCGGCAAAAATGTAACGCTCGATTACGAGGGACTAGTCGCAGGCGGTTCGATGCTTGGTACGGGCGGGATGATGGTCATGGACGAAACGGTTGACATTATGGAAACCACTAAGAATCTGACCGAATTCTACAAACACGAATCCTGCGGTTGGTGTACGCCTTGCCGCGAAGGCACAGATTGGCTGGTGAAGATCTTTAACCGAATCTCGACGGGCGGCGGACGCCCTGAGGACGCTCAGCTTTTGCTGGACATATGCGACAACATCGAGGGCAAATCGTTCTGCCCCTTGGGCGACGCGGCAGCATGGCCGATCCAGTCGGCAGTCAAGCAGTTTCCGGAAGACTTTAAGAAATGGCTTGTCACAAAGGCCAACGGTAATGTGATCGAAGCCAACATTTGAGAATGACCGCACCTCGCAAGTTAAGAAAGCTCGTAGCCGCCGCAGTTCTTTCGGTCGCGTTATCGGCACTTTCGCTAGCTCAGTCGGCTGGCCCGAATGGGCTGGTCACCGCGCAGCGAACCGCCAGCGTGACCGCGGCCCAGTTTAACAAGCGAATGGCGGCGGTCTTCGGCTCGGACGCACCGGAACGGCTTCGAGGATCTTTGAATTTATACAAGGTTACGTACCGTTCCCGCGACGCCAACGGCCGGAACGCGATCCTTTCGGGATTGGTCATCCTTCCCGTAAATGGAGCACCCAACGGCCTGGTGATCTTCAACCATGGAACGACCGTCTATAACAACGGAATGCCGTCGCGGTATCTTGGATCTGCCAACGGCAGCGAGCCGGAGACCGCGATGCTTGCGTTCGCGTCCGGCGGTTACGCCATCGCTATGCCCGACTATATAGGCCAAGGCGATCACACAGGCGGACATCCCTACCCCGCGAACGTTGTTAACAGCTTTGCCGGAATGGACCTGGTAAAACCTGCCCGGGCGACGGCTCGGCGGAACAACGTCAATATCGGCGAGGCTCTTTTCGTCACCGGTTATTCAGAAGGTGGTGGTGTGGCCATGGCACAGGTACGCGAATTGGAAAGGTCGAACGACCCTGCTCATCGCGTGACGGCGGCCGCACCCGCATCCGGCCCCTATGATCTTTCGGGCAGTACGGTCGAGTTCATGCTCGAACAGCCCACCGATCAGGCCGGTTTCGTAGTACGAACTTATTTGCTGGGCGATCTGGTGTATTTTCTCCATAAGAATAAAGGAGTTAAGATCACCGATTATTTCAAGCCTTCGATGGCGTTTACCATAAATAATGCATACGGCGGCAAGGTCAAGGACGCGGACATAATTAAACGCATCGGGGTCACAGCCGTCTTGATGCGGGCAAAGAACAGCATCTTCAATGTCGTCACACCGCGCTTCAGAAAAGTGATGGAGACGATGGACCTTCGCGATCCCGCCGCGAAATTGCTGAAGGACAACGACTGCTACGATTGGTCGCCGCGGGCAAGGATGCTCTTGATAAATTTGGAAGGCGACACAGTCGTAACGCCAAAGAATTCTGAGGTTGCGTTTCAGGCAATGCGCCGCCGCGGCGTCGGACGCGATCAGCTTCGCCGGTCCATAATTCGGGATCCGAACCTGAATCATGTGACCGCCGTTCCGGCCGCAATGCTGCGGGCGAGGAACTTTTTTGACAATGGATTTCCAGGCGTACGCGATCTGGACGAGAATTAAAGAGGAGTAATAATAATGGGAAAAGGTGATAAGAGAACTCGACGTGGCAAGATCTTTGCCGGCAGCTTCGGCAAGACGCGCCCGAGAGGAAAGAAGAAGAATACCGCTGCCAGCGCGGCGGAGAAAAAAGATTAAGTTTTGCTTTGCATCTTCTTCCTCTCTTTCTTCTTGTTCGGTGGTCAGATGATCTGATGACCACAGAGTAAGGATGAAGAAGACGAAGGAAGATGAGACCGAAGGATCGAAACGACACTTCTATAGATGTCAACTGAACTTATAAAAGTAACCATCAACGGCCAGGAGCTTGAGGCTGAAAAAGGCGCCGTCCTTATCGACGTCTGCCGCGATAACGCCGAGAGCATTCCTTCGTTCTGCTATTACAAGGACCTTGAGCCGCAGGCATCCTGCCGAATGTGTCTTGTACGCATCGACAAAATGCCCAAACTTCAGACCTCGTGCACGATCAAGGTAACGGACGGTATGGTCGTGACCACACAAAGCCCAGAGATCGAAAAGGCTCAGCGGGCGATGGGCGAGTTTTTGTTGACGAACCACCCGCTCGATTGTCCTGTTTGCGACCGCGGCGGCGAATGCGAGCTGCAGGAAGTTATTTTTGACTGGGGCGATGTCGAACAGCGTTTTTCCGAGAAGAAGAACGCGATGCCCGAGAAATATCTGTCGCCGATCGTCGCCAACGACCCGCAGCGGTGCATCCTTTGCAAACGCTGCACTCGCGTCTGCAACGAGTGGATGGGTGAAGATGCGATCGAGGCAGGTAATCGAGGTGCCAACACCGTGATCGGAACCTACGGCGGATGGCTGAACTGTTCGCAGTGTGGAAACTGCATCGAGGTTTGCCCGACGGGCACGCTTCTGGATGGCGTTTACCGTCATGAAACGCGGCCTTGGGAACTTGATCAGACGATCACGACCGACGTCTATTCGTCGGATGGGATGCAGCTCTCGATCGGTTCGCGCGGCGGGCTCGTGCATCGAATAGTCGCCCGCGACCGTTACGTAAATGGCCTCAATGGTGAGTTTCTGGATGTAAAGGCGCGGTTTGCTCACGAGTTCGTCAACAGTAAGGATCGCATTAAGACGCCCCTCATCCGTTATTCGAAGGGCGGCAAACTTATCCCGGCGACATGGGATCAAGCGATCGAACTTATCGGCCGAAGATTTGAAGAGAACGCGGGATCGGTCGGTGTGATGGCGAGTCCGCGGCTGACCAACGAATCGCTGTTCACGCTCGGCCGTTTCGCTAGCGAAGTCGTTAAAGGGCCGGTCGCTGTAGATGACCGGGCGGACATGTCAGCGTTCTTTCAAAATCTCAGTGCACCGCTTGCGACGCATAAAGATATTCGTTACGCGAGCACCATATTACTTATCGGCGGCGAGCCTGAAGAAGAACAAACATATACCGCCAAACAGGCACGGCAGGCGGTCCGAAATGGCGGAGCGAAGTTGATCGTGGTCAACGAACGACCAATAAATCTTGTGCGTAGCGCAACCCAGTTCGTTCATGTCGCGGGCGGTTCATACGATGCTTTCGTGCTTTCGCTCTTTGGCGGGCTTGGTGAAGAAGACGCCGCCAGAAAGCTTGGCGTCGACGCCGAAGAACTTGCCGCGTGTCGCCGAACGATCGAAGAGACAACAGGCGATCTCGTGATAATGGCCGGAAATGAGCTTTCCGCGGAAGCCCAGGCCTTGATCGCCGGTTCTGCAGGAAATTTTGCCTCGGACGGCGGACGCGTTCTGCTTCATCCGTTGCCGCTCTATAACAACTCCGTCGGCGCCATCGATATTCTGCCGCAGGCGGGAACCGCAGCTGACGTCGCGGCAAGGTCTAAGGCAGTTCTGGTCGCCGGAAGCCTTCAGGATCCACTTCTGCTGCAGGACAAGGATTTCGTCGTTGTCCAGGAGTTGTTCGAGACCGACACGACTGCCTACGCTGATGTCGTACTGCCCGCGGCCTCATTTGCCGAAGTCGATGGCACGTTTACGAACAATGCCGGCAATGTTCAGCGTGTCCGAAAGGCCATCGAGCCGCTTAATCAGGCAAAACCCGACTGGATGATCACAAACCTGATCGCCCGGGAAATGGGTGCTGACCTGGGGTACGACTTCTCTGCCTCCGGCGTTTTCAAGAACCTTGCGGATTCAGTTCCGGTATATGAAGGCCTTCGTTATCCGGCCCTAAAGGATGAATCGAATCCGGTGCAGGCGAAGCACGTAACGGCCGAGGGCCGGGACCTTCCACTTATAGCCGATGCTCTGCGAAAAAATGTCGATGCCTTGGGCGACGCAGGTGACAAGAACAATGAGACACCGCGTGTGGGTCATAAATTGCATCGATTGACGACGATGACCAGCAAAACGGCCCAGTTCCATTTGCTTGCTAACGGCAATCCAAAACCGGAGAATTTGCTACTTGCACCTCTGGCCCAATTCGAACCGGATGGAACTCCAAAGATCAGAGAGTTGGCAGAAGCCGCCGCGGTTGGAGTCGGCGATCGAGAGTAAGAATGTCGGCCTTGCCGCAAATAGATTATTGGGCTAGCTCATTCGTTAGCGTTCTATGGAATCAGTTCTAAAATCCGCATTTCCGTTCATCGTTTACAGCGTTGGGATCCTGCTTGCCTTTCAGGGCGTGCTGATGATCGTGGCGTACACGGTTTTGGCGGAAAGAAAGGTCCTCGGCTGGATACAAGGCCGCATAGGCCCCAATCGCGTTGGTCCGTGGGGAGTTTTGCAGCCATTTGCCGACCTGCTGAAGTTCATCTTTAAGGAAGATCTCGTCCCGGATAAATCGACCAAGTTCGTCTATTTCCTGGCACCGCTTGTTGCGTTGACGTGTGCGATCTTGCCGATAGCGGTCTATCCGTTTGGCCCGCGCATCGCTGATCCACTAGGCTGGCTCGTTCCCTACGTTGCCGATTGGCCGACCTTGGGCCCGGCGATCATCTGGATAGCCGAACAGGGCCGCAACATGCCGCTGACGATCTCACAGATAGATGTCGGTGTGCTTTTCGTTTTGGGTATCACCTCAGTGGGCGTCTACGGAATTGCTCTGGCCGGTTGGTCTTCGAACAGCAAATACAGCCTTATGGGCGGCTTGCGTTCGTCGGCCCAGATGATCTCGTACGAACTTGCCATGGGAGCTTCGGTTCTCGGCGTCGTAATGCTCGCCGGCACACTCGATCTGAACGGTATCATCTATGCTCAGATCAATTCGCCGTTCAGGTGGTATATCATCCCGCAGATAATCGGGTTTATAGTATTTTTGATCGCCGCCTTCGCTGAAACGAATCGTGTCCCGTTCGATCTGCCGGAAGCCGAGACCGAACTCGTCGCAGGTTTCCATACCGAATATTCGGCCCTCAAGTTCGCACTGTTTTTCATGGCCGAATACGTGAACATGTTCACCGTTTCGGTAATGGCCACCGTACTTTTCCTGGGCGGCTGGTATGTGCCGGGGTTAAGCCATATCTTCGAAGTGGGATCGATCCCTTACGCCCTGGTCAGCCACCTGGCGTTTATCGGCAAGATCTGCGGATTCCTGTTTTTCTATATTTGGGTTCGCGGCACATTGCCGAGGTTCAGGTTCGATCAGCTTATGAACTTCGGATGGAAGTTCCTGTTGCCTCTGGCAATAGCCAACGTTATCGTCACGATCGTTGTTGTGTTTTTGTTGAATAGTTAGTTTCGTTTTTCACCTTAGAGGGACAGAGACAGAGTTTTTCTGAGTTGTCTTTGCCGACGAACTAAAGTTTCTCTCCGTGCCTCTGTGTCTCTGTGGTAAAAATATGGCCTCGACCGTACTATTTTTTCTATTTGCCGGCTTTGCGATCGCTTGCGCGATCTCGATGGTCTATCACAAGAATCCGCTGTACAGCGCGATCTCGCTGGTTGGCGTTTTCATTGCGCTGTCATGTATTTATGTGACGCTGGCGGCTCCGTTCATTGCAGCCGTGCAGATACTTATCTACGCCGGAGCGATCATGGTTCTGGTGGTGTTCGTGATCATGCTTTTGAATCTCGATGACGACAAACCATTAAATCGTTTGCGATACCTTTATGCCGTCGGCGGCGGCCTTGGGCTTATCCTGCTTGCTCAGACATTCTTCATCTTCTACGCCGTAATGCGTGCCCCGAAGCAGGCCGTCAATGTAGATGAGACAGTCGGTAAAACGATGAGCATCGGGCAGGCAATGTACACCGAATATCTGCTGCCTGTGGAGATCGTAGGCGTTCTTTTGCTTATGGCGATCATCGGCGGGGTGATCCTTGTTCGAAGATTGGAGCCGGGCGAGTTGAGGCTCGTGGTTAACGAAGAACTGGACCGCCGTCACGAAGAAGAACAGAAGGACGATTATCGCATCGCCTTGTAATAGCCTATGGAACCGAGTTTAGCCAGCTATCTGGCGCTATCAGGAATATTGTTCACCATCGGAGCGGTCGGCGTTATCTTCAAACGCAACGCACTGGGAATGTTCATGTGCATTGAGCTGATGCTGAACGCGGTAAACCTGACGTTTGTCGCATTTTCGCGTTACTACGCAGACGTGACGGGCCAGCTTTTCGTATTTATGGTAATGAGCGTCGCCGCTGCCGAAGCGGCCGTCGGCCTCGGCATCATCATCGCGTTCTTCCGCAATCGGGTCTCGATCGACGTGGACGACGCAAGTATTTTGAAGAATTGACCGTCCAACAAACTTTAGTTTGTTGAACTTCCGACAACCAAGGTTTACGAATACTGACGACAGACTGAAGTTTGTCGGACATTTGGATGGCGACGATCTAAGTTTTTAGAATGACTGAAAACAACCTTTTAAGTCTGATCATTTTTGCCCCGTTGGCTGGTGCGGTCATTAACTGGCTCATCGGCGGACGGTTGAAGAACGAAACGTTCAGCGGCGTTGTCGCGTGCGGTGCCATCGCTGTCTCGACGATCGTGGCGTTCATGATCGCTTTCGGTATCGGCACACCGCATACCGGAGCGTTATACGCCGATAAACCGGTACTTGATCAGATCTGGACATGGATAAACGTTGGCGGCTTCCGAGCCGATTTCGGACTCGGCATGGATCGCCTTAGTGGAATCTATGCATGCTTCATCACGTTCGTCGGCCTCCTGATTCACATCTTCGCGACCGGTTATATGCATGGCGATAAAGGCTTTTACCGCTTTTTCGCCTATCTGAACCTGTTCATGTTCTCAATGCTGACGCTCATTCTGGCAGATAACTATCTGCTTATGTTCGTCGGGTGGGAAGGTGTCGGGCTCTGCTCGTATCTTTTGATCGGTTACTACATCAAAAAGGACGAAGCACGCGAGGCGGCAAAGAAAGCGTTTGTAATGAACCGCATCGGCGATTGGGGCGTGCTGATGGGTATATTCCTGATCTTCACGCTCACGGGTTCGATATCCTTCTTTGATAAAACGGTCGATGGCCAGCAGGTGCAGAGTGTTTTTACGTATGTACTTGAAAACATGTCAGCCGACCCATTCACATGGGGAGCGATCGTCGCGGGCGGGCTCACTTCGGTTGGAGTTCTGCTATTTATAGGAGCTACGGGAAAATCCGCTCAGATACCGCTGCTAACCTGGCTGCCGGACGCAATGGCAGGCCCAACGCCTGTTTCAGCCCTTATCCACGCCGCGACAATGGTTACCGCGGGTGTTTATTTGGTCGTCCGCTCTAACGCTATCTATCAGATGTCGCCTACCGCGATGTGGATTATCGCAATTATCGGTGCGGCTACGGCGATATTTGCGGCTTCGATCGCGATCGCGCAGAACGACATTAAGAAAGTATTGGCATATTCAACGGTCTCGCAGCTTGGATTTATGTTCCTTGCCGCGGGCGTAGGGGCATTTACGGTCGCGATCTTTCACGTAATGACGCACGCCTTTTTCAAAGCGTTGCTATTTCTTGGGTCCGGTTCGGTCATTCACGGAATGCACCACGAACAGGACATGCGGAAGATGGGCAATCTGAAGAAATACATGCCCATCACGTTCATTACGATGGCAATGGGCTGGCTCGCGATCTGCGGCATTCCGATCTGGGCAGGCTTTTTCTCTAAGGACGAAATACTTTATAAGACTTTTGCCGCCGATAAGTATTTTCCGGCTGGGGTGTTTCCGGGCGAAGAATTTCTCTGGGGTGTGGCCGTTATCACCGCTGTTCTGACCGCTGTCTATATGACACGCATGATGGTGATGACGTTTTGGGGCGAAGAGCGTTTTCATCACGAGATCGAGGGCGAGCACGCCGTTGACGACCACGATTCTCACGAAGACGCACACGCCCACGTCCATGATGACGACGAGGAAGAGCATCATCACATTCCGCATGATTTCAAACCGCACGAATCACCGTGGGTGATGACGGTGCCGCTGATCATTCTGGCGTTCTTATCGACCGTCGGCGGATTGGTCGGCGTGCCTTATGCGATGAGTTCGCTGTTAGGCATTAAGGACGCTAATGCCTTCGAACACGTGCTTGAGCCGGTGGTTGCCGAAACCAAAATGGAAACGGCAGTGGCGGCCCGTGAAGCGGCAGAATCGCATGCTCCCGAGGTTGTGCAGAAGGAACGCCTCCTGGCTCTGCTTTCCGTCGTAATGGCGGGGATTGGTATCGCGATCGGCTGGTTCGCATTTCGCAGCGACCCGCTCCGCAAAATGCCCAAGATCCTTGAGCAAAAATGGCGGCTTGATGAGTTTTATAATGGCTACATCGTTGACCCGATAACCAAGCTTTCCCGCGAAGGCCTGTGGAAGGGCTTTGATGTCGGCTTCATTGACGGCATCGTCAACGGGATCGGCCACTTTGTTTCCGAGCTAGGTAACCTTGCCCGTCAGCTGCAGGTCGGTTTCGTCCGCACCTATGCGGCCATAATCATGCTCGGTGCAATAGCAGTGCTCGGATATTTTATATATTTTGGTTTTAAGCTGATCAGCTAACATGAATTTCATTTCGGAAAATCTGCTCACTATTCTCATCTTGCTGCCGGTGATCGGAGCTCTAGCGGTGCTTGGGCACCAAATGTTCTGGAAGCAGGAGAGCCAGCTTAAGTGGGTAACGTTAGTCTTTACGATCATCAATTTCGTGATCTCTCTGTTCCTGCTTGGCAATCAGGGTGCCCCGTCGGCAAGCGGTTTCTACTTTGAAAAGTATGTGCCTTGGATCAAAGCGATAAATACGAATTACCACGTAGGTGTTGACGGTTTGAGCCTCTGGCTGGTGATATTGACGACTTTCATCATGCCGATCGCTATTATTTCGACGTGGCATGCCGTCGAAAAAAAGGCGACCGCATTTTATATTTTCCTGTTGCTGCTTGAATCCGCGATGATCGGGGTATTTGTTTCGCTTGACCTGCTGGTATTTTATCTGTTCTTTGAAGCCTCGCTCATCCCGATGTTCTTCCTTATCGGCGTTTGGGGAGGCGAGAATCGCATTTACGCGGCGGTTAAGTTCTTTATTTTCACGGCGTTGGGCAGTTTACTGATGCTCGTAGCGATCATCTCGCTCTACTTCCTGTACGCGAACATTCCGGGCGGTGCAGCGTCAGGCACATTCGATTTCGTGGCACTGGCGAACGCGGTGAAGATGAATACCCTGACGTTCACGCCCGTTGCAGGATCTTTGTTATTCCTCGCCTTCGCACTGGCGTTCGCGATCAAGGTTCCGCTGTTCCCGTTCCACACATGGCTGCCGGACGCTCATACCGAGGCGCCGACCGCTGGTTCGGTCATCCTCGCCGCCGTTCTACTAAAAATGGGAACGTACGGCCTGATGCGGTTCTGCTTCGTGCTCTTCCCCGATCAGGCACGCGAATGGGCGCCGCTATTCATAATTCTTGCGATCATCGGCATTATTTACGGGGCACTCGTAGCCATGGTCCAGCCCGACGTCAAACGCTTGGTCGCCTATTCGTCGGTCGCTCACATGGGATTTGTCATCCTTGGCATGTTCTCGTTCACGGAATGGGGAATGCAGGGTGCGGTGTTCACGATGCTGGCTCACGGTGTTTCGACCGGAGCGTTGTTCCTGCTCGTCGGCTTTATCTACGAGCGGCGACACACGCGGCAAATATCGGATTTCGGCGGCCTCGCTAATGTAATGCCGATCTACGCGACTATTTTTGTGATAACGGCAATGTCCTCTGTCGGCCTTCCTTTCCTGAATGGTTTTGTCGGCGAGTTTCTGATCATGGTCGGAATGTGGAAGGCGACCATACTTCCGATATCTGCGACGGCAAACTGGAACTATGTCGCGACAATGTTCGCCGGAACCGGCGTGATCTTTGCCGCTGTGTATTTGTTGTGGATGATCCAGCGTGTGTTCTTTGGCAAGGTAACGAACGAAAAGAACCGATCGTTAAAGGATCTGAGTTATCGCGAGATCGGGCTTATCGCTCCTTTGGTCTTTCTGATGGTGTTCATGGGCGTCTATCCTAAACCATTTCTTGACGCAACGCAGGCCTCAGTTTCAGAGATCCAAAAGCGTGTTATGCAAAGGGCCGGCGGCGAGGTAGAGCAGGTCGATGCCAACCTCGGAAGACCGCCGGAAGGAAAATAGTCCGTATGATTCGGGCGATAATTGCGAGCTTATTGATATCGCTTCTCTTGGCCGCAGGTTCGACGGCCCAGACGTTCTACGGAACGACCGACTGGAAAGTATTTCGCCAGGGTCGAGACCGCGAATTTCGCGATAAGGAAAAGACTCCATTGTCGGAGGCCGATCTTGCGTCGTTCACAGGCCTTAGCTATTTTGCAGTGGACCGATCTTATCGCGTCCAAGCCAGATTTGAGCGAACGGCTGATGAAAAGTTCTTTCTGATGCCGACCTCGTCGACGGTTTTGAAAAAGTTCGTAAAGTACGGAGCACTGACATTTCGGCTGAGCGGTACCGAACACAAGTTGAGCGTTTATCAGGGAGATCCTGATATCCGGGCAAAATTTCCAGAGTATGCGGACCTTTTGTTTATTCCGTTTCGCGACCTGACAAGCGGCGATACGACGTACGGTGTGGGCAGATATATTGACATCAGGATGCCTAAAGGAAACATCGTCATCCTTGATTTCAACCTTGCGTACAATCCTAATTGTGCCTATGGAACCGATAAATATTCGTGCCCGATACCGCCCAAGGAGAATCACCTGAAGGCCGAGATAAGGGCCGGCGAGAAGAAATTTTGAGACTACGGCCGGTAAAGGCTGATAGCGACAGTGAAGATCAACGATGAATTCATTTTTCCTGGCACAATTGGTAGACCCTAACGTCAGCGTTTCGAGCATTTTGCCCGAGCTAATAGTGGCTCTCGCGGGCATAGTGGCTATGGTCTACGACAGCTTTTTCCCGAAGCAGCGTCGTGTGACGGGAATTGTCTCCCTTATCGGCCTTGCGGCCTCGGCCGTCGTTTTGGGCGTGATGTGGACTCAGGCCCAGCCTGCCTCGACATTCAACGGAATGATCGTTCACGACAATCTACGGATGGCATTCTCATTCGTATTTCTGTTTGTGACGGCAATGACGATCCTGATCTCGACGGTCTGGGTCGATAACGAAAATGTTCCTGCAGGTGAGTATCATGCTCTGCTGATGTTCGCAACTTTTGGCATGATGCTGATGGCGTCGGGCAATGACCTGGTCGTAATTTTCCTGGGCCTTGAGACCCTTTCGATCGCAACCTACGTAATGGCCGGTTTCCGCAAATCGGACCTCAAGTCGAATGAATCGGCAATGAAGTATTTCATTCTCGGCTCCTTCGCGTCGGCTTTCCTGCTCTACGGTATGGCACTCGTCTACGGTGCCACGGGTTCGACGAACCTTACCGCAATAGCCGCAAAGGTGGGTGATCCGAACTTCCCTGCTCTGCTTCTGATCGGAGCTGCGATGCTGATAATCGGCTTCGGCTTCAAGGTCGCGACCGTTCCGTTCCACATCTGGACGCCCGACGTTTACGAAGGTGCCCCGAGCCCGGTCACCGGCTTTATGGCCGCCGGACCGAAAGCGGCCGCATTCGCGTCATTTCTCCGCGTTTTCGTTCTTGGATTTCCGCTTATCGCCGGTGCTCAGGCTTCCGGATATCTTCACGACACGTGGATAACAGTGCTGAGCGTGATGGCAATTCTGACAATGACCGTCGGCAACGTCGCGGCGATCATGCAGAACAACATTAAGCGGATGCTGGCGTACTCGTCGATCGCTCATGCGGGTTATGCCCTGGTCGGCTTTCTCGGTGCCGGAGCTGCCGTCAATGCGGCCGATCGCGACGCCGCCATTGCTTCGGTCGCGTTTTATATGCTGACCTACGCGATCACAAATCTCGGAGCCTTCGCGATCATCACGCTTCTCGGACAAAAGAACGATCGCCGAACGGAGTTTGACGATTACAACGGTATCGGCTTCCGGTCACCCGTTCTCTCATTCACGCTCTCGCTCTTTATGCTCAGCCTGCTGGGCATTCCGCTGACGGCAGGATTTATGGGCAAGGTCCTCGTCTTCCGACCCGCGCTCGAGGCGCAGAACACGCTGCTGACCATCGTCGTCGTCGCGGCTGTCGTCAACACGGCAATTTCGGCGTATTACTACCTCCGCCTCATCGTTGTGATGTTCTTTAAGGAACGGACGACACAATGGCTTGAGCCGAAAATGCCCATCGGCCTCGCCGCCGCTTTGCTCATAGCGGTCGTCGGCGTTTTCTATCTTGGCATTTTCAGCGACAGCATCATCGAGAAGTTTTCGCAGACGACCCAGACTATCGGGGCGATGAGTAAGTAAAGCAGGATGCTCACGATCGCTGAGGAGCTAAAGGACACCTGGATCCCAACCATCTATAGAGAAAAAGTTCGTACTCAACGGACACGTTCGTACGAGATGGACATCCCTGCCCGCGAGAACACCCCTGAAATACTTTTTACGCTACTCGGAATAGAGCTTAAGGTCGGCAAGCGGCGTTTTAGCTGTCCGGATCTGGCGACCGCCCGCTATTTGATGGTCTTTGCACGGCTCGGATGCGGCGGCGTAGCGATTCCGTATGACATAACAAAGATCTCGGTCCTTGCCGACGAATTGGAAGTTGCCTGGCACAAACTGATCCTTACCTTCGAGCTTTCCGCTTCACAAACTTCTCCGCAGGCCCACGGACGCGCCCGCTCGGCGTTGGTCAAACTCGTGCGGAACGAGGTCCTGGAGATCGGGCCAGGCGAGAGAATGCCTGACTTCAAAAACTCGACCAGCCAGCGGAATTCCTGATATAATCTTCAAGATCCGGACATCGATATTTCGATTTCCTTAACTTTTAACGTAATATTGACGTTTATGTTAGATGGGGCAGTAAAGACAACAGTTTCAGAGGAACTACCGTTCCCGTACAATAAGCGCGCGTTTTGCCGGTATGAGCCGATCGAGAAAAAGATCGAGCACGCCCGCGTGCTTATTGTGAACTGTCTCCTGCGTTACGAATCGGACATGTCCGAGCTCGCACGCGACGACTGGGGTGACTCGGTCGAGAGTCGGCTGCGTTTTGAACGTTACGTATCGTCGATGGCCTGTAACAATATAGCCAAGAATGTTCTACGGCTCGTCAAGCAGCCCAAAACGCTCACTGTCCATCTGTCCGAGGTCGCTGGCGCCGCACGCGACTTCAAGCCTGATGCGATCGTTATGAGCGGTACGTTCAGCGATTTCGATTACTACAATCCCGAGCACATTGCGAGCTTTTCTGATTTCATACACAATACGCAGATCCCGGTCCTGGCTATATGCGGGGCACATCAGTTGGTAGGTTTGGCGTTTGGGGCGGCTCTCAAGACCTTGGACAACAAGGAACTAGCGGAAAAGCGTACCGATCGGCAGTCCGAGTATCAGTATCGTTTCGTTAAGATCCTAGATACAACGGATCCGATATTTGCCGGAAATAACGACGAAAGCTCAGGTATCTGGCAGGACTACACTAAAGAAGACAACATACTTCGTGTCTGGCAAAACCACGGGGTACAAATAGTAGGCGTTCCTGACGGCTTCAAGCTTCTGGCTTCATCATACCTCTGCAAAAACCAGATGATGGTACGGGCCGACAAGGGCCAACTCATTTACGCCGTCCAATTCCATCTCGAAAAATCATTCGAAGATTGGTCCAAAAACCCGACCCGCTGGGAACATCCCAACGAGAGCCGTGATGGTCGCATCTTGTTTGAGAACTTTCTTCGTTTGGCTCTTCTCCACCTGCGGAATTAGTCGCCGTCGAAAGCTCAAGGAAGGCTAGGCAAAACAATCCTCCGGCACGTTTTCAAGTGTGTTGACCATCAGCATATCTACCACCGCCTTGAAGTCACCTCCTGATTCCTCAAAGACCCGTAGCTGCTCATCGGCCGAGGTTCCGCGTTCGAGGATGGTGTGAATGTGCTCGATCTCTTTTCGGGAATCGAGCGGATCGACCACATCATCAACAAAATCAAGGAGCTCGCGGATCAGGTCTCTAGCCGGGACCTCTTTTTGTTTGCCAAGGTCGAGCAGATTGCCGTCAAGGCCGTATCGGATCGCACGCCATTTATTCTCTAAGATCAGGCGGCGATGATAGATGCGGAAGCCGATATTTCCTTCGTTCAGCACCATCAATTTTGCCACGACTGCCTGAAACAGAGCGGCAATGGCGATCGTGTCATCGACCCGAGTAGGAATGTCGCAAATGCGGAATTCTAGCGTCGGGAACAGGTGATGAGGCCTCACATCCCACCAGATCTTCGAACCATTCTGGATGCAGTTCATCTTCACCAGCAGATCAACATAGGCCTGAAACTGCTGATAAGATTCAAATGTGTCCGGTATCTCAGTTCGTGGAAACTTCTTGAATACCTCGCTTCGGTACGATTTTAATCCTGTATTGAAACCCAGCCAGAACGGGGACGACGTGGTCAGTGCCAAAATGTGCGGCAGGAAGTATCGCGCCGCGTTCATTACCTGGATCCGCTTTTCGAGGTCAGGGATGCCGACGTGCACGTGCAGCCCAAAGATCAGCAGGCTGCGGGCCACCATTTGCAGTTCGTCAACCAGCAGCTTGTACCGGTCGCCCTCGTAGATCTCTTGCTCAGACCATTTTGAGAAGGGATGGGTCGATGCGGCGACGATCGCCATGTTCTTTTTTCGGGCAAGGCTCGAGATTATGCAGCGTAGTTTGGTCAGATCTTCTCGGGCTTCCTGAATGTTTGCACACACTCCGGTTCCGACTTCGATCATCGATTGGATCATCTCAGGCTTGATCTTCTCGCCTAGAAGCAGCTTGCCCTCTTCCAATATCTCAGATACGTGTGATTTCAGCTCACGAGATTCGGGGTCAACGATCTGGAATTCTTCCTCGATGCCGAGTGTAAATTGATCAAACATATTGTTCTGGGTACGTCGGATACAGTGAAACTGTCGCTCTTGTGGTGAACGTTTAATTTTACCGTCGGTAATGCTCTTGAACGTCTATCTTAAGCCTTAAATTGTTTCTCTACAACAAAAAAGATGTCGAAGCAGCTCAGTGGCTCATTTCCCTTGCCGTTTTGAGAAAAGCTTCGGCGGCGTGTGAGAGCACCGAGTTCTTTCGATAAACAATGTTCAGTTTTCGTTCGAGTTTCATTTCGGGAACGGAAAGCCCGACCAGTTGGCCGCTGTCTATCTCGCCCTTAGCAGCCAGCTTCGGTACCAAAGCTACACCGGCTCCGGTCTCGACAAGCCGCTTTATCGCCTCAAGCGAGGGCAGCTCAACGGCAATATTCAAGGTTGTCTTATTCTTCTCAAATGTTTCGATCACCTTCCGTCGATACGGCGAGACGGCGTTGTGAGCGATAAATATCTCGTTTCCAAGATCTTTCACCGAAACCGTCTTTCGCGACGCCAGCGGATGCGAAGGCGAGACGATCAGCTTTAGTTCGTCCGTTAGGATCGAAACCGAGCGCAATGATTCATCGTTGGGCTTGAACGAAATAACTCCGAGCTCAACTTCCCTTGCCGTTATCTCCTTAGGGATCCGGCTAGCCACTCCGCGTTGAACCTCGATCTTGATATTCGGATGTTGCTCCCTGAAGGCCCGGATGACCGGCAAAAGGCAGAACACGGTATGTTCGTTGGCCGAGATCGTGACCTTACCCTTGTGCAGCCCGCGAAGATCGCGGATAGCGTTACTCGCCGTATTCCTGAGGTTCAGCATCTGCCGTGCATAGCCGACCAGTACCTCTCCCGCAAAAGTGAGTGTTCCATCCTTTGACGAGCGGTCAAAGAGAGTTTCACCGATCTCGGCCTCCAAGCGTCGGATCGCCTGGCTTACCGCGGGCTGCGTGCGGTCCAATATCTCGGCTGCCCTTGAAAAGCTCTTTTCGCGAGCGACCGTAACCAGTACTTCAAGTTGATTTATATCCATACAACTCAGCGCCGCAGATCAACGGCCCGCCGACTCTCCTGAAAAGTGTTTCTAATACAAGGATAACAAATCTGTGGCGACTTGATAAGAATATTACAATATATTATACAAAAACTGAAAAGATAATATTGACTTTGGGCATTTTGAGAGGCTAAGATTCGTTTTAGGCCATCATTTGCTTTTTTTCAGGTGCGGCTTTTGTGACGGAGAAGATATGACTACTGATAAGATCGCCATTTTTGATACGACGCTGCGCGATGGAGAACAATCGCCGGGCTGCTCAATGTACCTTGAGGAAAAGATCCAAATGGCTCAGCAGTTGGAAATGCTCGGCGTCGATGTAATCGAGGCCGGATTCCCTATCGCCTCGGATGGTGACTTCAAATCGGTGCGGGCCGTTTCTGCCGAATGCAAGCGAGTGACCGTGGCTGCTCTCGCCCGTACGATCGGGGACGATATCTATCGTGCAGCCGATGCTCTGAAAGGAGCTCATCGTTCGCGCATTCATACTTTCGTCGCGACATCGGACATTCATCTTGAGTTCAAGCTAAAGAAGACAAGGTCGGAAGTGCTTGAGATGACGCGTACAGCGGTCCGCACGGCTAAAGAGTTAGCCGATGAGGTAGAGTTCTCGGCCGAGGATGCGACGCGCAGCGATATTGATTATGTCTGCGAGGTATTCGCCGCCGCAGTCGACGAAGGCGCAACGATCCTTAACGTCCCTGACACCGTCGGATATACCCTGCCTACCGAATACGCAAACCTTATTCGAACGGTCAAGCAGCGCGTTGTCGGTGACCGTGACGTCACGATCAGCGTCCATTGCCACAATGATCTGGGCCTTGCGGTTGCAAACAGCCTTGCCGCAGTTGAAGCAGGAGCCCGTCAGGTCGAATGCACGATAAACGGTATCGGCGAACGGGCCGGAAATGCTTCGCTGGAAGAATTCGTAATGGCGTGTGCCGTCCGTGCCGATAAGATCCCGTATGAAAATGGGATCGATACGACACAACTCTTTCCGGCGAGCGAACTGCTTACATCGATAATCAGCTTCGGTGTCCAGCCGAACAAGGCGATAGTGGGCCGCAACGCATTTGCTCACGAAGCAGGCATTCACCAGCACGGAGTGTTGAGCAATCCGCTTTGTTACGAGATAATGACGCCGGAATCGGTTGGCGTTTCGAAGAACGATATCGTGCTCGGCAAGCACTCCGGACGGCACGCTCTGTCATCACGATATGAAGAACTCGGATTCTCATTCGATCCGGAAGAGATCACCGATCTATATTCTCGATTTGTACAGCTTGCCGACAAAAAGAAGAATATCTACGAACAGGACCTGATCGGAATTATTCAGGAACGTCAAATGCCGCTCCTCGCGGCCTAAGGTTTTATGAAGATAACTGTTCTGCCTGGTGACGGCATCGGGCCCGAAGTTACGCGCCAAGCGGTTCGGGTTCTGAGAGACTTTGCGTCCGCATTCAATATCGATATCGATACCGAAGAGCACCTTATCGGCGGCGTAGCGATCCGCGAGAAGGGCTCGCCGCTGCCGGAAGAAACGCGTGCGTCATGCATTAGCAGCGACGCGGTTTTCCTGGGTGCTGTCGGCTCGCCTGAGTTTGACGGCCTGCCGCCGCACGAGCGGCCTGAGATCGGTCTGCTCGAGCTTAGACAGGCTCTGGGCGGTTTCGCGAATCTGCGTCCGTCAAAGGCGGTCCCTGCTCTTATCGATTCGTCACCACTGCGGCCCGAAATATTTGCCGGCACCGACCTTCTCATCGTTCGCGAACTTCTCGGCGGCCTTTATTTTGGAACGCCCCGCGGCTTTGATGAAGGTCGCACCGGCGGATACAACACAATGAAGTATTCGGTCGACGAGGTCGAGCGTGTGGCCAGGGTCGCGTTTGAAGCGGCGTTAGGACGACGCAAAAAAGTGACATCGGTGGACAAAGCCAACGTCCTTGAAACATCTCAGATCTGGCGGGAGACCGTGACACGAATAGGCGGTGATTACCCTTCTGTTGAGCTGGAGCATCTCTTCGTCGATGCTTGCGCGATGCACCTTGTCACGGCACCGACCCAGTTCGACGTGATTCTCACCGAAAATCTTTTCGGGGACATTCTTTCTGACGAGGCGGCTGTCTTGACTGGCTCGCTCGGAATGCTCGCTTCGGCGACCATCGGTTCGAACATCGGCCTCTATGAACCGGTCCACGGTTCGGCACCGCAGATTGCCGGCCAAAACATCGCCAATCCGCTAGGCACGATCGCCTCGGCGGCACTTCTCCTTCGATATTCTGCGAAGAACGAGCCAGCTGCGACCGCGATAGAAGACGCCATCGAAGCGGTATTAAATGAAGGCTATCGCACCGCCGACATCGCACCGGACAATTACGATAAGCTCGTTTCCACCGAAGAAATGGGCCGTCTTGTCGGCGAGCGTGCAATAGGGAATCTAGGCGTCAAGACGACAGGTCATTCCGTTTAGGCACGTTTCCTAGGAAAACGGGATCTGGAAAAAGGGAGAAGAAGAGGGATTAGGCGATAAAGAACAATGCCTGCTTGATGAAGACACTCTACGACAAAATTTGGGACGCCCACGTCGTCTACGAAGAAGCCGACAAGCCGTCGCTTCTTTATATCGACCTGCACCTCATCCACGAAGTAACCTCACCGCAGGCATTTGAAGGATTGCGGCTAACCGGCCGTGGCGTACGACGGCCTGACATGACCTATGCCACCGTCGATCACGCGATCCCGACCCGCGACCGCAACCTGCCGTTTAAGGATCCGATCGCGGCACAGCAGGTTGAGGCTCTGCGGACGAACACCAGAGAATTCGGCGTTCGCATGTATGACCTTGACGCGATCGAGCAAGGAATTATTCACGTCTTCGGGCCCGAACAGGGCTTGACCCAGCCGGGAATGACAATCGTCTGCGGAGACTCGCATACCTCAACGCACGGTGCTTTCGGAGCTCTTGCATTCGGCATCGGAACAAGCGAGGTCGAACACGTACTTGCCACTCAAACGCTCCAACAGAAAAAGGCAAAGAATTTCCGCATCAGCGTCGAAGGTGAACTGCATTTCGGCGTAACGGCAAAGGATCTTATCCTAGCCATCATTAATCGTATTGGCACCGACGGCGGCAATGGCTACGTGATCGAATACAGTGGTTCGACCATCAGAAGCCTTTCCGTCGAAGGGCGAATGACCGTCTGCAACATGAGCATCGAGGCCGGAGCAAAGGCCGGACTCATCGCCCCGGATAGCAAAACCTTCGATTATCTAAAGGGCCGACGCTTTTCGCCTCGGGGCGAACAATGGGAACGGGCAGTAGAGACGTGGTCGCTACTGCCGACCGACGACGGTGCGGTGTTCGATAAATCTATCGAGATTGATGCTTCTGAGATCGAACCCTTCGTCACCTGGGGCACTTCTCCGGGAATGTCAGCTCCGGTTACGAGGGCGGTACCCGAGATGCCGACCTCATCCAGCAACGATCGTGAATCGTTCGAACGGGCGCTCGAGTATATGGGATTGCAGCCCGCTCAAAGGATCCAGAACATCCCGATCGACAAAGCCTTCATCGGTTCGTGCACAAATTCCCGCATCGAGGATCTTCGCGAAGCAGCGAAAGTGACAAAGGGCTATAAGGTAAACCGTAAGGTCAGTGCCATGGTCGTGCCCGGTTCAATGCTGGTGAAGCAGCAGGCGGAGCGTGAAGGGCTCGCCCAGATCTTTCTTGACGCGGGCTTTGAATGGCGTGATGCCGGATGCTCAATGTGCCTCGCCATGAACGATGACGTTTTGGCGGAAGGCGAACGCTGTGCCTCGACCAGCAACCGTAACTTCGAAGGCCGTCAGGGCCGGGGCGGACGCACACATCTGGTCAGTCCCGCTATGGCTGCCGCGGCGGCGATCACAGGCCATTTTGTAGACGTCCGTGATTGGAAATTCAACAAATAACAGTGAACAAATTCACACAACATTCTGGAACGCCAACTCCGCTGTATCGGGCAAACATCGACACCGATCAGATAATACCGAAGCAATTCTTAAAGCGGGTCGAGCGTACGGGTTATGGGGCGTTTCTCTTCTACGACTGGCGGTATAATTCAGATGGCTCGCTGACCGACGGTTTCGTCATGAACGATCAGCGTTTTAATGGTTCGAGCATTTTGGTAGCCGGGCCGAACTTTGGTTGCGGCAGTTCGCGCGAACATGCTCCCTGGAGCCTGATGGACTTTGGCTTTAGGGTCGTCATCGCTCCCAGCTTTGCGGATATTTTCCACAATAACAGCCTTAAGAACGGTTTGCTTCCGGTCGTTCTCCCCGAGGCCGATGTCGCCGATCTAGCAAAACGAGCGGAATTAGACCCGGCTTACAAACTCAAAGTTGATCTCAGTTCGCAAACGGTTTCCGACGAAATGGGCTTCCTCCGCACGTTTGAGATAGATGCATTTCGAAAGCACTGCCTCTTGAATGGGCTCGACGACATAGGTTTGACCCTTCAGCACGAAAGCAAGATCACCGAGTATGAGGAGAATCGCCTCGGTGAACCCCGTTTTTCATATCTTTCCATCTAAGCCCTGAGTGTCCAGGACAGAAAGGTTCGTGTTTGCATTTTTCCAACCGGCAAGTTACCATAAAACCCGTTAAAAATAGGGATTTGTTCGCCTAAAACCCTGCTTTTTCCAACTCATATTTTTTCGGCATAATTTTTTCTTATCGCTTAACATGGGCTTTTCGACAATCGCAATTCACGCTGGCAATGAGCCTGATATTGCCACGGGCGCGGTCAGCGTTCCGATATATCAAACGTCGACCTATGCTCAGGATGGCCTTGGGAAACATAAGGGTTTTGAGTACGCGAGGACCCAGAATCCGACCCGTTCCGCTCTTGAGACGAATATCGCGGCACTCGAGAATGCGAAATACGGCTACGCTTTTGCTTCCGGAATGTCGGCGATCGACGCAGTTCTAAAGCTTGTAAAAGGCGGCGAACACGTAATACTGGGCGACAATACCTACGGCGGGACCTTTCGCCTTTTTAGCAAGATCCTTACGCATTACGGCGTTGAGTTCGACCTTGCCGACACTTCTAACATCTCCGACCTTGAGAAGGCCTTCAAACCGAATACCAAAATGGTGTTCGTCGAAACGCCCACCAATCCGGTAATGACCGTAACGGACCTCAAGGCCGTTTCCGACCTCGCGCACGCGAACGGAGCAAAGGTCGTCTGCGACAACACATTCATGTCGCCGTACTTTCAGAAGCCGATCGAATTCGGTGTTGATATAGTCGTTCACTCAACGACCAAATACCTGAACGGGCATTCGGACAGTGTTGGCGGTTTTGTCGCCCTAAATGACGAGACGGATGCAGAGTGGATCAAGTTTGTACAGAACGGAATAGGTGCTATCCTCTCGCCGTTCGATTCGTTCCTGGTACTTCGGGGCACTAAAACCCTTGCCGTTCGGATGGAAGCTCACGACAAGAACGGGCGCGTCGTCGCGAATTTTCTTGCCGAGCATCCTGCCGTGCAGAAGGTTTACTATCCTGGCCTCGTTTCGCACCCGCAGCACGAATTGGCCAAAAAGCAGCAGACCGGTTTCGGCGGCATGGTCGCTTTTGAAACGGGTTCGCTTGATAACGCAAAAAAAGTTTTGGAAAGCGTCAAGCTATGTACTCTCGGCGAAAGTCTAGGTGGGGTCGAATCGTTGATCTCGCACCCGGCAACGATGACACATGCGTCAGTGCCGGTCGAAACTCGCGACCGTCTTGGAATTACTGACGGTTTGGTGAGAATTTCTGTCGGAATAGAAGACGTTGAAGATATAATAGAAGATCTGGATCGAGCTCTCAGTTAGTTCCGAGTTCACAAGTTCCAAAGTCTGCGTTTCGCCCTTGAGCGGTTGGAAGCCTGGAACGTGAAACGAGAAACTAAGTAACCTATGTTGACAGTCGAGATACACGCAACTTCGCACATCGGCCGCGTACGCCGTGGGAACGAAGATAATTACCTTATCCTTAACGTTTCCCGCTCAAAGGCGTGGACCGGTGCCCAGGCAGACGGCGAATTTGTGATCGAAACGCAAACCTTCGACATCGATTCGAACGGCGTTGTTCTGGCAGTATCTGACGGCATGGGCGGGGCTCTCGCCGGCGAAGTTGCCAGCAAAATGGCGGTTGAATCGGTGTGTGAAAAGATCCTTACCGAGGATTTAGATGCCACGCTAACGCCCGAAGAACACGAGCATCACCTGATCGCAAAACTCTACAACGCGACTGTTTACGCGAATTATCTGATCCATCAGCAAGGCCGTAGCGACGCACAATTTCAAGGAATGGGAGCGACCTTCACGGGTTTGGGGGTAACGCCTGAGGCGGTGGACATTATCCAAGTCGGCGACAGCCGAGCTTACCTGGTTCGCAATGGAAAGATCTACCAGGTCACGAAAGATCAGTCACTGGTCCAACAGTTGATAGACGCACAACAGATCTCGGCTGAGGAAGCAGAGACCCACACGCTGAAAAACGTTATCCTTCAGGCATTAGGTGCCCAGAATGAGATCTATCCCGTTTCTGCTCGCCTTGCGCCGAGCAAGAACGACGTGGTTCTCCTTTGCAGTGACGGCTTGTCAAACAAAGTGACAGCGGCCAGCATGCAGAGGATAATTACCGAGAATTTGGATGGGCTTGCGAAAGCGTGTGCCGACCTCGTTACAGAAGCGAATGAGAACGGCGGCGAGGACAATATTACCGTCGTGCTCGCAAAGATCACGGGTGAAGGCCTGCCTGAACCGGAAGGTGAAGACGTTCAACTTGAGTTGATCGACCTTGGAAATATTCACGACACGGCCGACCAGGACACTGCCGAGATCCTCTAGCTTTCTTCCTGACGCCACTCAGGAAGCTCATTGGTCACACGACGGACGTATATCGACGAGCCTTTGATGCTCACGACCTCGACCTTCTCCCCTTCTTCGAGCAAACTCTCGCCGTCGATCGGAAATGCCGTCCAAGTTGACCCGAACACCTTCACCGCACCTTCATTCAACGCACCGCTGCTGGCTCCCGTGACCGTGCCGATCTGGCCCGGCAAAGAATCCATGCCCATTTTCACGGTGTTTTCTTCGCCGTGCGAAAGATATTTTGCAAAGATCGTCCGTGACATTGCCGTCATGACCACCGAGAGAACGGCAAAGATGAGGAACTGAACAATGAACGGAGCACCGAGCATGCCCGCAAACGCCGCGGCCAATGCTCCGATCCCGAACCAAAGCAGAAAGAACCCCAGAGTAAATATCTCTGCAATTATCAGCCCGATCCCGAGGATAAGCCAACCTATCCAAACCAATTGATCCATCAAAACACCACCTGCTTTCCGTGCCAATCATAACACAGAAATCGAGGCCCTAGAGGCATCGACGAATACCCCGCTTTTTGAAGTTGAAATTAACTCGTGCTAAGCTCACTTTCGTGCTGGGGTGGCGGAATTGGTAGACGCCCAGGACTTAAAATCCTGTGTCCTTAGGGACGTACGGGTTCGATTCCCGTCCCCAGTACCACCATATCTACTGAACTTTTCAAGTATCCGCCACTCGTGCTTAGAATAGTAAATGGTCGAAGCTGCGCCCTAGGTTGTGCATTCGGCGAATTTACCCCTGTGCGTAACATGGATTTATAGGCTTCCGGATAGCATTTACGTAAACTGAGTTAGCAAGCCACCTTAGCGTAGCGAACTTCAGGAGCCGCGCGTTCGAACACTATTACTGGATTATGAGGAAAGTATTTTATCTACTAGTTTTGATCTTCGTCGCCACTGCTTATCCGCAAACAAGCAGACCCTTTAGCATCGAAGGCCATCGCGGAGCGCGAGGCTGGCTTCCCGAGAATACAATCCCATCGTTCAAAAAGGCGCTTGATCAGGGTGCCGACACTCTCGAACTCGACGTCATGATCACAAAGGACAACAAGGTGTTGGTGTCGCACGAGCCGTGGTTTTCCTCCGTCATTTCGC
>JANNNS010000198.1:0-13379 GCA_031398645.1 Acidobacteriota bacterium
GGGAACTTCCGGTTGGCGCGATCACTGCTTTGATCGGAGCTCCGCTGTTTATTTATTTATTGCGTAAGAGCTGATCATAAGTTTGTCTTCTCCTCATCTTCGTCTTCTTCTGTGGTTAAGCGAAGATCTTTACCACGGAACAGGAGGAAAAGATTGGGAAGGAAAGAGAAAGAAGCAAAAAAGAAAGGCCATGCTGACAATCGACAATCTGATTGTTCGTTACGGTCCGTGCGAAGTGATCAAGGATATTTCTTTCGATCTCGCGGCGGGAGAAATTGTTGCGTTGCTCGGGCCGAATGGTGCGGGGAAGACGACATTGATCAAGGCTTTGAATCGAAGCGTTGCTCCGGCCGGCCGGCGGCGAGGTGCTGTTGGATGGAAAGCCGCTGGATTCTTATTCACGGCGGGAGATAGCAAAGCGGATCGCTGTCGTTGCCCAAGAAAATGAGACCAAGTTCCCGATGACCGTCAGGGACTTCGTCCTCGCGGGACGTTTTGCGAACGGTTCGGGTTTTGGGTGGGAATCGGCGGAGGATCTCACGGCGGCCGAAACTGCCCTGAGCGAGTGCGAATTGAAAGGATTTGAGGCCCGCCTGATGAACGAGCTTTCCGGCGGCGAACGCCAGCGGGTCGTGCTTGCACGGGCTTTAGCTACAGAAGCAAAGATATTGCTGCTTGACGAGCCGACGGCGAATCTTGATCTTTCGCATCAAGCTTCGATGTTCCGGCTGGTACGCGAAAAGTGTAGGAATGGCGGATACTCAGCCGTCGTGATCACGCACGACCTAAATCTCGCCTCGAGTTTTGCCGACCGAATGATGCTGTTCGATAAGGGCCGTATTTTCGCGATCGGAACCGCAGCGGAAGTTTTGAAGAAAGAAAGTATCAAGGAGGTATTCGACGTTGACGTTCTGCTGGACGCGAATCCAACGGACGGCAATGTTCGAGTCACTACAATGTTTTAGCGTTCTGAGGTCGGCTTAGCAATCTGCCGAAGAACTGAAGAACAAACGACGCAAAGGAAGTTCGGTGAAAAACCGACGCTGCCCACGCAACCGTGATTCCGGTATCGGAAGAGTCGGGAACTTTGCTCGCTTGTTGGGTCAAAACCATTCTGCGTGTGGGCAGAAGAGGAACAAGATGAGAAAAGGTATATTTCTAATAGTTCTGTCGCTTGCCGCAACTTCTGTGGCATTGGGCTCAGAACAAGTTGCAACAGCGACCCCAACTCCGACACCGGCGATCATCAAAGAGAGTGTTACGATCTCCGCCGATCTTTCTCAACCGATCGACGAAGTCTCCAAGTCAGTGGATTCGATCGAAGGACAGGAAATGCGTGACCGTGCGGACATCACGCTCGTCGATTCGCTGCGGACGATCCCCGGGTTGCGCGTCCAACAGCTCGGTGGTTTTGGACGGACGGCTTCGATCAAGTCACGGGGATTGAGGAACCAAGACACGGCTATTCTGATCGACGGCGTAAGATTTCGCGATTCGGCTTCGATCACTGGTGACGCGACCGCGTTTCTTTCCGACCTAACGTTAACAAGCGTCCGCAAGGTTGAAGTGCTTCGTGGGCCCGGCTCGTCCCTATACGGCACAAACGCGGTCGGCGGTACGGTCGATCTTCAAACTCCGATACCGCAGGACGGCTGGCATGGACAGGTGAGCGGTGCGGCCGGCGGACTTGGTATGGGCCGTTTTCGCGGTAACGTCAGTAAAGGAACAAGCGACGGTAGGTTCGGCTTTAACGCCGCCCTTGCCCGAACCGTTTTTACAAAGGGCATCGACGGCGATGATGATGCGCATAACACGAATTTTCAATCGAGGGCAGAATTCAATCCGTTCTCCGGAACCAACATTTCCGCGCGTTTCTTCGTTTCGGACGCATTTGTAGCGCTCAATTCGAGCCCGGACACGCTCGGCAGTTTGCCACCCTCGAACAGCACTATTATAAATGCTGTGCCCAACGTGAACTTTGTGTTTGACTCCAATGATCCGGATGCATCGCAGAAGTCGCGATTCTTCAACGGCCAGATCGTGATCACGCAGGAGCTAGACAGCCGCTTTAGCTTTCAAGGCTATTATTCCGGTCTCACCACGCGGAGAAAGAACGATAATGACATCCTCGGGCCCGGATTTCAGAGTGCTTCGACCAGTATCTTCGAAGGTACGATCCACACAGGAAATGGGCACGTGGATTGGACCCCCAATGGAAACAACCGTCTTACGGTAGGCTATGAGTTTGAACACGAAGAATTTCTGAACGAAGGATTTACCCCGAGCGGAACTGAAGATTTCTTTACGAAAGCTTCTCAATCGAGCAATACAATATACGCTCAGGACCTGGTTCGCTTGCTCGATGGAAAACTTCAGTTCGCCGGGGGATTTAGAGCACAGTTCTATAACCTAGGTTCGCCGGGTTTCAGTCTGGCGAATGCTCCGTACTCGAATCTGTCTCTCGAAGATCCTCCAGCCGCGTACACCGTCGATGGCTCTGCGTCCTACTTTTTCTCAAGTACCGGAACCAAACTCCGCGTCCATGGTGGAAACGGGTATCGCGTACCGTCGCTTTATGAACGATTCGGAAGCTTCTTTAATACATTCCCGAGCAATGCTTTCGTCGCACTCGGCGATCCTGGGTTGAAACCTGAGAAAACCGCCGCATTCGATGCAGGAATAGATCAATACTTATTCGAGAAGCGCGTCTCTATCTCTGCCGTTTATTTTTACACCAAGCTGACGGACACGATCGGATACGGGAACAACGTTCCTGATATTGGGTTAACGGAGCGTCCTTTCGGCGGGTATGAGAACCAGAAGGGCGGGGTTTCGCGGGGATTTGAGTTTAGCGGTGATGTGCAAGCAACTTCGTCCACGACCATTTTTGCATCTTATACCTTTACTAACAGCGATCAGCTTGCTCCGCAGGTTTCCGGGAGCGGAGTATTCAGAACGCTTGGGATCCCCGATCATCAGGTCACTTTCAATGTCACACAGCGAATAAAGCGGCTTTGGATAAACGCTGACTTTGTTGGGACGAACTCTTACCTTGCCCCGATATTTAGCAATTCCACTTTCGGGACGTATCTTTATCGATTTGACGGGAATCGGCGACTCGATCTTACTGCGGGTTACACGTTCTCGATCGACAAAGGCAAATACAGCCTCCGTCTATTTGGAACGGCTGAGAATCTGTTCGATCACGAGTACTTTGAGAACGGATTCAGGACAATTGGCAGAACGGGCCGTTTGGGGATCAGCTTCGGTTTTTAAGCTATTTGCCGCCTGGATGTGTCCATCCGGGCGGCTCACCTCCGGCCAGCGCCTGTATATTTGCTGGAAGCTCGCCGTCCCGCCTATGTTATAATTCCGGTTCAGAGGTATGAAAATATGAAGGTCAAGGTCATAATCTGGACTTTTCTCGTTCTGCTGGCCGTCGTTCCGCTGCCTGCTCAACAAACAAAAACGGTCACGAATTCAGACCTGGAAAAATTCCGTGAGAAAAGACTGCGGGCGGAACGTGATTACAACGAGAATTATGCCCGAATGGGCTTCCCTTCGCCCGATGAGCTTCAAAAGCAGATCGAAAAGAGCAGGGTCGAACGCGAGGCTCTGTCGGCGAGGCTGACTTCGGAGAGGATCCAGCAGGAACAGGCCGATGCGGCAAGGGCGGCAGCGGCTAGCAGGCCGGAGCGCAATGTTTATCTGGTTTCGGGTGTGCAGCCAGTGATCGGCGGCTATATTTATAGTTATCCGAGTCCGTATTCATACTGGCGGCGGCCTCGGCCCGCTTATCCGTACTGGTATCCGACCAGCGTCGGTAATGGGATCCCGATCGTGAATTACAACCCAACGCCTACGATAAGACAGGTGCCGAAGCCATTTTTGTTCCCGAATCGATAAAGTTCGGCAAGTTATTGAAATTGCAGTCGACGCGGACGATCATCTTTGAAACCATAGTCCGCGTAACTTTTTTATGATCAAAGAAGGTTGGGAAGCAGTTATCGGCATGGAGATCCATGCTCAGTTGGCTACGAACACAAAGATCTTTTGCGGCTGTGCCGTTGAGACGGGCGGTGAGCCGAATTCGAATACATGTCCGGTGTGTCTCGGGCTGCCGGGTGCGTTGCCGGTGCTGAATGAGCGGGTTGTCGAACTCGGTACGCGCGCGGCACTCAGCCTAGGGCTTGAGGTTCAGGAAACATCGATCTTTTCGCGGAAGAACTATTTCTATCCTGATCTGCCCAAGGGCTATCAAATCTCACAGTACGACAAGCCGTTTTCGGCCAACGGAACGCTGACGATAATGACATCGGAGCGCGACGATCAGGGCCGGGCGGTCGAATGGAAGCCGATGGCCATAGGCATCGAGCGCATGCACCTTGAAGAGGATGCAGGCAAGAATGTGCATGACGGCCTACCTGATGTAGATAAGTACTCATATGTCGATCTGAATCGCGCGGGAACTCCGCTCGGCGAGATCGTGACGAAGCCTGATTTTCGGACGTCATGGCAGGCATATGATTACGTAAATCATGTGCGCAGTGTGCTCCGCTGGGTCGGGGCGAGCGATGCCGACATGGAGAAAGGCAATTTGCGGTGCGAAGCGAATGTATCGGTGCGAAAGGTCGGTGACACGGCATTTAATAACAAGTCGGAACTGAAGAACCTGAACTCGGTTCGGTTTATGCAAAAAGCGATCGAGTTCGAGATAGCACGGCAGATAGAAGCCCACGAAAAAGGCGAGGCGGTGAACCAGGAAACGCGGCTTTGGGACGAAAAGAACCAGTGCACGCGTGTAATGCGTTCAAAGGAGGATGCCCACGATTATCTTTATTTTCCAGAGCCCGACCTGCAGCCGTTGAAGGTGAGCACGGAGTTTATTGAACAAGTACGCAGCCAAATGCCGGAATTGCCGGATGCAATGCGTGACCGTTTTATTGCCGAGTATTCTCTTTCGTTCTCTGATGCCTCGCAGATCGTCGGCGACCAGGATCTTGCCGGCTTCTACGAAGCTGCTGCCAAGGCGTCCGGGAATCCCCGGGTTACGGCGAATTTTCTTTTATCCGAACTATCGCGTGAATTAAATAATGCCGGCAGGACAACCGCCGACAGTCCTGTCAGTGCCGATCAGTTGGCAGCGCTTATAAAAACACTCGATGCGGGCGCGATCAATAATAACCAGGCGAAGGAAGTGCTCGTGGAGATGTTCAATTCCGGTAAGCCCGCTGCGACTGTCATAAGCGAAAAGGGCTTTGAACAGATCTCGGATGCAGGGGTGATCGAAAAGATCGTGGAGGAAGTCATTGCTGCGAGCGCCGATCAAGTCTCAGCTTATAGGGCGGGAAACGACAAGTTGTTTGGATTCTTTGTTGGCCAAGTTATGAAAGCATCGCAAGGAAAGGCAAACCCTAAGGTCGTGAATGAGCTTCTGAAACTAAAATTGGCGCTAAAGTAGGACTTTCAGTAGTGGATGGAGAAGATCTAAGAAATTTGTTGACCATTTGGTCGAAAAGAACGAGAATCAGTGCACTGAAATATTGAGATAAAGGGAGAGTAGAAAAATGACGGTTGATCGAAAACTGGTGTCGTTGGGTTCGATTGCTTTCATTTTACTCTTCTCCGCAACGGTTTTCGCACAGATCCAAAACTTGCCTCCAGACCTTCGCCGGGCGCCTCGCACGCCAGACGAGGCCGCTTATCGCCAGATCCAGATACAACGCGTTATGGAGGCACAGGCCCGCACGGCGATGAGACGCGCTGAGGACGAGGCTCGTGCAAGCGCTCGGGTCAAGGAGACGATGCCGAGTGTCAGTGCCGCCGATCTGAGACGTATCGAGAAGCTTCTGACGCCGGATGCAGCCGACCTGGAAAAGCACAAGGCCTTTCTTGATCTTGACCGAACCGGAATATTTAAGCTGTTTCCGCAGTCCGCATGCGATGACTCAAGAATAGTTCGTGTCGATGGTGAATGCGCCAATTCGGTCCCGGGCGGGTCGCGTTATAGCTTTCGGGCAGGTGCGAAAACGCCGGACATCCATTTTGTCAACGACACTTTGGTCGCAAAGGGATTTTTTGCAAACCACTTACTCTCGAATATCGGCGATGTTGCGATCGAAAGCCTTTTGATCGATGACAAGTATTTGAAGCCGCTCGGTGCTTTTACCCCGAGCCCTGATTTTGACGGTGCACGAGAACAAAGTGCCGACATCGAGGGCGAGCTTATTCTCGATGGCGTCAAATATTCCGATCGGGCGGGCGTGTCTGTGAACACGACGTATTTGCTCAGGACGATAGCCTACAAGAACGGCAATAACCTTCAGCGAAGGCTGGAAAAAGTCACGACCGCGGTCGACGATCCGTTGAGAGGCTTTGAAAAGATACAGACCGACAATCGGCTCGACCTTATCATCGCGTTCCGGATCATAAGAAAAGACGAACACGGTAATCTAACGATCATTTGGAAAGAGATGAGCCGCAAGAAACCGCCCGTGATAACATTCCCTGAAGATCAGGGAATGGCCGATTTTAATTGACCTGCCCAGTCGCTTTGCCTTACAACTCTCCCCGGCATGTTGTACTGGCCAAAGAGGCAGCTTATGAACATTACTCTTATTCACACCTACATACGGCACACTCTCACTGTGGCCGCGCTGGCTGTTATATCGGTCCAAGTCACGTTTTCTCAAACCCCCTCGCAGCCGCACGCGCCGAATAATCCGCTGCCGCAGTGGGTGCATGATAATCAGCGAAAGCGCGGCGAGTTCGAGCGAAGGGGCGGTTCGCCGTCAATGCCCGATCTAAATCGAGCCGAACGCGAAGGACGCGCTTCGGCTCGTCGCCGTCGTGATAGACAGCGGCCCATGACGAGCGAAGAGCGGAAGCGCATGGCGGAACTGATAGCTCCGCATCCGGAAGACCTCGAAACCTATAAGGATTTTCTAGATGAGGACCGCACCGGAATATTTCGCATTTTTCCGAACGCGGACTGCGTTGAGAAGAACATTGTCCGGGTCGGAGGCGACTGTGAGAACTTTGTTCCCGACCGGAACACATTTCGTTTTCGGCCGGGAGCAACCACCGATGACATTGCGTTTAACTCCGACCGGTTGATGGCGATCGGTTTTTTCAGGCAGTACCTTTTGGGAAACATCGGTGATGTCGATCTAAGGACTCTGGCGAAAGGCGACGCGAGGCTGAAATTCATCGAAGGATTTACTCCCGGCACGACGGTGGAATCGGCGCGTGAGCAGTCTCGCCAGCTGCGTCAGGGCATCTCCGCCGATGGAGTGACCTACTCATTCGCGGTCGAGCCGAAGCTTAACTCTAGCTATGTTTTTCGGATAATCGCTTATCGGGTCGGGAATAATGTTCAACGGCGGATCTTTGACTCGCGAAAAGATCCGCACCACCCCTCACGCCTCTTCGCAACCTTGCGAAGGGACAAGCAGACTGACATGCTGGTTGTGTTTCGCATAATTCGGAAAGACGCGGACGGCAACAGTACGATAATTTGGAAGGAGCTCGATCGAAACGACCCGCCGGAGATCACGTTCGGAAAGGACCAGGCGTGGGAAGATTTTAAGTAAGTCTTAAGATGGAAATATCAGGGAAGGTGGCGATAGTCACCGGCGGAACAAAAGGAATTGGGTTTGCTATAGCTGAAGCTCTGGTCCGAAACGGGGCGAGCGTTCTGATCTGCGGCCGCGGGCGGGATGCTGTTCAGGCCGCAGCCGAGAAATTGCTCGAGCTTGGCAAGGCGGAGGCGGTGTCGTGCGATATTCGCAATGAAGAGCATGTGCGAATGCTGTTCGAACACTGTACCCACGCATTCGGTGGAGTCGATATCCTGGTCAATAACGCGGGCGTTGGATTTTTCGGCAAGACTATTGAAGAAACTTCGGTCGCGGAGTTCAAGCAGACGATCGAGACGAACCTCTTCGGCACGTTCTACGCGTGTCACCATGCAATCCCGCATCTCAAAAAACGAGGCGGCGGCTACATAATCAATATTTCATCTCTCGCCGGACAGAACGCGCATCCCAAAATGGCGGCTTACAACGCGTCCAAGTTTGCCCTGAATGGCTTCAGCGAAGCATTGATGCAGGAGGTGCGGCAGGATGATATCAAGGTCAGTTATATTTGTCCGGGCAGCGTAAATACTGCATTTGGCGGCGATTCGCCAAGCGACGAGAAAGCGTGGCAGCTTCAGCCGGCGGATATAGCGGAAGTTGTGATGGATCTCTTGCGAATGGATGAGAGGGCCTTGCCGAGCAAGGTGGAGATCCGTCCGAGCAAGCCACCTGCTAAGTAGCAAATGCCGGCTGCGGCAGGCACAGCCGCTCAACTAACCCTACCAGTTCAGATTCCACAAAGGGCTTGGTAAGATATTCGGTTATTCCAAGATCAGCTGCCCGTTCACGGTGCTTCTCGCTGGCGCGTGACGTAATGAAGACGATGGGTATCGCCCTAAAGTCCTCATCCTGCTGGACGGCCGACACGAGTTCATATCCATCCATTCGCGGCATTTCTACATCGGTCAGTATCACGTCAGGCAGTGTCCCTTGCCGGAGCATTTCAAGAGCTTCGAGGCCGTCCTTCGCAGTCGTAACCTCCCATCCCGCGGCAGTCACGACCTTTGAGGTCATGTGGCGAACGCTGGGGCTGTCATCGACAACAAGCACGCGCGTTCTTTGCTCGACTTCCTGGATGGCCTGCGATTTGACCGAGGCCTCAGGTGCGATCTTAGACAAATTAGACACATCCAAAACTGGAACTACCTCGCCGTTACCAAGGACCGAGGCACCCAGAACAAGAGAAAGTTCGTCCAAAGGTTTGCCGAGCGGCTTGATGGCGATCTCTTCCGTCTTGACGACCTCGTCGATAACTAAAGCAAAGCGCTCCTCGCCGGTTTCGATCAATAGGGTGTCGAGGATCTCCGCAGACGCATTCTGCCGGTGACGTGCAGGGAAAAGGTCGCTCAGGAAGCGGACCTGGTAGTTGGCAGACGCGATATTAGCTGTCGGAAGACCTTCGTGCTCGAAGATCTCGGTCGGTGAAAGCTCGGTTATTTGCTTCACAACCTTTAATGGGATCGCGACGGAATTGCCGTCCGCTTTTACGAGAAGTGCCTGGGCCACCGCAAATGCAAGTGGAATACGAACGGTGAACGTCGTACCGTGCTGCGGCGTGGTCTCGACCGACAGAGTCCCGTTGCGTGTCTCAACACTCTCTTTGACGATGCTCATCCCGACGCCTCGTCCGGCGCTCATCGTCAGCTTCTCTGCGGTCGTTAGGCCCGGTAAACACATCATCGAGATAAGATCGCTTTCGCCAGCGTCGGCAGCCAGCAAGCCTGTATTTATCGCACACTCGCGCAGATAGCTGCCCGAAATTCCCCTGCCGTCGTCGCTGACCTTTAGTTCAATGTGAGTCTCTTCGTTGGCAAGCCGGACAGTAATGCGGCCGGCCTCAGCCTTTCCGACAAGCCGGCGAGTTTCGGGGGCTTCAAGTCCGTGCACCACGGCATTCCTGATCAGGTGCATGAGTGGTTCTACCAGTGAATCGAGCAGATCGGTGTCTATCTCGACGTCCTGGTTCTCGACGTGTATCTCGGCCCGCTTATTCTCTTCTTCACAGGTCACACGCACTGCCCTTTCAATACGGGTGCTGATCGAGCCAAAGCGGATCAGCCGGATCTGCATCACCTTCTCTTGCGTCTCCTCGATCAATCGCCGCTGATCGTCGAACACCGCTTCAAAAGTATCTTTGAGTGCTTCAAGCGCGGTGATAGTCGCAAAGCAATCCTGTGTCGCTTCGGACAGTTCGCGGGAGGTTTGATGAAAGTCCGTGTAGCGATCCAATTCCAGCGAGTCGAACTCCGCCGACTCTTCGAAAGATGAAAGATCCCGCGATCCATTTCGGTCCGGCGTGAACGAAACGCTCGACGGGGTACCAAGCATTGACGCCTCAAAATCGTTTTCGATCTTAGCGTTTGCTGATTGCAGACGACGCGTAGTCCGCGCCATCGTTTCGAGGTGGCTGTCGAACTCGGCGATACGCTGCTCCATCATCGAGCGGCTGACGACCAGATCGCGAACTATCCTGACCAATTCGTCCAGTCTCGCAATGGATACACGAACGATGGGCCGCGGCGGCTGGGGTGTATCAACCGGAGCTTCCACCACTGCGGGAAGTGCGATCTCGGGCGGTGCAAAGACATCAGGCTTCGCTCCGGGAGCGGCCTTAACGGCTTTAGGCCCTTTGCTCAGTTCGAGCATAACTGTATCGAACGCCTGATAGATCTCGGTCGTACGGTTCAGCGTTTCCGGCGACGAGTCGCCTTTTGTGATCGTGCGGAGGCAGGTCGTCGAATTCGCGATCAGCTCCAATATCCTTGCCGAGGGAACGAGCTCGTTCTGAGAAAGGTGGTCGAGAAGATCTTCGATCCGATGGGCGAGCTTCGATGGTTTCTTGAGGCCAATTATTCCCGCAGCACCTTTGAAAGTGTGTGCGTGGCGACGCACCTCCCACAAAGCGTCGCGATTCTCAGGCGTTGCTTTTAGAACCTCGAGGTTAGTCTCAATGTTGCCTAGCAGTTCCTCAGCTTCCATCGAGAATATCTCGAGCATTTCCTCGTCCGGCTCGAACTCGTCCTCCGGCTCGATCTCCTGGATCACATCTCCCGAATTATCTGGCTGGCTGGATTGAATAAACGAATCCAGTTGCAAAACGTCAAAGGAATTGTCAAGAAAATCCCCGAGGTCCAATGGCTGTTCCTCTGTGTCAGGATGCAATTTGAGTACTTCGGCTTCGGAATGAGCGATGAGATCCAGCAGAGTCATCAGAGAAGCTTCTGCAAGGGGCTGGCCCGGACGAATGGCCCGTGCCCATTCCTGCTCTACGGCGCTCAATACTGTTACCAGTGCGCTCAACTGAAAGCGGGAGGCTCGTTCACGAAGGCTCCTGATCGAATGGATCTGAAAGTTAAGATTGGCTGACGGGCCTTCCTGGAGGCTGACGAGGATCGAGTTTCGGATAACCCGAAGGCTAAGTTCGGTTTCCTGGACCAGCGATTGTACTTGAGTGGGATCCATCATTGATTATTGCACCTTTCTAGTGGACCAGATGGCTGCGGCCGGCTGCATCTGAGGCGTCGGCGGGAAGCTTGAACGGCGAGACCGAGCCCTGCAGTTCGTCGGACAGCCTGACGAGCGACCGAACGGATTCTGCTGCACGCTTGGAGCCATTCTCGACCAATTCTGTCACCTCAGAGATACTGGCCATGGCGTTTGAAATGTCCTCTGAACTCTTCGCCTGATACTTTGCCGAATCAGAAATGGAGCGGAGCAGGTCTGCAAGCTTGATCGACGTGGTCTCGATCCCGAACAGCGCCTGGCCGGCCTTGTCGGCAAGTGTGGATCCAATGACGACCTCATGTATCGTATCTTCCATCGAGGCTACAACTTCCTTCGTTTCTGCGTTAATGGTCTGGGTAAGCGTTGAGATCTGCCGCGTGAGGCGGTTTGATCGTTCGGCCAGCCTTTCTACTTCTTCTGCGACAGCGGCGAATGCGATACCTGCCTCGCCTGCTGCAGAGGCCTGAAGCGAAGCATTAAGGGCCAACAGGCTGGTGCGGTCTGAAAGGTCGTCGATCAGTGCAACGATCTGGCCTATTTCCTGCGATCTTTCACCGAGCCGCTTTACCCGTTTCGCGGTCTCCTGAACTTGCTTGCGGACGCAGCGCATGGCGTTGATATTGTCAGCCGCAGCCTTCGTGCCCGAGCGTGCCTTGTTGAGCGATTCCGAAGCGACTCGCGACGAACTCTCCGCGTTCGCAGAAACCTCTTGGATCTGCGAGGCCATTTTTGCGATAGCGGCTGTGGTACGCGTGATCTGGGCGGCCTGGACGAAGCTTCCACGGGCCAATTGCTCGGTCGTGTCGCTGATCGATCCAGCCGAGGCTCCTACCTGATTTGTAATGTCTTTGACCTGCTTGATCAGGCTTCGCAGGTTTTCGGTCATCGAATTGAAAGCGTCTGCAATAGCCCCGGTGATCTCCGGGCCGACGTCTGCATGGACGGTCAGATCGCCTGACGATACATCCGAAACCTCGTCCAGCAGTTTTACGACCGAGTCGTGCAAACGGTCGCGGCTTTCCTGCGTCTGAACGGAATGGCGCAAATTTAACACCATGTTCTGGATCGATCGGCCGAGCTCGTCGGAATCAGAGAGCGGAGCGAAGCTTTCGTTCAATTTACCTTCGGCTATCCGGTCGGTGAGAGCTGCCTTTGCACGAAGATAGTCGGAGACGCTGCGAAGAGCATCTAGCAGTTCTCCGTCCGGTTCATCACTGAACAACTTTCCCTGGGAAAGAAGGTTTGCCGCTTCCGCCGCCGCCTTCTGATTTTCCTTGAGTTTTGCATTCTCAAGATGCGACAGTGTCATTGCAAAAATAGCGACCGCGGCGGCCGCAAGGATCGTGACGACGCCTGCGAGGTCGCTTTCGGTCAGGTCAGCGTAGGCGGCCCCGACAAGAAAAGTCCCGGCTATCAGCAAGAAACAAGCGATTGCTGATGCGGCCTTTGCGGCCAGATTCCAGATCGGGTTTTCCATCACGATCATTTCTCTCCTGCAAGCGTGATCAACTCCCGCTTGGATGTTCCATTTCGCTCCGGCTTGGAACCGTTAGTCGCTCCGTTGATCGGCTGAAGCGGCGATAAGAACTGCTTGCGTGCGGTGATCGATTCGCGAATATGATCCAACGGCTCTCGGAGCATTGTCAGGCTTAACTCGCATGTCTTGAGCTCGGTTGCGACCTCTTCGCCCCGTGATTCGCAATCGTCGATGATGAGAAGATTATTTTCGGCCCTCACCGAGATGTCCGCCGCGTCGAGTTGGATCTTGGCGGGAAGTTCAGCCAGTTGCATCAGCGTGCTGGCGACATGCTCTGTCAGTTCCTCACTGCGAACTGTTCGCGTAATGATCTTAGCGACCTCTGCGGTGACCCACTGGATCGAGGCATTTGCCTCATTCACGTCACGAACTACCGAATCGCTAATACCAGCAATAGCCTTGTTTGCCTTCTCGGCCCGTTCTGAAAGGGAAGTGATCTCCTGCGTTAGGGTTGTTAGGCCCGCCGCATTTTCATGCAAAACGAATATCCAACGGCCAAATCCATAGAAGTACATCCGCCAGAAAATGACAGTACCTCCATTGCGACCAACGCTAATCCTGAAGAAGGAACATTTTGGAAAACCAATTACCGTTATTTTGACCAATATACTTTGGAAGAAAAAGAAGTAAAACACATATACGGCAAATATGACAATGCAGGTACAGCCGATAAATTAATGCGCATGAATTATGACCTTCAC
>JANNNS010000335.1:0-10863 GCA_031398645.1 Acidobacteriota bacterium
GGACTCTTTTAAGAGCACCGGCCTGAACGCCTCAAAAAGCAACCGCCGATTCGACGCCGCCAATAGGTGGTCGCGTACCCGCCCGAATCGCTCAGTTCAATTTTACATAGCTACGATGGATAACGACGTCGGCTTTATCTCTTGCCTCGTAAACGACTTCATTTTTTGACGCCCGGGTAACAACTTTTGACTTGGCAACCGTTTTGCGTTCTTTCGTTGTTCCTTTATCGGCCTCCGAGATAAAGCTGCTGATATCGCCGGCCGTCGGTTCGGTTTCTGCTTTTGTCTGATCGGCCAGCGAGATCGCTTCGGTCACGGCAGCTTTCAGCATTTTCGGCCAGAGTTTTTCGAACAGGTGATTGGAAACGTAGATGTCGGCGCTGTTTATTTTTCCGTTGATCACGAATGCGTAACCGATGACATCGCTCTTGCTTTTTGTAGGCCCGGAGAATTTCTTTGCGAATGCTTCTCTGGTTTTTGCAAGTTTCTTATTCTCAAGCGAAAGCTGAAGGCTCGACCTAGAGGCATTCACCGTTACGTCTACTGTCACGTTGTTAGATATGTTTTTCTGTGCGTTCGCCACCTCATTCCAAACTTCTGACTGTGAACCCCTTGCTGCTCCATTTCCATCTCCGACTCCATTTCCTGATCCCGTTCCGGAGCTGGATGACGACACCGATCCACTGGACGCTATCTTCAATTCCTTAGAGACGACTCTTTCTTCCGACGACGAAAATTCTTTTTTGCTTTCGTTGCCGCGGCCTTCCCATCTATCTGATTCAACACAGAAGGCTTCGATCGAGATCTTGCCCGACATTCGCGGAATAATAATGCTGATGGCAAGCACGCGATCCTGCTTTCCACCCTTAACGATATCGCCGGACTGAATGAAAACATCGTACGTCGGCGAAATATTTTCTACCACCAGCTCATCAACGTCTTCCGTTTCATACACCTTGAAAACCTTCATCTCCATCGCTTCCTGCAGCGTGATTAGGTCTTTATTTCTATTTGAATCTTCACCGTGGATAAGGAAGATGGTTAGATTCTGGTGCGTTTGCGGGCCCGATATCCGGTATGCCGCCTGGCCAAATGCCGATACAACTCCGATACAAAGACAAACCGCCGCCGTCAGGCTGAAACTTCTTAAGCCCCTCATAAAAAATTACCTCGCTTCGTGTTTAAATCTAATTACCTAACGATTATTCACAATTGTGTATCTGCGTTGTGAGATGCCGAACTCAGAGAATGGATGCACGGCCGGCTCCCAATATTCTGCATGCCTCCCTGGACTTTCGGGAACGGCTGCCGCAGCGGTTTGGGTGAATGATGAAATGAGCCGTGGTTTTGCTGAACGATCAGGCTAGCCATAAACGATGAGCAGCAGCCGATTCACGACGTAATAACTTCTCCGTGAATCGGGGTGTTTTTGAGCTCAAAAAAAGTTGCGATCTATGGTGAAAAAAACATTGACAAACGTATGTGAAGAGGCTACTCTATACCTACTGAACGCGTACAGTAAATTAGGAAGCGGCATATATTGTGCTTCCGGCCCATTGATCGCCTTATGTGAAACCCAACTTGGGAAGTAGCTTTTGGAGCTACGATTAGCGGGGACATTCTTGAGAGTCTTGTCGGCACTTGCTCTTGACTCAAGACAGAATTGATATAAAAGATAGAAGGCCTGTTGCCGGCATGCAGCAGGCCTTTTCTTTTAATTGACGGTCGGCGTCGAACCTTTTGCACAATTTTCTTCGCACGGATCGGAGATCTTTTCCACTTCCTCAGATCGCTCGTCGTCGAGGTCTTCTGTTTTTGGAACGGTTTCGCTGACGACCTCGCTCATTTCGCTGACATTCCCAAATTTATCGACCGCCGTGACGTAGTAATAGTAGGTCTTGCCCGCCTCGACAGTCGCGTCCTGGAAGGTGTTCGCCGTGATCGGCTCAGTGGTCAGGAGCTTCCACAAGGATCTATCCTGACTCTGGTCCTCGGTCCGATAGATCCGATAACCGGCAATGTCCGGCTCGGGATTTGGCGGGAAGAACAGCGACACGGTGTTTGGCGAAGCACCTATGGTTATCGAAGCCGGAGCACTCGGGCGGAAAGTGTCTTTCGGCAGAACCTCGATCACATTCGACTCGCCGCTTTCGGTCGGAGTGTCGCCGGTACCGGTCGAGATCGCCCGCACAAAGTAGTAATGCTCCTTCTCAAACTCAAACGTGCTGTCCGAATATTTGCTGTCTGTGACCGGAGCCCTATTTATGATCGTGCCGGCCTCGGTCTTGGACCTCGAGCGGTAAACGTTATATCCCGCTAGGTTTACCGGCGTGGTGCCGTCGGCATTTTGGGTCGGAGCCGTCCAGTTGAGCTCGATAGCGTCCTGCGTTACCTCGGCTAAAAGGGAAGTCGGGGCCGCGGCAACTTTGCTTTCGGGTTCGACCGTGAAAATGTTAGAGAACGGAGCCTTTTGCCCCGAAGCATTTACAAACCGCACGGCATAGCGCAGCCGCGACGTCTGTCCCGAAAGCTGCAGAGTGTCGGTGTAAGATAGCGTCTTTAGTCCAAAATCGTCATCCCGGACCGGAAGAGTTCCGATAAGCACACTGCGATTTGCGAATTGTTCTTCATTTAGCGTGGTCGGTGTTGTTAAAGGTTCAGCCAGGCGATAAACGTCAATTGTCCGGATGTGGCGAACGTCATTCGCCGCCGCGTTCTTATCCGGCATCTTCCACAACAGCACGATCCGATTGCCGCGTTGAAAGCCGGTGATCTCGGCCCGTTGAAATACCTTTGGCTCCGGCGGAAGCGGCGGCTTTCGCTTGCCGCACGCAGATCCGCCGGCCATTGCTGCCGCAAGCAACAGAAATAATCCTGCTCGATATATCTGAATGCGGTGTGTGCCGACTGCCGATCCCATTGTGTTACTTAAAGCACGTACTGACGAAGGTCCTGGTCCTGAATAAGCCCGCCGAGCTTGTCGTTTACGTATGTCTCATCGATAATCTGAAGCTTTTCATCAAGCTCGCTGCCGAGAAAGCTGATCTCTTCAAGTAACTTCTCAAGCAACGTGTGCAGCCGGCGCGCTCCAATATTCTCGGTACTCTTATTGATCTCGGCCGTCATCTCAGCCAAGCGGGCAATGGCATCCTCGGAAAACGTTAAGGTTATACCTTCGGTATCGAGAAGTGCCTGATATTGCTTGATCAGCGAGTTTTTCGGCTGGGTAAGGATGCGCTTAAGATCGTCGATCGTAAGGGATTCAAGTTCAACGCGAATAGGGAAGCGGCCCTGTAATTCGGGAATGAGGTCCGATGGTTTTGAAACGTGGAACGCACCCGCGGCGATAAAGAGAATGTGCTCGGTGTTCACCATGCCGTATTTCGTATTAACATTCGTTCCTTCTACGATCGGCAGCAGATCACGCTGAACGCCTTCGCGCGATACATCAGGATTTCCGCCAGACTCTCGACCGGCTATCTTATCTATCTCGTCGAGGAAAATGATCCCGGAATTCTCCGCTTTCTTGATCGCCGAGCGAACGATCTGGTCCGAATCGACCAGAGCTTCCTGCTCGTCACGCATCAAGGCGGCACGCGCGTCGATCAGCTTCATCTTTCGCCGAACAGTCTTGGCCGGAAAGAGATTGCCGAACATGTCCTTTAGATTAACGCCCATTTCTTCCATGCCCTGGCCGCCGACGAAGTCTATGGTCGTATTGCCACGTTCCTGGGTATCGATCTCAAGCATGCGTTCGTCCAGGTCGCCGCGTCGGAGCTGCTCGCGAAGCTTTTCTCTCGTGCGACTGTGTGACGACTCGGAAGATTCCGGCTCGGCGCCGTCTGAGGCCTGCGTCTGATAATGCAATGCGACTGGCGGAAGCAGTAGGTCGAGCAGCTTTTCCTCGGTATTGTCCTCGGCCATCGTACGAACTTCCTCGTAGGCCGCTTGCCTCGACATTTCGACCGCGATCTCAGTCAATTCACGGATCATGCTCTCGACATCACGTCCGACGTATCCAACCTCGGTAAATTTCGACGCTTCGATCTTTATGAACGGGGAATCGGCAACTCGAGCAAGCCGCCGCGCGATCTCAGTTTTGCCAACGCCCGTCGAACCGATCATCAGGATATTCTTCGGCAGAACATCGCGTGCGATCTCCTCCGGCAGTTTTTGCCTTCTGATCCGGTTGCGCAGTGCAACGGCTACGGCCCGCTTCGCCGCGGATTGCCCGACTACATAGCGGTCTAACTCTTCGACGATCTGTCTCGGAGTCAACTCGTCCAGCTTAGGTTTTGCGGCGGAAGTTTCGCCGCCAAGGTAAATAGCCATTGGTAAATCCAGTTGTGTCTACAACTCTTCAACCGTCAGGTCAGAGTTAGTGTAGATACAGATCTCGCCCGCGATCCTGAGAGATTCTTCCGCGATCTCGCGGGCCGAAAGTTCGGTATGTTTCAGCAGGGCACGTGCGGCCGCAAGGGCATACATACTGCCCGAACCTACAGACAAAAGGCCTTCATCGGACGAGATCACGTCACCTTTTCCCGATATAAGAAACGCGTCCTTCTTATCGGCGACGATGAGCAGTGCTTCCAGATGCCGCAGGTATTTGTCTGTCCGCCAATCTTTACTTAATTCGATCGCCGCCCGCTCAAGCTGTCCCTGAAACTCGCCGAGCTTTGTCTCAAAGCGCGTAAGCAAGGAGAAGGCGTCGGCTGTCGCCCCGGCAAACCCGGCTAGTATCTCGCCGTTGCCAAGCCGCCTTACCTTCCGAGCATTGCCTTTGATGATCGTGTCACCAAGAGTGACCTGCCCGTCGCCCTCCATCGCGACCGCTCCATTCCGCTGTACAAGAAGTACAGTTGTCGACCGTATTCTTGGGCCTTTGTCTTTATTAGCCATAAAACAAAATCATAAGTCTTTAATTTCAAATGCTCAAATTGACAGACCACGCCGAATTGATTGAACATTAAGTAGATATTATGGGCTACCGACCTCGGATAGGGCTGACGATGCGGCTCGAACTGGAAACCAGGCGATTCTATTTAGGGCGGGATTACAGCGAGGCTCTTGAGGCCGCCGGAGCAGTTCCGGTCCACTTGCCGCTTATTCCCGACGCCGAGTATTTGCAGCATGCCGTCGCAGGTCTGGACGGGATACTGCTTCCGGGCAGCGACACGGACGTTGACCCGGCCTATTTTGGTGAAGGGCCGCATGAGAAACTTGGCAGAGTGATACCAGAAAAAGATATCACTGACCGTATGGTTCTGGAGCAAGCTGAGAGTGCGGAAAAACCTGTGCTTGCAATATGTTACGGGATGCAGGCTCTAAACGTTTTTAGAGGTGGGAGCCTCGTTCAGGACATAAGTTCGCAAGTTGAGAATTCGCTTAAGCACCAGCAGGGACTGCCGCTCGAACGCAATTCGCATCGAATTGAGATAGCCAAGCAGGGGATGCTTGCACAGATCGCTGCGGATGCGAACGTTGGGGAAGTTAAAGTGAATTCTCATCACCATCAAGCTATTCGTTCTGTTGGTAGTGGTTTAGCGGCCACGGCGTGGGCTGAGGATGGTGTGATCGAGTGTATCGAGAATGACAATGCCGGCCGATTTATTCTGGGAGTCCAGTGGCATCCTGAACTTTCATGGCGAACCGACGTAATTTCAAGGACGATATTTGAGCGCTTCGTCGATGCGTGTGCCAGTTTTGAGGCCAATGCCGTCGGTCGTTAAACGGTTTAGTCTTAGTAGGTTAGGGCTCGACTGGTAAAGCAAATCGTCGATGTCGATTCGACGACATCTCTTGTATTTCTTGAAGTATACGATAATGGATAATCCTATTGTAGTTGGAATTCTGGCATGGTTTTTCCCGGGAGCGGGCCATCTGATCCAGAAACGTATCAATCGCGGGCTGATCATCTCGGCGGCGATCTGGACAATGTTCATCATTGCTGTCTTGAGCGGCGGGGCATATTATCCCGGCTTCGAATTCAAGGACGGCGGACTGCTTTATTTGCTGAATGTATTCGCTACTTTCGGTAACGGGCTCGGTGACCTGATCAGCTTTCTTCTTTCGGTAGAACCCTCAAAGGACGTCGCCGCAAGGGCAACATTCGAGTATGGCGGCCGTTTTCTCGAGGTAGCCGGCCTACTGAACTATCTCGCTGTGATGGACGCTCTCGATATCAATTTTGGGAGGAAGAAATGATCCACTTTCTCTATCTCATCGGTTTCGCCCTATTTGTTTCCGTTTGCTTCGGCGTTTACTCTTCCGGAACCACTAGGGAACGCGTGTGGTACGGTGCAAGGACGTTCATCCAGTTCGTCGGTATCAGCTTAGTGATCGCCTGGATCCTGTATTTCATCCCGTTCTAAACTTTTGTTATCTGGACGAACAAAGTCGATAAGTCCAACAAATGCCGCAATTTCGATCCGAGAGTCTCGTTTTAAGAAGCTACAATCTGGCAGAGGCTGACCGGATCGTAGTCTTTTTTACACGCGAGCACGGTGTGGTACGCGGGGTTGCTAAGGGAGCAAAACGTCTTAAAAGCAGGTTCGGGAGCATGCTCGAACCGTTCTCTAATGTCGACCTTACCTTTTTCCAGAAAGACGATCGCGAACTGGTCTCTATCCAGGAGATCGATCTCAATCGTTCATTCTTCGAAGCGGCGAGTAACCCGGAATTTTTGCAGACCTACGCCTATGTGGCCGAATTGCTCATTGCTTTTCTTCCGCCGCATGACCCCAGTGAAAAGGTCTTTAGGATGACCAAGGCGTGCCTTGAAACGTCGGTCGAGAGCCAGGCGAATCTTGCTGCTGTTCGTTTATACTTCGAACTGTGGCTGCTCAGGCTTGGCGGTTATCTTCCTGATTGGGCGGTTTGCGGCAACTGTGCGTCGGCCGTTTCGCTCTCAGGGGTTTCTTCGTTGACGCCGGCTTTTCATATTGTGTGTGACAATTGCAGCCCGCGTGTGCGGCTTACCCCGATCTCGCCGATCCACCGGGACCTGTTTCATAGCGTTCAGCGTCTTGCTCCGCCCGCATTCTTGTCACATGCGAACCAGAACCCTGACTCGGTGATCGAGTTGTCTTCCATTATGCGGCGAATAATTTCTCAGGTTGTCGGCCGCGACCTTATGGTGCAGGAGCCCTTTGCTGCCGCTTTATGACCGCTGACCGATGCGATTAAGTTGGACCATCTCGAGATATCTGATCGGCGCCGTCATGCCGTACTTTATCTTTTCGTGGCTCCTGCTCAGCGTCATTCTGTTTGTTCAGCAAGCCGGGCGCTTCTCGGACATCTTCTTCAGCGTTAACATCCCTTCAAACCTGATCTGGCAGCTGAGTATCGCCCTTATTCCCAACGTAATTGCTTTCACCTGTCCGATGGCCGTTCTCGTCGGCGTGATCATCGGTTTAACAAAAATGCAGGGCGATAGCGAGCTGATCGCCATCAGGGCGGCCGGTGTAGGGAACTTCGGGATCACGATTCCGCTGATCTTTCTGGGCATAGTCCTTTCCGGATTCGCATTTTTTGTGAATCTGAAAGGCGTTCCGGCAGCGGCCGGGATAGTTCGCTCTGTTGCACTTCGCACGGCCCTATACAAGCTCGAATCGCCGATCGAGCCGGGTGTATTCAATACCGAGGTGGCTGGCTATACGATCTATGTGAAAGAGGGTGACCTCGCGAATGGCACCTGGAAGAACATCTTTATCTACAACGAGGACGAAAAGACGAAAACAGTGCGTCTGATAACGTCAGAGCGCGGCCGCATTGACTATTCGAATGAGAACTCTGAACTGGTGCTGGAAAATGCGATCGCATCGACTTTCACAAGTGCAGACGGCACGGAAAAGTTCTTCTCAGAACGGATCGGCGAAGTGAGATACGCGGTAAAGACAAAGCGCGGAGAGTTGGTCGAGCGGCTGAATAGCTCGGAGCTTACTCCCGATGAACTGGGACTTTCACAGCTCTCAGCTTTCGCAAAGTCAAAGGACGGCAGGGAACGCACGGAGGCCGAGATCCTTTGGTTTCGCAGGATCGTCTTATCGATCTCGCCCCTTATTTTCTGTCTATTCGGATCGGCTCTGGTTCTTAGGTTTAACCGAAAGAGCAGAGGATTTGCCGTATTCTCAGCCCTTGTCAGTCTGATCATCTACTATCTGCTGGCCTTCTTGGGCGAACAGCTTGCCCGAACAGGGAAGACAAGTGTTCTGTTGGGAAGCTTGATCCCTGTGGCCTTTAGCATCGCGATCGTCATTTGGTTTGCACTGGCCGGACGGTTCGACTTTGTCGGCCGAATGATCGACACGGTACGAACTTCAATGCCCGATATCCGTTGGCGGTCTGGCGAACTCCGCGGCCGTAATATCTTCGTCGATCTGACAACAGGGCTTCGCGACTTCGACCTGATCGGCAATCTGATCAAGTATTACTTCCTCTCGCTCGGCTTCCTGACCGCGGTTTTCCTTATATTCACTGCTTTCGAGCTGTGGAAATTTGCCGGAACGATCGATAACGGCATCAGTCTTTTGGTCAAGTATCTATTTTATCTAACGCCATTCATCTATTTGCAGCTCGCTCCGTCTGCCGCGATGATCGCCACGCTCGCGACATACGTGATCAAATCCCGCCAGAACGAAATTGTCACTTGGACGTCGGCCGGGCAGAGCATTTATCGACTACTTCTGCCGTGCATGCTTTTCATGGCCATTCTCGGTGCGATCAACTGGCAGGTCCAGGAACGGATATTTCCACGAGCCAACCAAATACAGGATGAACTGAGAACGCAGATCCGCAGCCGCGGCGTGGTGGCGAATCGTTCCGGCAAGCTCTGGGTTGCCAATGATCGACGGATCTTCTCTTTTGAATTCTCAAACGATGCGTCTGATAACGCATCCGCAAAAGTTCTCTGCTCGTCATCCTGCGCCGTACAAAACCTGACGGTGTACGAATTCGCGGACGATAGGACAAGATTGCAATCCGTGTATCGCATTCCTCGGGCCAATTGGGAGAGTGATCGGATAGTGTTTCAGCAGACGGCCGAGCGGATCGACCTCGGAGAAGGGAAGATCGTAAAGCGGGAGTTAAGCGGCGGCGTTCTTGTGGAAAGGTCAAATCCCTTTGCCGAGGCAAAGAAGAAGCCGAGCCACCTCAACTCCGACGAGGTAAAGGCTCAGATAGCTAATACCGAATCCGAAGTTGAGAAGCGAAATTTCGCCGTCGCTTTGGAGAAAAAATACACAACGCCGTTTTTGCCGGTGATTATCGCGTTATTCACGGCTCCGTTTGCGCTCAGTCTGAGTAGAAAAGGGAAGGCTGCAACGATCGGATATGCGGTAGGGCTTTGGCTGTTGTTCATGGGTATAAACAGCACATTTGAGCAGTTTGGGTTGAGCGGAAGTTTGCCGGCGACCGCGGCTGTTTGGGCACCGCTGGCATTATTTTCCATGTTGGGAATATTCCTGCTATCGCGGGTCCGAACCTAAAGCCTGCCGTTAGGCCGGATTCTTCAGCAGTGAAGGGTCCTCGCAGACGTTCTTGAAGACCGCTTCACCGATCGAGCCGGTTTTCACCATATCCCTTTTCGATGAGGGGGTGATCCCTGAAACATTTCCCGAAATGACCTTGTCGTACGAATCATAGGCCGTCGTCTGATCGAGCAGCAGCAATTTCTTAGCGCAATCGACGGTGGCGTGCTGCAGGACATAAGTAGTCGCCTTCGGCAGGTTGTATCGACGAACAAACGCCGGAACGTTTGAAGGCAAGATCTTTACCCACAGCTCATACTGGCCCGCGGGATTCAGCCTCATTCCACGACTCTGAAGTGCAAAACCTTTCACTCCCTCGCCTGCCGGGCCGAGCTTTGACCAATTGGAGGTAACCGGATTGTCGGCCGGCGGCACCTTAGCGTCCTGACCAAAGATCGGCAAAGCTAACCCAGCGAAAAGCAGAGCAAAAATGTATCTCATAGCGACAATATCTTTCATAACGGTGACTTTTGCAACTCTAAAATTTTTGTCGGCGGGCGAATTACCGGATTTGATTGCCCGTACCGATTCGAAGTAAGCTCTACCTAGCAAATTCTCACTGTTCAAAAACATATGAAAAGGCCACTAACCGCTTTCGTCGCGTTCGCGTTGTTTCTTAGCTTTGTCCCGCTAAATATCAAGGCACAAAGCACATCCGCCGACGCAGAATTGATCGCAAAAGCCCGCAAGATCCATGATGCGGTGATAACCCTCGATACTCACAACGACATCAACGCTGCCAACTTCACCGAAACCGTCAATTACACTCAGGATCTTCCGACGCAGGTGAATATTCCTAAAATGCGGAAGGGCGGCCTGGATGTCTCCTGGATGATCGTTTACACGGGCCAGGGTGAATTGACCCAGGCCGGTTATGACCGGGCCTACAAGAACGCGATCGAAAAGTTTGACGCGATCCATATGCTTACGAGCAAGATCGCTCCAAAGGACATTGAGCTTGCTCTTACCTCGAAAGATGTCCGCCGCATTGCCAGGTCGGGAAAGCTTGTGGCCATGATCGGGGTCGAGAATGCTTATCCGGTCGGCACCGATATCAGCCGTATCAAGCTCTTTGCCGAACGCGGTGCTCGTTATATGTCGCTCGCCCACAACGGCCACAGCCAGCTGGCCGACTCGAACACCGGCGAGGCTGACAACAAGTGGCTCCACAACGGCCTCAGCGACCTCGGGAAACAGGCCGTAGCGGAGATGAACAAGTGGGGCATCATGATCGATCTTTCGCACCCGTCGAAGGAGGCCAATATCCAGGCCATCAAGCTTAGCAAGGCTCCGGTCATCGCTTCTCATTCCAGTGCGAGGGCATTGTGCGACC
>JANNNS010000214.1:0-11446 GCA_031398645.1 Acidobacteriota bacterium
CGAGATCACCGAACATCGGCCTTTCAAAATAACTCTCAGGGTGCGGAAGGTGGTTCTTTGCAACGTTCTTCGGCCCCATGAGCACTCGTCGCCAGTAACCCATTATTGCCCGAGTTGAGCTTTGAGAATTGAACGTCGTAGTATTCCAGTCGCCCCCGATAAGGGTCGGCAGCGGCGTCAATGTGTCCAAATGATCGAGAATGATCTTCATCTGCCGCCTGCGGTGTGCCCGCGAGCAGTGTGCATCCAAATGGATGGTCACGGCACGGAAAGTTCCCGCAGGATGCTCAATGTCAGCGAACAAAGCACGGAGAAACCCAAGCCGCTTTTCCTTGCCCCACATCTTGTCCTTGCCATTTGGCAGTGCAACCGCGTGAACATTGTGCATCGGCCATTTAGAGAACATCGCAAGCCCGTGGATCGAGAGAGTATTCTCGCCGTCCATCTCCGATTCGACCCCGCTTCCCTTTTGAAGGGCGATGTAAACAGGTGCGAACGCGTAATTTAGGCCCAGTCGTTCCGCTAGTTCTCTAGCCACAAAACGATTACCGCTGCGTGCCATGCCGTAGTCCAGTTCGGTAAGCAGTAGAAGGTCTTTGTCCTTTAGATCTGGGTTTTCCCTCAAGGCACTAACGATCCCGTCGAACACGATGCCGCGTTCGATATTCCATGCCACTACGGAGGCGGATTTTTTCGATTGACGGGATGACGCGGGCGCGTCGACCTCGCTTTCCACTACGACCGCTCTCAACAAGCGCTCAGTTTCGCCCTTGATCTTCGACCAAAGAGCCGAGGATATCATTTCGTCGGTCGATTCGAACTTAAGCAATTCGGGAAAATGTTGATTCAGGTCGTGGTCCAGAATGCTCGGAGGGCCGGTGAAGCTGTCTGTATTCATTCCGTTTCTTCACCGACCATGAAATTTCTAAGATCAATTTCCAGATACTGATCTGCTTGATCCCATTCAAGAACTTGTCGTTCTATTTCTCCAACAGCGTGTCGCAAAAAAGTAAGCCTTACGTCGTAAACCAATAAAATTAAGACTTGTACCTTGGAAGAAGCAAGATTCTGTTGATATCGCAAATTCTTATCGGCCGTCAGCAGATAGTCGAATTTCTCTCCCGCCATGGCGGCTAAAAGCTCTCCGTTCTTCTTGGATTGCCAGCCCAGATCCGGAACGGAAACCACTTCAAACTTGTCCGAAAAATAAGCCTTAAGCCTACGGTCGAGATTTTCGTCAAGCAAAACTCTTTTCATGAATGTCTGCGTTCGAAAAGGTGAAGGTGTACTCGGCAAGACTCAATAGTTCAACTACTTGTTCACGACTGACAGACGGAAAACCTGCTAAAAACTCGTCTATACTGTCGCCGCCCTTCAAATAGTCGAAGAGATTCTTGATCGGAACCCTTGTGCCGGTGAAGACAGGCTCACCACTTTGAATGTCAGGCGAAATTGTAACGATCTTGTTCATACGGTAATTTTACACCATCCCGCGTGCTTTCAGTCGTCGTATCGCTCCTTCGCCGGTGCGACGGCCAGGAAGTCGTTTGTGATGCGTTCGCTGTAAACAGAAAGGAGTTCTTCGAGCCTCTGTTGTTTCTTTGAATAGAAGATGATGCCGACGTGTTTTGCTTTGCTGACGCGATAGACGATCTCGGGGTCGGAGTATTGTGAAGTATCCGGGTGGTCCTGATTTGCGAGCGCGAGTGCGACGCCGGCGAAATCCTTTCTTAGCTTTGGCAGCCTGTAGGGATTCTCTTTGGTCGCTGTCTCAAGCTTTGCCCATTCCCGCCATAGATTGAAATTACAGGCGTGTTCGAGGACGTTTGCGATGTAGGCACCGCCGACTCGGCAGGCGACTTCAAGCAGGTAGAACTTACCGTCCTCGCTGCTCTGAAGGAACTCTGCGTGCGAAACGCCTTGTTCGTATTTGAAGGCGCCAAGCAGAGCCTTATTCAGGCTTTCAAGCTCTTTTCGTTCTTTCGAGCGATAAGGAACTATCGAGGTTGTAAACACGCCGCCATAATGTGTGACGCTGAATGGAGGAGTGCCGTATTGGCTGACGCCGCAGGTGAGCACCTTGCCTTTATCGACGATCGAATCGACGTGGAAAACGTTGCCGGCGATGAACTTCTCAAGAACGAACTGTGACGGATGGTCGCGCCAGTTGTTGCGGGCGTCGAGGTCGTTCAGCACTTGCCAGACGCTCTCTTTCGTTTCGCATTTGCGGATGCCGAAGGCGGACACCTCGTATCGCGGCTTGACGATCCACGGATCGGGTACACGTTCCAGATAGTCAGCGATCTGCTGCTGATTGAAAACGCCGGTAAATTCGGGACAAGCGATTCCAGCTGAGGCGGCAATGTTTCGCATCGAAAGCTTGTCGCGAAAACGCAGGGCGTGCGAACTGGTCATGCCGCCAAGCTGCAAATGCTCGCGGGCTCGGGCGGCGGTCATGACGTCAAATTCGTCCAGGCCTACAACGCGGTCGATCGAGCGTGCCCCGGCAATATTCGTGACCGCTCGGATATAATCATCCAGCGACGGATTATCCTCGACCGTCTTTACGTCGTTGATCGCGGTCCACTGCCACGGTTCATCGAGCAGCTTTTTGCGGGTGACGAGGGTCACATGCCAACCGGCATTCTGAGCTTCTTCCAGAAACTCGTTTCCTTTGTGTTCGCTCGCGATGCAGACGATGTGATTCCTCATATGGAAACTACTTCCTTAAGAAGCTGTCGATGCTCCAATCGCCCGAGCCCTTCAGTGCAAAGGCGAGACCGACGAACATATACATCAGTGCGAGCTCCTTTTTCTGGAACGGATCTGCGGCGTGAACGCCAAACGCTGCAACGAGCATCGTGAACGCGATAAAGAAACCGGAAAGCCGAGTGAAAAGGCCCAGGGCAAGAAATATCCCGCCGAGGAACTCGGACAAGCCGGCAGCCCAGGCGAACAAACCCGGCATTGGGAAGCCGAGGTTTGCGGTGCCCGTGATCAGTCCTTCGCCCGGCGGAACTTTGCCGATACCGTGAGCAAACGCCAGCGCGACACCAGCGAATATACGCAAAAGCGTTAACCCCGCATTCGCGATATAGGACAGCCCCGATTCGCCGCCAAAGAGTATTGTTTTGAGCAACGAGTTTCTCCTTTCAAAGTTTTATTTTGAAGTGAAAGAATGGCACAATTTACCAGTAAAGACAATCAAAGAGCCGTGTTTGCTTTTGTAAACAGACAGGTTAGCAGTGTTCGCGAGGTGTATTATGGGCGATATTGATCTGGCCACTCTGGTAAGTCATCTAATCATTTATATGGTGGTCCTTTTGCTGGCGATCTCGTCGCACGAGGCCGGCCATGCGTGGATGTCGTATAAGTTTGGCGACGATACGGCGTATCTTCTCGGCCGCGTTACGCTTAATCCGGTGAAGCACACCGACCCGATCGGCACGCTTCTCATCCCAATAATCAGCTTTCTCTTCGGCGCACTGGGCGGAGCACTCGGCAGCATACCGCTTATCGGCTGGGGCATTCCTACGCCAGTTAATCCTCGCAAATGGACCAATTACAAATTGGCGAACGTAATGGTCTCGATCGCGGGCGTTCTGGCAAATCTGATCCTGCTGATCATAGGCATTGTCGCTGCAAAGATAATGATGACCCAGGGCTTTGATATTGGCTCGTTCTTTGGACGGTCACAGAATCCGATAGCTATCTTTGTCGGAAACATGATGACGCTCAACCTGTCGCTCTTCGTATTTAATCTGCTTCCCTTCCCGCCGCTTGACGGCAGCAAGATACTCTCTACTTTCCTGCCCGAGAGTTTTCAGCCGATATTCGAGATGCTGGAGCAATTCGGCTTTTTGATCTTGATGGCCTTAATTTATATTGGCGTTTTCCGCTATATTCTTACTCCGTTCCTGTACGGTTTGCTATACATACTTTCGATCTGATCTATGAAAAAGCGTATTTTCAGCGGTGCCCAGCCCACGGGGAGCCTTCACATTGGTAATTACCTCGGTGCATTGAAGAACTGGGTCGATCTGCAGGATGAGTACGAGGCGTTCTATTGCATCGTCAACCTGCACGCGATCACGCTGCCACAGGACCCGAAGACGCTGAGGCAAAAGACGCTCGACCTTGCCCGCATCTATCTCGCCGCAGGAGTAGACCCGCAGAAATCCACTATCTTTATTCAGTCTGACGTGCCCGAACACGCCGAGCTTACGTGGGTGCTTTCCTGTCAGGCCCGGATGGGCGAGTTGGAGCGGATGACGCAGTTCAAGGACAAGGGAAAAGGCAACGCGGAACGTGCCGGGGTTGGCCTGTTTACGTATCCAATTCTAATGGCGGCCGACATTCTTCTTTATCAAACAGACCTCGTTCCGGTCGGCCAGGACCAGAAACAGCACCTTGAACTTTCACGTGATCTTGCCGAACGCTTCAACCGTGATTTCGGCGAAACCTTCAGAATCCCGGAACCCTTCATTCCAAAGGCGGGCGCGAGTATTAAATCGCTTCAGGATCCAGCGAAGAAGATGTCGAAATCGGATGAGAATCTGAACGGTTCGATATTTTTGCTGGATGACGCGGACACGATCACCAAAAAGATAAAGCGTGCGGTCACCGATTCGGGAACGGAGATCACGTTTGACGAAACCCGGCCCGCAATCACGAACCTTTTGACGATCTATCAGCTCTTGACTGGAAAGTCGGCAGACGAATGCGTCGCCCATTTTGAAGGAAAAGGCTACGGCCATTTCAAGACGGAACTTGCTGAAGCTACGGTCGAATTTCTCCGTCCGTTCCAGGAGCGAGTAAACCAGTTCGACGACGCAGCGCTCGAAACGATACTGAACGCCAGTGCCGAAAGAGCCCGATCCATCGCTTCGTCGACCCTTGCCGAAGTATATTCGAGAACAGGTATCAGATAGCGTCCGAGCCCGATTTTTCATCGGCAACGTTCAAGAATCTCGGGTTCGTTTATTTCTTCCTCTGACTCTTCTTCGTCTGTGGTTCTGCGTATTTTTGCTCTTAACCACAGAAGAAGAGCAAGAAGAAAGCGATAAAGTTGGGAAAGAAACCTTGCTTCCCGGTCAAACGTAATCACCGTGATCCTGCGGCCTTTCGGCCGCCCACTTTTATATGAAAACTCACCAAGGTCGCACCATCGCAATTTTTCGTTTGTCCGCACTACGGCTTTTCGTTCTTTCGGGCGTGTTTTTGTGCTACTCAGCCGTCCTGGCACAGGCTCCGGCGCAGGCCGACCTGTCCAGGCTGAGCGTTGAACGAATTTTTGCAAGCAGTGAGTTTATGCCCGCGCGATTCGGCGGGTTCCGCTGGTTGAAGGACGGCGATTCGTTCGCCCGGCTTGAACCATCGGCGACGGCAAAGGATTCGATGGATCTTGTCAGGTATCACATCGAAACGAACAAGCGCGACGTTCTATTGTCGGCCGACAAGCTAATTCCCAAAGGCGAAATGAAACCGCTTTCGATCCAGGGTTATGAATGGTCGGCGGATGATCGCCGCATTCTGATCTACACAAATTCGATTAAGGTCTGGCGACTGAACACGAAGGGAGATTACTGGGTCTATGAACCGGCAAGCGGCAAGCTGGGCAAGCTCGGCGGCGACGCAAAGCCTTCGACGCTAATGTTTGCAAAGTTTTCGCCTGACGGGAAAAGTGTCGGGTATGTCCGCGAGAACGACCTTTACGTTGAGAACATCGAGACCGACAAGATAACTCGGCTAACTTCAAACGGTTCGGCAACGATGATCAACGGCACCTCCGATTGGGTCAACGAGGAGGAGTTTAACCTGCGTGATTGCTGGCGATGGAGCCCGGACAGCAAGTCGATCGCGTTTTGGCAGTTTGATGCGTCGGGGATCGAAGATTTCATCCTGCTCGACAACACTAAAGGCCTTTATCCGAAGCTAACGCGAATTCCATATCCTAAGACCGGCACAACTAACGCCGCCGTGCGGGTCGGTGTGATCAGCGCTGACGGCGGCGAGCCCCGCTGGATGCAGACGCCGGGCGATCCGCGAAACACGTACATTGTTTCGGTCGATTGGACCGGCGATTCGCGCGAGGTTTACTTACAGCATTTTAACCGGCTGCAAAATACCCTGCAGGTACTCGCAGCGGACGCCAGTACCGGATCTGTAAGAAATATCCTTACCGAAAAGGATGATGCTTGGATCGACCTCGAACTGCCGAACATGGTGTGGCTCGATGGAGGCAAACGGTTCCTGTGGTCAAGCGAACGTACCGGCTGGCGTCATGCTTATTCGGTTTCCTCCGACGGCAAAGATGTCCGCCCGATCACGAAAGGCGATTTCGATATGATCGCCGTCTCGGCGGTCGATCAGGCTGGCGGCTGGCTGTATTACACAGCATCGCCGGCAAATGCGACGCAGCGATATCTGTATCGGTCAAAGCTCGACGGCAGCGGCCCGGCCGAGCGTGTAACGCCGCCTGATTCGATAGGCACGAATAGCTACAACATTGCGCCTAACCGCCGCTGGGCCGTGCAAACCGCGTCATCGTTCGGGCGGCCGGCGAAGATCTCTCTGCTCGACCTTTCAACCAAGACGGCGGTTAGAACAATTGTCGAAAACGCCGCACTCCAGGCAAAACTCGACAAGCTTCAAAGAGGCCCGCACGAATTTATTACGCTTGATGTCGGCGGCGGAGTGTCGCTGGATGCGTGGATGATGAAGCCGCCGAACTTCGATCCGGCAAAGAAGTATCCCGTACTCTTCTACGCCTATACCGAACCGGCCGGGACGACGGTGAACGATTCCTGGCAGGGTGCGAATTATCTCTGGTTCCTTTCGCTGACGCAGCAAGGCTATATCGTCGCAAGCATCGATAATCGCGGAACGCCGTCGCCAAAGGGCCGCCTGTTCCGCAAGAGCATCTACAAAAAACTTGGGACGCTGAACGCCGAGGATCAGGCAAATGGTGTGAAGGTGATGCTGCTCAAAAATCCGTATATCGACCCGACACGCGTTGCGATTTGGGGATGGAGCGGAGGAGGCGTTGCCACGCTGAATGCTCTGCTCCGATATCCGGATCTTTACAAGGTGGGCATGGCCGTCGCTCCGGCTCCGGACAACCTCTATTACGACACCATTTACACCGAACGGTATCTGGGCTTGCCTAAGGACGACCCGGCGGTCTATAAGAATGCCTCGCCGACGACCTTTGCCAGCAATTTGAAAGGCGAGCTTCTATTGGTACACGGAACCGGTGACGACAACGTGCATTATCAACAAACGGAACTGCTGATAGATGCTCTCGTCGCCTCAAACAAACCGTTCACTATGATGGCGTATCCGAACCGAACGCACAGCATCTCAGAAGGCGACGGAACGACGCTGCACCTTTACAATTTGCTGACAAGGTTTTTGAACGAAAAGCTGCCGCCGGCGAAACCCGCGGATGCCCTGTAACCGAATTGATGCTCAGACGCTCGAAGCTCCGTTAGGAGCGCACTGTTTGTAGAACTCGCACGGAAATGAGCAAGAAGCTGCGTAGGAGCGACCTATGGTCTCCTGGTTACTTTTATGGGTCGCCCCGACGGGGCTTCATTCGATCTTCCGGCCGTTTTCTACAAACAGCTTGCTCCTCTGGAGCAAATTGAGCGACACATCAGGCATCCTTCCCGGTCTCGCCCCCTGACGGCTACGCTGCACCGATGGCCGAGTCGGTGCTACAATTACATAAACATCCGACCCTTTCTTTGAGAGTTTCAACCCGATCGATTGATCAAGGAGTTACCATGGAATCGACAAAAAGATCCTACGACATCCCGAAATTCAAGGAACAGTACGAAAACTACATCGACGGCGCATGGGCAGCCCCCAAAAGCGGCGAGTATTTTGAAGTGCTCTCGCCTGTTGACGGCAAATCTTTTACAAAAGTTGCGAGATCGAACGAGCAAGACATTGAAGCTGCCATCGACGCCGCCCACACCGCGTTCGAGACCTGGGGCAAGACCTCGGCAACCGAGCGCAGCAACATCCTTCTGAAAATTGCCGACCGCATGGAGCAGAACCTGGACTTGCTCGCGCGTGCCGAGACTTGGGATAACGGCAAACCGATCCGCGAAACTACGGCCGCCGATATACCGCTTGCTATCGACCATTTCAGATACTTCGCCAGCGTCATCCGTGCCGAAGAGGGCAGCGCTTCGGAGCTGGATCAGAATACGCTTTCGGTGATCATCAAGGAGCCGCTAGGCGTTGTCGGCCAGATCATCCCGTGGAATTTCCCAATTCTGATGGCGACCTGGAAGCTGGCACCGGCACTGGCGGCAGGAAATTGCATTGTCCTGAAACCTGCGGAACAGACCCCAGCAAGTATTCTGATCTGGGCTGAGTTGGTAGGCGATCTGATGCCGAAAGGCGTGCTCAACATCGTCAACGGATTCGGCGTCGAGGCCGGAAAGCCACTGGCTACGAATCCGCGGATCGCAAAAGTTGCCTTTACCGGCGAGACCACGACCGGCCGCCTGATAATGCAGTACGCGTCGCAGAACCTGATCCCGGTCACGCTTGAGCTCGGCGGTAAATCGCCGAACATTTTCTTCAAGAGCGTAATGGATGCCGACGACGCATTCTTTGACAAATGCCTTGAAGGTGCAACGCTGTTCGCCCTCAACCAGGGCGAGGTCTGCACCTGCCCGTCGCGCGTGCTTGTTCAGGAAGACATCGCTGACGATTTCATCTCCCGCTTTGTCGAACGCACCAAACAGATCAAGATGGGCCACCCGCTCGACCCGACGACAATGATGGGAGCCCAGGCCAGCCAGGACCAGTACGAGAAGATCCTCAACTACCTCCAGATCGGCAAGGACGAAGGAGCTGAGGTCCTTTGCGGCGGCGAGGCCTACAAAAATCCCGAGGTCGAAGACGGCTACTACATCCAGCCGACCATCCTGAAAGGCCACAACAAAATGCGCGTGTTCCAGGAAGAGATCTTCGGCCCCGTCACCTGCGTCACAACCTTCAAAGACGAAGACGAAGCCATTGCCATCGCCAACGACACGTTGTATGGCCTTGGCGCCGGTGTATGGACCCGCGACGCCCACGAACTCTACCGAGTCCCCCGCGCCATCCAGGCCGGCCGCGTCTGGGTCAACAACTACCACAACTACCCCGCCCACGCCCCCTTCGGCGGATACAAAAAGTCAGGCTTCGGCCGCGAGAATCACCTAATGATGCTCGACCATTACAGGCAGACCAAGAACATGCTCATCTCGTACGATAAGAACGCGATGGGGTTCTTCTAGACCTCTTGTAGGTAGCGACTGAGTTCTTCCATGGCGGATGGCTATTGGTCCATCCGCCGTTTTCAACAATATGGCGTCAATAAATGCGGTCGACCGAAAGCAAAGATCGCAAACAATTCTAGCCGGGCAAGGTGTTCCATTTCTCGAACATCTTCCGACAGTTGAGGATGAAGATTCTGCTCGAATTCGCCCAGTTGAGGACGTTGCGCGGCGTGCAATGGCTCTTTGCGTTGTTGCCCGCAAAGGAGAAGGACTCGCACATAGCCGTGCGATGGAGATCATTGAACAGTATGGGTTGGAATCCGCGTTCAGTCCGAATGAACACTCTTTCGTTTTTGACCCCGACCCTGCAGAGCGGGACAAAGTCCAGTTCTCGTGGAAGTACGAGTGTTATTGGGTAATGCTCTGGGCATTAAATTACGTACGCGAGCTGCCGACGCCGGATCAGGTCTGCGATGTGCAAACCGCCGTTCAGATAATGGTCGACCGGACTGCGATGGAATTTGTTGAAAGCAGCAAGCTCAGAGCGGCCGACAAGATCCTCGATGCCTTGGATCTGACATATCGCTACGACTGGGCCTGCGTAGACTCAAGGCTTGGGCAAACTGTAATTCCAGATTGGCTCAACTGCGGCGTTGTCATGGAACGTCATCGTGCCCTGAACTGGCTCGTTGGCTATCCCGATGATGCAGATTGGGATGATGTTACAATGGACACATAATCGTGAGTGACAAAAGTTCAAAAGACGAGCTTGAACCGGAATACGATCTTAGAAGCCTCAAAGTCCGAAAGATCGCCGAGGGTCGCTGCTTTCTGCAGGAGAACGCTGTCGTGCTTGACGTTGACGTTGCAAAGGTATTTCCTGATTCCGAAGCGGTAAACCAAGCTTTGCGTTTTCTGATTCGAATCACAAAGGAACATCAGCCCGAGTTAAATAAACGCTAGAGAACTGAGCGGTAAGGGCAAACCATGTCGAAAGTCGCAAGAGTAAAAATAACGGAAGAAGCCGCAAACGTCGTCGATCAACTCCGCTCCAAACACGGCGAGCTTATGTTTCACCAATCCGGCGGGTGTTGTGACGGGTCTTCGCCGATGTGTTATTCGAAGGGCGAGTTTATGGTCGGGTCGAGCGATGTTTGGTTGGGTGAAGTTGCAGGGTGTGATTTTTATATGGCGAAGGACCAGTTCGAATTCTGGCAGCACACTGAGCTAACCATCGACGTGACCAAGGGCCGCGGAGCATCCTTTTCGCTTGAGATACCGCTGGGGCTGAGGTTCGTTACCAAGTCGCGGGTATTCACCTACGACGAATCCCAAAACCTGACCGAGACCCACACCGGCGATTATGCCGAAATCCCTGCCCGTTAGATGGTATAGCCGCCGCGGGTTAGCATTGTTTCGAAATTGGCTTTGTCGACGGCTTTTATGTAGGCGTCTTTGGGTTCGACGATGTCTTTTTGGACGAGTTCGAAGAGCGCGTCGTTCAGCATTACCATTCCGTGGGCTTTGCCGGTCTGCATGGCCGAGCCGATCTGGAACGTTTTGCCTTCGCGGATGAGATTTGAGATGGCGGGCGTGATGATCAGCACCTCGAGTGCGGCAACGCGGCCGCCGCCTTTGCGCGGGAGCAGGGTTTGAGCCACGACGCCCTTGAGCGATTCGCTAAGCATGACGCGGACCTGCTGCTGACGGTCGGCGGGGAACTGATCGATGATGCGGTCGATCGTCGAGACCGCCGTGGTCGTGTGAAGCGTGCCGAAGACAAGATGCCCCGTCTCAGCCGTTTCGATCGCGATGGCGATGGTCTCAAGATCACGCATCTCGCCGACGAGAATGATGTCCGGATCTTCGCGCAACGCCGCTCGGAGGGCGTCCTTGAAGGACATCGTGTGGTTGTGAACCTCGCGTTGATTGACCAAACACTTGATGTTTTCGTGAACGAACTCGACCGGGTCTTCGATCGTGATGATGTGGTCTTCGCGGCTGGAGTTGATGTGGTTGACCATCGCACAAAGCGTGGTCGATTTGCCCGAACCGGTCGGACCCGTCACCACGACGAGCCCTTTTGACAAGTTCGTCAGCCCCATGATCGCCGGCGAAAGCCCAAGCTGCTCAGCCGTCGTCATCTTCGACGGAATGATGCGGAA
>JANNNS010000217.1:0-4156 GCA_031398645.1 Acidobacteriota bacterium
GCCCGTCTGGTGAAGCACGATCTCGTAGTCGCCGTCGCCATCGAGGTCTGCCACCGACGCGTCATTTGGTGTGTAGCCAGCCGGCGTTTGCAGCGGAACGGTCAGATACTGTCGGGTCGGCGAATTCGCCGCCAATGTGAATGATGTGCTCGCTGACTGCTCTTTGTTGCCGATGACAGGCTTCACGAAATATGCATGGCTTTTAGTAAGATCAGCCTTCTCGTCAACGAAGAATGTCACGTCAGCGATAGGCTTGTCATTCAGTTTTATGGTTCTATCATCTGTTTTGCGATATAGGTTGAATGCGATGTTTTCTGCATCTGTTCCGAACATTCTCCAGCCGACAAACACCTTTCCGCCCTGATTTACCGCGACCACGCCACGAGACAGATCTTCCATCTGACGCAGCGGCCGTTTCTGCGAAAAGGTGTGCGCCGAGGCGGCTAACAGTAAGAGACCAAAGCAGATAGCCTTATACCCATTGATAAGAAACCAGGTGATCTCCGTCGATCTTGTCCACTCTGTCCGATGCTTGTCCGGTGCTTGTCCACGGTCGGGAGTGGACATGCAACGCGTTGTGAAATAAAGCTTTACGACAGTCAAAGAGCCCGGGAACAGGTTTTTGGAAAAAAACTTTTCCGCGACGTTCGATCTATTATTTATCCTCAAAAAAGTTAGCAGTTTCATATCCATCCTTCCAACAAAAATAGGGCCGAGTGTCGCGAATACAATATGGCGTATCATATACGCAACAGAACGGCAAGAAGTTTCATAATTCGCCGAGAATTTTCGGGTCGAACCCTTCAGCTCGAACCGTCCAAGAACCATCGGACGGAAATCCAGGAGCGTTTGTCTTAGGCGAGCCTTTCCATCCGCCAGCCATTAATGCGATCGCGTAGAGCAATCCACCGTTTCCGGGCAAATACAAGGGCAGATTGGGCCGCTGATAGTTGTGGCCGTTGGCGGAATAGCCGTTTTTTGGCGTATCGACCATCAAAGCATCGATCGCGAGTTTTGTCTCACCAAGCCTCGCCGCCGTCATCGCGATCATCGGGTAATCCCAGCCCCAGGTCGAGGGCCAATCCCAGACCTCGAAGACCTTCTTGAGCGATCGCCGCATCGTCTCGCGGTCGACCTTTTCGCCGCTTAGAACACCGAGAGCAGCGAGCATTGAAGGGTGGTCGTGATTGCGGACGCTGAACGATTGCGGAGCATTTTCATGGGCCCAATAGACGGATGTCGCGGGATCGTACGGCTCGGCGATCGCCTTTGTCATCGCGGCTTTCGCCGCATCGTTCTGCTGCTGGGCGAGCATTATCGGGTCGACATTCGCGGCGGGCGTAGGCGCCGTTCGAACTTTCGGAGGTGCCGGGCCGGGGCCGCCGACGGGAAGCTTCGATAGTTTGGCGATGATCGTGTCCCATTCTGCGACACGCGGAAGCCCAAGGCGTTCGCGCCATTTTTGCGCGGTTTTTAAGCCAAAGTGCCAGTATTCGAGTTCGTAGGTCGGGTTCCACGTCTCGCGCGCTGGGTGATTTTCCTGTGCCGGAATCGCCGGCGGGCCGAGGACGTAGCGGTCTTTTTCCTTGTCGTAATGAGCGTAATCCGCCATCCACGTCGCGGTTTCCTCGACGATATTCTTGAATCGATTCAGCGTCGCTTCTGTCGGGCGATTGAGATACGCAAGCTCCGCGTAAAAGATCGGATGCGGCTGCTGCCAGATCAGCAATGTGCCGACCGGCGAAGGGCTGTCGCGGCCTGAAGTCTCCGTCATTTTTGCCCAACGAGCGCCCTTGTATCCCTGCTCTTTTGCTCTAGCTTTCGCACTTGGCAGCACGTCGTTGTACCAGTCGAGGCTGCGATCGAGCAGCGGGAAACGGTTCCACAAGGCAAACTGGGCCGCGTGCCACCAGTGCATCTCCAAATGATATTTCCCATACCAACTGTTCGTCGTCAACCCCGTCTCCTGCGGCGGCCGCGAGCCGGAACATTGGATCGCGGTCACGTATTGCGAGAGAACGACGCGGCGTTCGAGTTCTTTAGCCCGCGGGTCTTTGCTGCCGGAGAAATCGACGGCGGCGCCGTTTTGCCAGAAGCCTGGCCAGTATTTCTGTGAGTCGTGAATGACGTCAGTAGCGAGCAATACTCGTTCGTTTCGAACAGTCTCTGAAAACGCAAAGGTTATGCCTAAAAGAGTGCCGATCTTCGGTGTGAGTAGAAACTCGTGTGGAGCGGTCTGTTCGAATTTTGCAGAGATCGTGATCCAGTTTAAGTCGATCGAGTAACGGTCGTCATCAAGTTTTCGCGCGATGCGGGCGCCGTTCTCTTTTTGGGTAAGAGTTGACCCATGCTTTTCAGGCTGGTTCCAGTCAGTTGCCTGCATAGCGGGGGAACCGTAAGGTAATGAGAGCTTAACGGCTAATCGTCCTGATTTTGCTAAATCCGACTGAATGTTAACAGCAAGTACATCGCGTGTCGGATGGACGGCCGTGACAACTATGACGAGTGTTCCTTCAAAACGGAAAGTGCTCTCAATAGTGCCAAACCAGAGGTCCAGCTTTTGTTCAACGTCCGTGATGTCGGACGGTTTCCCGTCAGTGCCGTCCGTCTTTCTGAGACGAAAGCCGATCTGCCCCAAATGCAACCGATGCGGGTTTTCGCGGAGCCAGTCGAAGAGTTCTTCCTGGCCGGTCTTTGTCGTCATGTAGCCGACCTTGCGGCCGTAGGTTTCGTACTCAGTTAGCTTTAGCTTTAGCTTTTGCCCTTTCAGGTGTTCGGGCATCGGCTTGGTGTGCCAGCCCCATTGGGACATCGTGCAGAGCGGCATGCCGTTCGCGTATTCCTCGGGGAAAGTCTGCAGGCCGGTTATATCGCACGTAAACGCGAATTCGCCGTTGCCAACGGAAAGCGGCGAGAGCGGATCAAGCCTTCGGATCACCGGGTTGTGACGCGAGACCAGGGCATAACGGTCGATCTTGTTCGATGCGCTACTCTGAGCAAAATCAGATCCGGAAAGCACGCCGGTTGCGGCAAGTGCGCCGATGAATTCTCGTCTGGATAACTTTGACATCGTAATTAATTTCTCGGTGAACTTTGTGTCTTTCCCTTCGTGCCCTTTGTGTCAGGAATCTTTCAACACAAAGAGCACCAAGGGAAGACACAAAGGTCACAGAGTGAAGGTCTCCTCATTTCACGATACTCGAATAAAACTCCGCCTCAACAATTCCCAGCTTTGTCCTGCCGCCGCGGTTGGCTTGGGAATTTGGGTCGGGTGTGCCGGTTATTTCGATGATGTTGCCGAGTGCGTCTCGATTGGCGGCTTCGCCGTCGAGTTCGATCTTGATGGATCTCCCGGTCGTTCGCGGGAAGCTTAGCGTTACATAGCCCAGTGAACGCTGCGTTGTTCCGAGAAATACGACCCTGTCATCGACGCTGATCTTCAGCGGATAGAGGAGCGTGCGCCAGCCGATCATCTTGAGCACGACCTGATCGATCTGCTCGGGGCGGGCGAATTCGTATCGTATCCACGCACTCTCCTTTTTGCCGTCGCTGGACCAGTCGGAGAGTTCGTTGTCATCGAGAGTATTTCCGGCCTTTTCAGTGTCAGATCCCGCCGTGACGTTAGCAATTTCGAGCGAACGCCGCGACATCGTGAACGATTCACCGAGAGGCGTCGGACCTCGATCAAGATATGACGGCAAGCCGTCTGACAGGAACGTTTCAGAGAATCCGTTTTTGGCAACGACGGGCTGCGACCTTAATTGCACTTCCGCCGGGCCGAGGTTGGCTGACGTCGCTTTCAGGCTGATCGGCCCGGCTTTTGTCGTTGAGCGGATCATCACGCGGTTCACGCCACCTTCGACAGGAATGCTTTTGGCAAGAATATAATTGTCAGGACCTTGAGCGATGCCGCCACGCCATTCGGCTTCGCCGGTGAGCGTGAAATCGATCATGTTGAGAGCCGTCGGGCAGCGGTTGCCTTGTTTGTCAACAACCTCGACTTCGAATAAAGCCACGTCGGAACCATCGGCAGCGAGGCCGTTTGGCGATTTGATGTGCATTAGTTTTACCGCAAACGGTTCGCCTGCGGTTCGCTTGATGTCCTGTGAAACGGACTTTCCAGCCGCGTCATAACTGACCGCCTTTATCTCGCCGG
>JANNNS010000058.1:0-11400 GCA_031398645.1 Acidobacteriota bacterium
GGTGATCTATTCGCTGCAGGGCCGTTCGCGCCCGATCCAGGCTGCAGTTCGCGAAGACTAACTTTTCATTCTTGCAGGCCGCCGGGAAACCTCTCGGCGGCTGTTCCTACCCACCTTAATATGAGCATCGAATCACCAGAATCGTCGGTCACGCTGCCTGATCTGCTTCGCAAGATGACAGATGCCGGCGGTTCGGACCTTCACCTGACCACCAATTCACCTCCGCAAGTCCGTGTTCACGGACATCTGGCACCGCTTGCTGGCTTTGGCACGATGACGCCGGCTGACACCAAGCGCCTTGCCTACTCAGTTTTGACCGATGCTCAGAAGCACCGCTTTGAAGAGAATCTGGAGCTCGATTTTTCTTTCGGCCTGAAGGGAATGTCGCGTTTCAGAGCTAACCTTTTCAATCAAAAAGGTGCCGTCGGTGCCGTGTTTCGTGCTATCCCGTACGAGATAAAGACCTTCGCTGATCTAAGCCTGCCGCCGGTCGTCTCGGACCTTTGCAAGAAGCCGCGAGGCTTGATCCTGGTCACCGGCCCGACAGGTTCGGGTAAGTCCACGACGCTTGCTTCGATGGTGGACAAGATCAACAGCGAACGTCACGAGCACATTCTGACGATCGAAGACCCCATCGAGTTTCTGCACAATCACAAGAGCTGCGTTGTTAATCAGCGTGAAGTCGCGGCTGACACTCACTCGTTTGCTTCGGCCTTGAGAACCGCGCTTCGCCAGGATCCTGACGTAGTGCTGGTTGGCGAAATGCGTGACCTTGAAACGATCGAGATGGCCCTGCGTATCGCAGAGACAGGCCATTTGACCTTTGCCACGCTGCATACAAACTCAGCTTATTCAACAATTAACCGTATCATCGACGTCGTCCCGTCGGCTCAGCAGTCACAGGTGCGAACCCAATTGTCGCTTGTACTTGAAGGAATTCTTTGCCAATCCCTACTGCCGAAAGCATCGGGAGACGGCCGTGCGATGGCGCTTGAGATCTTGATACCGAATGCCGCTATCCGCAACCTGATCCGCGAAGACAAGATCCACCAGATCTATTCGATGATGCAGACGGGCCAGGACAAGTTCGGCATGCAGACCTTTAATCAGGCGCTTGCAACGCTTTATCACAAAAAGCAGATCTCGCTGGAAACCGCGATGCAGCGTTCGTCAAACGCCGATGAACTTAAGGACCTTATCGATCGCGGTTCGGGCTTGAACCAATCCTATGGCGGCGGCGGTGGGCCAGATCGACCCAAGGCAGCACCGGATGGTCACGCAAGTCCCTACGCACAAGGCCGGCCAGTAGGTGCAAGGCCACCAGTCAGATAAAACGGGACAACTCATTCAAGAGGAGCTAAAGAAACAGAAATGCCAACATACGCATATAAAGGACGAAACCGACTGAACGAGCTTGTCGCCGGTGAGCGAGAGGCGGCCAGCCAGGACGAACTGCGAGCATTACTGCGGCGTGAACAGATAATCATGACGCAGGCGTCGGAGAAAGGGAACGTCGTTTCGATCCCGAAGATCGGCCGCCGCAAAAAGGTCGGAGCCAAAGAGTTGGCTGTATTTACGAGACAGTTCTCGGTCATGATCGATGCTGGTTTGCCGCTTGTACAATGCATCGATATCCTTGCGGAACAGCAGCAAAACGCCTTCTTTAAGGATGTATTGAGGCAGGTCCGCCAGAACGTAGAAGAGGGTGCGACGCTTTTCCAGGCTCTCGAGAAGCATCCTAAGGTTTTCGATTCGCTCTACACGCACATGGTCGAGGCAGGTGAAACGGGCGGTGTGCTTGATCTCATCCTACAGCGACTCGCTACATTGATCGAAAAGGTCGTTAAGCTCAAACGAAGCATCGTTTCAGCCTCCATCTATCCGGCGGCCGTTATCTTTGTGGCTATCGGCGCGATCGCGGTCATCATGGTCGTCGTCATTCCGCAGTTCCAGCAGATCTTTCTTGGATTGTTGGGCCCGGGTGAAGCCCTGCCGCTACCGACGCGAATTGTTGTCGGAATAAGTAATTTCCTCGCAGGCTGGGGCGGCATCTCGCTGCTGGTCGGCCTGATCGGGGCCGCGGTGGGTACTAGTTATTATTACAAGACCGAGAGAGGCCGCTGGCAGATAGACGCGCTGATGTTGAAGCTGCCGATCTTTGGCCCTATCCTTCGAAAGATCGCGGTTGCACGGTTCTCGCGTATTCTTTCGACGCTGCTTTCATCAGGTGTACCGATCCTGCAGTCGCTTGAGATCACAGCGAAAACGGCTGGAAACGTCATCATTGAAGACGCTATCCTAAAGGTTCGTGCCGGTGTAGAGCGCGGTGAAAACTTTGTCGATCCACTGAAGGCCACAAACGTATTCCCGCACATGGTCTCGCAGATGATCGGGGTTGGTGAACAGACAGGCGCGATGGATGCGATGTTAGGTAAGATCGCGGACTTCTATGAAGAAGAGGTCGACTCGGCCATCGCCGATCTGCTCGCATTGATCGAACCCGTCCTGATCGCCTTCCTGGGCGTGACCATCGGCGGAATCGTTATCTCAATGTACCTTCCGCTCTTTGCCCTCATCGGCAAATTGTCGTCGGGAACAAAGTAGAGAATTCTTAACGCAATGCCATCGGGCGGCTTCGAAAGAGGCCGCCTTTTCTTGCGCCCAAATTGCAGATTTTCTGTTTTCGACTTATTCTGTGACATCAGGACCATTGTCGGCGGTGTTAACCGTCTAAGATAGAACAACTTGCGTAAGCCGAGCTTCTTCGGCTAATGCGCAACTGAAGGATAGGATCAGGAGAGGATGTCATTAAAGATCAAACCGAAGGAACAGTGTAAATGGGATATTGTCAGTCTCGGGGAAGTAATGCTGAGACTGGATCCCGGCGATAAGCGGACCCATACGACCCGTTCGTTCGAGGTTTGGGAAGGCGGCGGCGAGTACAATGTTGCACGCGGGCTGAAACGGTGTTTCGGATTGGATGCGGCCGTTGTGACCGCTCTGGCGGATAATCCGGTCGGGCGATTGGTCCAGGATCTGATCTACCAGGGCGGCGTCGACCAGTCGCACGTCAAATGGGTCAAGTACGACGGAGTTGGCCGCACGGTACGAAACGGGCTTAACTTTACCGAACGCGGGTTCGGCGTCCGTGCTGCACTAGGCTGCTCCGACCGCGGGCATACGGCAGTCTCTCAACTAAAAAAAGGCGATATCGATTGGGAAAAGATCTTTGGCCAGGAAGGTGCACGGTGGCTGCATACCGGCGGAATCTTTTGTGCACTTTCCGAATCGACGCCCGACGTAGCAAAAGAGGCGATGGAGATCGCCAAAAAGCACGGCACTATCATTTCTTATGATCTCAACTACCGCGACTCATTATGGAAAGCCATCGGCGGCCAGGCGAAGGCGCAAGAGGTCAACCGCGATCTCGCTCAATATGTCGACGTGATGATCGGCAACGAAGAGGATTTCACAGCGTGCCTAGGGTACGAGGTCGAAGGGCAGGACGAGAATCACTCAAAGCTGGACATCGTGAATTTTGAGAAAATGATCCGGCGAGCTGTGGCGGACTTTCCAAATTTTGCAGTAGCCGCTACGACACTGCGCAATGCAAAAACGGCCTCCGTGAATGATTGGGGAGCTGTCTGTTTTACCGGAGGCGAATTGCATCAGGCGATAATGCGGCCTGACCTGGATATTTTTGACCGCGTCGGCGGCGGCGATTCATTCGCGTCAGGGCTGATCTACGGCTTTCTTAACGGTGAGTCTCCGGAGTGGGCAGTCAACTGCGGCGCCGCTCACGGAGCACTTGCGATGACGACGCCGGGCGACACGACGACGGTCGGCCTTGGCGATGTGCTTAGAGTGATGAAAGGCGGCGGTGCCCGCGTTGCTCGCTAAGAAGTTTTTTGCCCGTGAATAACGCGAATGGGCGCTAATAATTGAGAAACATACAACATTTTTCGCTTATCTGTCGGTGGGCAAAATGTGCGGGCATCTATTTAAATATTCGTATTGATTCGCGTTATTCGCGGGCCAAAAAATAAAATGACTAAAGCAGAAATCGTAAAGCAGATAGAAGATCTCGGCCTTGTACCCGTCGTCCGTGCCTCATCCGCCGACGAGGCGATGCAGGTCATCGAGGCGATCAAGGCCGGCGGTGTGAATGTCCTTGAGATCACTATGACCGTTCCCGGTGCGGTAAAAGTTATTGAGAAAGTCGCGGACAAATACGGCAGCGAGGTCCTCGTTGGAGCCGGAACGGTGCTCGATCCCGAAACGGCACGGGCGTGCCTGCTGGCCGGTGCTCAGTTCATCGTCAGCCCGGCATTGAATCTTGATACGATCGCTCTGTGCCATCGCTACAGTGCGCCGATCTGCCCCGGAGTTTTGACCCCTACCGAGGTTATTACGGCGTGGAGTGCGGGCGTTGATTTTGTAAAGGTATTTCCCTGCGGATCGGTCGGCGGTGCAAGCTATGTCAAGAATCTCAAAGGGCCGTTCCCGCAGGTCAAGATAATCCCGACCGGAGGCGTCTCGCTAAAAACCGCGGCAGATTTCATTAAGGCCGGTGCGGCCGCACTCGGCGTGGGTACCGACCTTGTCGATGTAAAGGCTATCCGCGAAGGCAACGCCCACATCGTTACCGAACGTGCCCGCGAATTTGTCTCGATCGTGCGGGAAGCCAGGGCAGCCTAAGAGCCGCCCTGACACTCGTCGTTACGCGTGCGGTACGATCGCCCAATCGTTCTGGCCGGTGACCGTGCATAGAGCTTCGCGTACCCAAACGAAGTGAGAAGGAAGGAATTCCGATCCCGCCGACATTACGCTTGTGGTCTGCCGGCCAAAGGTCGGTACCTCGACGCCAGCCCGCGCACACGCCTTGACGAACTCCTCCTGGCCCGTCGCCACACGCGGCACGGGTTGGGTCGCTCCGGAGTAATGAAAGTCCTCATATTTCTGCTGTTCCGTCGCATCGATCATATGAAGCTGGACCATCTGCTGGGCCGCCTGTGTACTTAGGCAGTTGTATTCATCCTGCAGCCCGAGCATATGGCCATACTCATGAACGACGGTCGCGGGATAGCTGTGTATGGCCGTTTGAGTGAGGATCGACTGAGTATTTAGGTCGTCCTTGATCGAGATCTTTGCATAATCGGTACGGCCGCTCATTTTGCTGACGCTCGCTCTTCCCCAGCGGGATGGAATAAAGATCTTGTTCGAACTCCGTGCTTCAACCCGATTTAGGCCGCACTGCGTCATCAGAGTCATAACGTCACGCTGATAGGCGGCTTTTTGAGCGCCGTAGCCGGTCACGAACAGCTTTGGCTGCGGGTTCACTTTTGCTACCTGCTTCATCAGCGATTCAACCTGTGAACGCGTCTGCGGCGACATGCCTGCGCCGATAAAATCTACATAATAAGGAAATATCTTTGGCAGGTCCTGGGCGATCAGGGACGCCGAATTAGGCTGCTGGACCGATCCGGTCATGAAGGACGCACTGCGCGGGGCCGCAGCTCCGAGCGCAACGTGCTTGTGGGCCGGGTCGCGGCCGACACTTTCGCTGCCGCCCTGGCTCTGCTTCAGATTGATAACGAAATGGGCGGTCGCCTGTTCGGCCACTGTCAGAAATTTGAGAACAAATGTCGGACGAACCGTCACGCCAGCACGCTGGAACATGAACTTTCCATTCCAGTGGTTTGTGATCAGGTTCTGGAAATCTGTCTCGAACTGGGTCAGTTCTCCTTGCGTGACTGGTGTTATCGCGTCACTGACCACAGATAGCCGATGCTTGATCTGAAGAGAGTTGCCGTTAAGTTTTGCGTTAAAGCGTCCTACACCGCTGAGTGGGCAATATTCTGTACTCATAGAACCTCCAATTGAGCATTGATACGATCGGCGCTTGGGAACACCTGATCCGGGAACGGGAGATACCTACTATTTTGTGTAGAGACAAAATAGCAGACTTGTCATTTGGAGGCAATGAGGATAGGGCTCGTACGAGCGGGTTGGAAAAAGACTAAACAAAACCGGCGTTCTCAAGTGTCTTCATACTTAAGCGATCGCCATCAGTTTTGTTGAAGAGGACCATTCTCTCAACATATTTTGCAATAACGTCTGCTTCCAGATTGACCGGGTCGCCCGGCCGGAGCGTCGACAGATTCGTAACTTCCCATGTCTTTGGGATAACGGCGATCTCGAGATCGGAATGATTCAGGTTTGCGATCGTCAGGCTGATGCCTTCGACACAGACCGATCCTTTGAAAACAAAATAACGAGCCATTTCGGGTGGAAAGCCGATCTTCACGGTCCAGAATCCACCGCTCTCAGCGGCACCGAGGAATGTTCCGCGGGCATCGACGTGGCCCTGAACGATGTGACCGCCAAGACGGGTCGTGGGCGTGACGGCCCTCTCCAAATTCACCTTCGAGCCGGTTGCCAGACTTCCGAGCGTCGAGCGATCAAGGGTTTCCTGCGAGACATCAGCAGAAAAGCCGTCGGCTCTAACATCAAGAGCAGTCAGGCACACGCCATTTACCGAAATGGAGTCACCCGCGTCGGTTCCGTCGGTCACGACGTCAGCCGAGATCTCTATTCGCACGCCGCCAGCTAACTGGACAACCGTACGTATAGACCCCAGTTCTTCAATGATTCCGGTAAACACAGTGCGTAGGGCCTAGAACCAAGGCTTTTTGTTGAGGATGTAGGTCTGTACGAATTCCTCGTCGGATTTAGTGAGATACATTATGCCTTCAATGATCCCGATGACCGACGGGACGAATATCAGCGGAAAAGCGATGCCGCACGTCACAACCGTCAAAATGATCGATACAAGATAGACCGACAGGAGGATGACGCCTTCCTGCGTGTAGCCGAGTACGAACTTGTGAATTCCTAATCCGCCAAGAACGATGCCGCAGATGCCCGCTGCTATTTTCTTCTCGGCTCCGGCAGGCGCTGAGCCCGGAGGCCGCGGTACGTGCTGCATCGGCATTGGGCTGATCGGAAGGACGGTGCCGCAGTTCGTACAGCGAACGTTGATACCGGGATTCTGGGTTCCGCAGCCAGGACAGGGTTTGTATTGAGTTGCCATAGGAATTTGCCGGTCTTTGGAAAGAAAGGCCTCTAAACAATAAGTATCAGGCAGATAAGCGTTTATTGTCAAAAGATTTTGGCCTCACGTGAGTTCCCGTCTTTGGTGTAGAATTTGGAAGGTATGAGTGAAGCAGGAAAAAAAGAGGTCGAACCGCCGAAACTGCGACGATCGGAAGATGGCTCGGTCGACGCGGCCTCCGTCGCGGACCTTATCGAGTGGTTTTTGAACTATGACGAACGGACAGCCCGCATCCGGCATCCACACACCAACGACCTTTTCGAATGGAAGCAGGCGGATGACGAGGCGAACGGCAAGGCCACGTATCCGTTCGAGAACGCCGAATCGCGGTTTGCGATCGGCGCCTTTCAGGCTTTGCAGGAAAATGCGAACGAGCCGCTGCTGGGATTGTGGCTGAACGACGTGACCGCGGCTCTTCATGAAGCAAAAAGCACCAAGGCGGAGATCGCGGAAGCGAACAAGATCGATGAAACATCACTTGACTCAGCGATCGTTAAGGCAGAGAAGCTGACGACCAATGCGGAAAAGAGATTCTATCTCTCAAGCTGTTGGCTTGAGACGCTATACACCGCCGAAGCCCGCGTGCTTGGGTGGATCTATCAGGAACTGTACGGGAAGCCGTTTTCGCCTACTACTTAAACACCTCGCACTGCTGCATAGTGCCGTACTTAAATCCGACAGCAAAGGCCCGCTGCCGCTGATCGGCTGAGCCGTGCGTGAACGAATCCGGAACTACAAATCCCTGCGTCCGCTTTTGGATCATGTCATCGCCCACCGCGGCGGCGGCCCGCAATGCCTCGTCGGTGTCGCCGGGCTCAAGACGGTTTTGTTTCTGGGCATAGTTTGCCCAGATGCCTGCATAGCAGTCAGCCTGAAGCTCAAGAGCGACTGAAAGCTGGTTATTCTGGCCCTGGCTTTGCACCTTTGCCATTATTCCGGTGAGATTCTGGATATGATGTCCGAACTCGTGCGCGATCACATAGGCCTGGGCAAAATCACCGGGAGCCTTGAACTCGCGCCTTAACTCGTCAAAAAAGGCGAAATCGAGATATAGCTGGTAATCACCGGGACAATAGAACGGCCCGGTGGCGGCACTGGCATAGCCGCATGCGGATGAGACCTGGCCCGTAAACAGCACCAGCTTCGGATCCTGATAACGCGCTCGGCTTTGCTGCGGCATTATTTGGCGCCATGAATCCTCGAGGCTGCCCATGATCGCGCCGACGAATTGTCGATTCTCATCCGCCGGCTTCGCAGCGGAATTACTCGCCGTCGAAGGCTGCTGTACCTGCGATTGGTCAGGTATGCCGGTTTCCAAAAACTGACGCGGGTCGCCGCCGAGCAGGCACACTATAGCCGCAAGAACGAGCACTCCGATACCACCGCCGCCAAGAGCGATACCGCGGCCGCCCACTCCACGTCGGTCCTCAACATTCGTGCTTTGCCTTTGGTCTCTCCAACGCATAGTTTTCCTGCCTCAAGGTTAAGTTAACTGATCTTCAACGTATTCGAGAATTCTAGCATTTGCGGGCCGGATTGGGAATTTCGGCCAGATGCGTGCGCAAGATCCAATCGCGATGGATATCCTCGATCTACGCTGCCGTTTTTCGAGCATTCTGCGAATATTCATTTTAATCAGGCCCGCATTAGTCTTTGCAAAATCTTGACAGATGTAGAGTTAGGGGAATATGATGCTATACTATTCAAAGAGAGTTATTCGCTTCCACGTCTGATTCAGAAAAGGAGGAGAAGATGATCAAGTTGGACATAGTCAACCAGGTTGCCGACAAAACTGGCGTACCGAAGCAGAAGGCGGAACAGGTTGTCGACTCACTTTTCAATGCGATGAAGGATGCTCTGGCCTTGGGCAAGCGGATCGAGCTTCGAGGCTTTGGCGTCTTTGTGGTCAAGCCGAGAAAGCGAGGCGTTGGCCGCAATCCAAGAACGGGCAAGGAAGTGCCTATTCCCGCTGGCAAGACGATCCGTTTTAAGCCTGGAAAGGAGCTGACGGCCAAGTCTGTCGGATAAAAATGAGCCGTTGAAAACGGCATTATTTATAGATCTTTAGGTCGTAGATCACACTCTGCATTGTATGCTTGTGGTTTACGGCTTTTGTTTTGGTTGATCACATGGCAGCACCGGAACGATATATACTTGACGACCTCATTGAGAAGAGTTTGCGTCCATCAGCCGCGACGTGGGCTAAGCACGGGGCTCTACTTCTTCTCACTCTCATTACCACAACGATCGCGGGTGTTCTTTATCCCTTTGGGGTGATCGATATCCTGCCGAAAGCCGACCCGCAGACCTTATCCGAGGTGTTGCAGTTCGTCGTTTCTCTGCCATCCAAATACATCCTTTTAGTCGGGTCAGCCATCAGTCTCCTGCTAACGGATAGCTATTATCTCAAATACGGGCTCAGCTTTTCGCTCTCGCTGCTTTTCATCCTTATCTCGCACGAGATGGGACACTACATTGCCTGCCGCATCTATAAGGTTGACGCGACGCTGCCGTTCTTCATTCCTACACCGCCAATGATCGGCCCGGCTGGGACGTTTGGAGCCTTCATAAAGATCAGGTCCCCAATGCCCTCGCGCAAGGCGGTGTTCGACATAGGTGTTGCCGGGCCGATCGCCGGTTTCATCGCGCTCGTACCCGTTGCGATCACCGGTGTAATGACAATGCAGCCTGCCGCTCCCGAGCAACTGGCAAACCCAAGCGGGATCATTTTTTCTGATCCGCTACTGATGCAGGCGATCGCAGGCTTAGCGGGCGTCGACCTGAGCACTAGTGTTGGCAATGCCTTTTACTTTGCTGGTTGGGTCGGCCTGTTGGTTACGGCCCTGAATCTGATCCCTTCGGGCCAGCTCGATGGCGGCCACGCGGTCTTTGCGGTATTCGGCGAGGCCATTCATCGGTGGACAGGAAGGATAGCTTTTGTCCTGATGGCATCACTTTCGATCATCGGTTGGTTGTATTTCAATAGCCCAAGCGGCTTTCTCATCGCCATCCTGCTCGGGATCATGATGAAGATCCGCCATCCGGTTCCGTGGGACCAGACTCCGCTGGACGCAAAAAGGAAGGCCGTGGCCTTCCTTACGCTAATAATATTTGTGCTGTGCTTTATGCCATTTCCGATCAAGATCCTCTGACGCCTAGCGGTTTTCGGGAATGTTGGGTTTAGGTTCAGGAAAAGTAACGTCGCGGTAGATTGTCGCTAGCGAAACCGAACAGCCCATTGACTTTAGCTCTACAGAATCGCTCAACTCGTTAAATTCAACGTTCAGCCAGAACCCATCTCCATGCCTTACAAATTGCGAAACATGCGGTCGGTGTTGCGCTACGAGCAAATACTCAGTGAAACTCTCGATTGATTTGTAGTAGGTAAACTTATCGCCGCGGTCGAATGCTTCGGTAGAATCCGACAGGACCTCAATGATCAACTGTGGATTCGCGAGCATCTCGATCTCGCCGTAATTTTCGATCTGCGGTTCGCCGCACAGTGCCGTCATATCAGGGTACCGATAAGGCGAATACGATGGAACCTTGATCCGCATGTCTGACGGATAAACGTTACATCCCGTATCACGAAGCCTCGAATCCAGCTCTGATAGTAGATTGCGGACGACTAGATTATGAGCGTAGCTCGCACCACTCATCGACCAGACCGTTCCGCCCCAATACTCGAATTTTTCCTCCGAGTTCTTCTCAAGTTCTAAATAATCTTCAAGCGAATAAAGTTTCTGCGGTTGGAAAGCCATATAAATTTTACGCCGCCATCGACTCGGGCAATAGACCTTTGATCTCTTTAACCAACCGTTGCGCTTCGTCCTGATCTTCCAGGGCGATCATGAAGAAATCATAGCTTGTTTGGAAGCAAACGACGCCATTGGCGAAGAACCATACACCTTCCAGAAGCGGATTACCGCCAAGGAGCCACGAGATCGGAGCACCCGTGACCTCTTTGGGATTGAGTATGTTTGTCATCATCACGGCGCCGGAGGCGAAGGAAAATGCGCCCAGGAGCGGTGCTCCGATTCGCTTGGCAATATCACGTTCGAACTTAGCTCGTTCCGCATCGGCCTCACTGAGTTCGCCTTTTTCTATCAGTTCCTCGCGAGTTTTCAGGTATCCGTCGAACTGCTCACCGAGCTTTTTGATCGACCAGACGGGCAGTGCCGAATTGAAGAGCCAATGCGAGCTCAGGCCTGTGAAAACGACTCCCAGCCCTGCCCCCACTGCCATCGAAGCACCAGTGGCTGCGGCCTGAAGGGGATTGTCTTGGA
>JANNNS010000080.1:0-9330 GCA_031398645.1 Acidobacteriota bacterium
CTTCGACTGCTTCCATCTCAGCGGGAAGAGCAGCGAATAGAACAGGAATGTGAAGATGATGATCGCGAGCCCGTAATTCGCGGTGATCGTGTTAAAGAAATGGAGGGCGTGGAGTATCGGGATCGAGAGCGGCTTGACGAAAAAACGAAGCGGCCTGTAATTACTGAAATTGATCAGATTGACGAGGTCGATCTCACGCCCGGCCGAGGCACTCAGCGGTGTCGTCAGACTCTCAGCAAGGAAGTAATCTTTCGCTCCGGTAAAGATCTTGGTAACGCTTCCGTCGGTCGTAACTGGAACAAAGGCCGTGACTAAATGCCGCGTTTCGGTTGTCTTCGGGCTCCGAAGTACCCAGTTAAAGATGCTGTCAAAGAAAGGCTGCGTTTGCACATCGTACTTGAACGCACGGTACTCGATGCCCTGTTGCGGAGTTGCCGGAATCGCGGCCATTGCAAAGTACGCGTCGCCTACACCCGCCCAATCGACCGTGCCAGCATCGGCCAGCGACGACTGACCATTTGCGTCGAAAGTGAATGAATAATTGCCCTGGTGGCGAACGATGTCGCCGTTTACGATCGCTACCGTCTCTGACTCAATATGGTAAAAGCCGTGATGGTTGATGGCGTGGTCGCCGATGCTCGCACCGACTGCCAACCGAGCGTTCGGCACCGGCTGTCCGTTTTGCTTGAGGGTAATCCCAAGATCTGAGACGTAGCTGTCGGCCCGGAAAACAAAGCTCTTTTTTACTTCAAGCCCGTTGGCATCGGTGAGTGTAAAATCGATCTGCTTCTCTTGTCCCGCAGCTAACGTGACTGTTTCTTCGGGTACCGAGATCTGATAGTTTCGCTCATTCGCGATGGTAGTAACGTTCTGGTCAGGGGTCAGCAGGCGAAAAGGAAGTTCACGCGGGCTTTGTTCGAGCGCTTTTGCCGAGATCAACTGAAGCGGCTTTTTGTCCGTATCCGTTGAACCATCAGCATATATCGCATAATCGCCCTTCGGCGTCTTGTTCCTGATCAGTATCCAGCTAGTCGCGACGGCTCCTTTTGAATCAAGCGTTACTTCGTATAATGGCGATTTGATCGTTATGGTCCGATTCAGGGTCGTGTCGGGCGTTGCGACAGCCGGCGGTGGCACCGCCGCCGGTGCTGCAGGAGCCTGCTGAGGCTGGGCCGTATTGGCATCGGTGACCGCCGCAGTGTTCGAATTGGCGTCCGGCACAGGCTTTGTCGGGGCCATAAAATAGGACCACCCGAATAGCACGACCATCGACAAAACTGCTGCGATCAGAAAACGAGACTGATTTTGATTATTTGGTTGATCCATCTTACAAATTTTCGATTTCAGATCTGCAATTTGCGATTTGAAATCAATGCATCAAATCAATCGCAAATCAACAATCGAAAAATCGCAAATCACTTCACTGGGTCATGTCCGCCTTTACAAAACGGCTGACATCGCAATATGCGTTTCAAACCCATCCAACTTCCGCGAAGCGCGCCATATTTCTCGACCGCGTCATGTGTATATTCCGAACAGCTAGGCTCAAATCTGCAAGCAGGCGGAAGAAAAGGCGAAACCATCGCCTTATAAACACCCAGCAGATCGAGCACCAGAAACTTCATCTATAAAAACTATTTTGCCACAGAGAACGTCCAGAGTGCAGATAGGACAACCGCTAAGGTCAGTCTGCTTGGCTCTGTGTTGTCTGTGGCAGCAGTTCCGATTCGCCCGCCTTTATCCGGGCAGCTATCGACCGCAGATCTTCAAGCGGCCCGGCGAGCTTCGTCTTTAATATGTTTCGCCTCGCGTTCAGCACCCAATCAAGCTTTACGCCTATCGCGTCAATTTCGTTCCGGCTAAGACGGAAGGCTTCACGAAGGAGCCGTTTGGCCCGGTTACGGTCATGGGCCCTCGTGCCGATGGCCTTTTTGGTCGCCGTGATCCCGACGCGATGCAGCGATCCATTATCGGGCAAAATGAAAACCGTCATATAACGGCCTTCTATTCGCTTTCCGTTCTCATAGACCCTGAGAAACTCAGCCCGCTTTCGCAGCCGAGCCTCCTTGGGCAGAGAAAAGCCTAATAATGCTCGACTGTCAGGCGTTTGCGGCCTTTCGCCCGGCGGCGCTTCAATACTGCGCGGCCGTTCTTGGTCGCCATCCTCGCCCTGAAGCCGTGCTTCTTTGCGCGTCTTCGGTTGTTCGGTTGAAATGTTCTCTGCGGCATATTTACTCTCCATGGGTTTCACCCGAAAGTGAAAACCTAGAGTTTACGTGAAAATCGGGCAAGTTGTCAAAGAAAGCACAGGATATCTTAACGGTGGTAGTGCCCAGGTCTATTGGTCTGGCCCGCAAAGCAACTTTATGTATTCCTACGCATCAGTTATGCAGGATGAAAGTACGATTTTCGCGATTCAGAACATTTCTGCTGACATTTACGTTTGGACTCGCAAGTTTCAGTGCGTATATGCGGCTGGCAGATTATTTTGAAGAGATTCCCGTTGATCTTCCTCAAGTCAACTCGGATTCCCCTATAATTATTAGAGTTTGTCCAGATTGGCGATCCTCCAGGAAGGGATATGAGGAAGAAGGCTCCGATTTCTTCGAGGAAATAAATTGCATTCCCGGCGGCGGCGGCGGTGGGTAGAATTGGTCGGAACGCCAGTCCAGGCGAAGTTGGTTTATGAAGCCTTTTGTCACCGTGCGAGATATGGCGTCACCTATCTTCTTCGCAAATAAACTCTCTGCGATGCAATTTGCGAAGCCGCCTAATTTCACTGAAAATCAACGAAAGAGATCGCAAGGAGTTAAACATGAAAAAAATGATCGATCCCGCGGAATGGACCCAGTTTCTTTCAGAATTCTCTTCCCGTAATCGCAGCAGGCGTGCGCGTTTTGAGATCTTTGGCGGCGGAGGTGTTTCGGAAGAGCAGCTGGAAGGGCGTTTCGAGGCAGCCAAACTGAATGGCCGAACGGCGTCGGTCACCCGCAGCTATGAGGACCACGGTGAGCAAAGGTCAATGGTCGACGAGATCCACGATATCCACGGTATCGAGGTCCAGCTAGACGCCGAGGGCGGCGAAGACACTATCGGATTTTCAAACCACAATGGCGAAACGACCGTCCTGCACTTTGAATCATTGATCGACGACGATTCATAATTACCATGCAGCGATTCTTCTAAAGATCAGAAGTCATAAACGGGGGCTTTGTACGTGCGGCCGCGATCATCGACTATCACTCCATCGACAGCCATTTGCCGATTTTTAAGAAGATAAATCTCGGTCCTAAACTCTTTAATCGAACTCAATAGAACTCCAAGGTTGTGCGCATCGCGAATTAGCGACTGCCTGTAGCTCTGTACACTCTTCCTAATGCGCGGAGTCAACTCTGCGTCAGAATTATTTCCGGGAATCCAATCAACCAATATCCTGTGATCACTTTTTTGATGAACAAGCTCGCGTAGTTCGTCAATCACGTAATTCCCGTCCATATAGTTCATAAGGCTAACGAACGAATGCGAAAAGTTGTGCGCGAGAGCCTTAAGCACCTTATATTTCTTAGGTTGCTTTGTCCTTTGTCCAATATGCTCTATCGCAAGATGCTTTAACGCCTCAATGTAGAGCTTGTGCTCAACTTCCAGGATTCGATCCGAAAGGGACCTTACCGAATCACCTTTTTCGACCGACACCCACTGTTGCAAAATTGCTGGACCGTGATCTAACAATTCGTCAACAAAGTGCACGGTACACCCGGAAAATTCGGCGCCTGCTTCTAGAGCCTGTTTTTGCGCATTAAGCCCTGGAAAACTCGGCAGAAGGCTCGGGTGAATATTAACGATCCGGTCGGGAAAGGCCCGAATGAATCCGGGCGACAGAAGCCGCATATAGCCCGCGAGGCAAACCAGTTCGACGCCGTAGCTATTTAGTACGGAAATGATCTCAGCGTCGTGTTCCTCGCGCGTCCTTCCGTTTCGTTCAACGACAACCGCATCAACTCCGCGTTCCCGTGCCTTTTCCAAACCCGCCGCATCACGTTTATCACTGATCACGACCGCGACCTCAGACGCCGGTATCTCGCCGCTTTTTACCGCGTCGACCAGCGCCACCATATTCGATCCGCGGCCTGAGATTAGAATTGCGATCTTCATCGATCAAAAGAACTTCAAAAGCTCGTAAGAATTTGCGTCAAAGATAACGTCCGAATTTTTAGGATTCTGTACGTAATTTACATTTGTCAGCCGGTTAGGCTCCAATACCATCGACTTTCCGACCTGGAATCCGGGTGCGGTCGTCTCGGCTATCATCCATGGCCTTTGATCCCAAGTAAAATCAAGTTTATTGTCGTTCGGGAAATTGCCCTGCGGAACGGCGACCGTTATGTGCTGCGGACAGTAAAGCAAAATGTATTCCTCGTTGATCTGTTCCAGCAGTGAGGCGAGCAGGATCGTCTTGTTGCTGCAATCAGCCGAACGGGTCATCAGCGTTTCGTTTGCACGCTTAAGCATTTCGCGTGAGGCAACCGCTTCCGTATAGCTATATTCGATCTGCGTGGAAACGAAGTCGACGAGGCGTTGGATCCTGGCCTCGCGCTCATTGGGAACATCCTTTAGGAGTTCATCAACGAGGCGCTTCAGCGAAGGCTCCTCCGGTTTTGCCACCATGATCGCGTGGTTGGCAAATACCATGTGCGGCTGATCCTTTCGCTCGGGCACCTGCGTGATCAGCCTACCGCCATAAAGAAGCGAATTATTTGAGAGTCGGCGAAGTTCGTCAAGGCTAAGGGAATAATTGACTTCCTGAAACGCAAAATTGACAGATTGGTCGGTCTGCAATTTGAAGTTGTCGGTCGAGGTCTTAAAGAAACGCGACGCACCGGCCGAGGGCGTCAGTTTGTAGGAGTCAAGGACGACGCGTCCGCCTTCAAGCTTACCGAACTCGATCTTGGTTTTGTCAGCAAAATACTTGGCCAAAAACTCATCAAACTCCGCTTCCTCTGTCTCCGGAAACGTAAAATATGCCATTTTCTCACGCCAGGCATACTTCTCGAGCCGCCCTTTTCCCAGGATCTGTGCCCGAAACTCGTCGCCGGAAAACGTCGGCTGAGCCAGCATCAGTACCGTGCTTTCCTTGATCTCCGCCGCCAGCAAGTCCTTCGGGTCCGCCGGTATCGGCGACGAGTACCAATACAACCCATACCCAACACCGCCCAAGATAAGGAACGCCAGCACCGCGATCAGATAGATTCCCTTACCTGGCCCACTCTTTGTCTCTGAATCAAAAATACTTCCTGAAGACATCTTGGTACTTTAGATGCAAAATTTTGCTTGTCTGTCCGATGGCTTACTTGTACAATACTCCTGTACAAGGTATGGAGTTAAATATGTCGATCGAAATAAGCTACAGCGAAGCAAGGAATAATTTAGCATCAATCCTCGATCAGGTCACAGACGACTGTGAGGTTGTCGTGATCAAGCGCCGGGGGCACGAACCGGTCGCCATGATCAGTGCAGCCGAACTTTCAAGCATGATGGAAACGGAGTATTTGTTCCGGTCGCCAAAGAATGCGGAAAGGCTGACGAACGCGCTCAAACAAGTTGAGGCCGGCGGCGGAAAGGTTACCACGATCGAGGAGTTGCGAAAGGAATTCGGTGCAGAAAAGCCAACCAACAAAACCGAAACGCGAGGTCGTAATGGCCGACGTGTTTCTCGATGACCTTCGTCACTGGGCCGAAAACGACCGTAAGTTGCTCCTCAAACTCATGGACTTTATGGAGGCGATTGTGCGCGAGCCGTTCTCTGGTTTAGGAAAGCCCGAGCCGCTCAAGCACAAAGCTCCCGGTACATGGTCTCGTCGCTTAAATAAAGAACACCGAGTCGTTTATAAGGTACTCGACCATCGAATCGAGTTTTTGCAGGCGAGGTATCATTATTAGCTTTGAATCAGGTTCACATATTTGTTAACCCTTATGCGTGAGGTGATCAAAACACGATGGCGACTGTCCGGTCCTCCTCTGACCCACGAACACCAAGTCGTTCTATCTCGCGAGCGACGACAAAATCAACTGCCTGTAGGCGAAGTATCATTACTAGTGGGGTAACTTTCCGAGCCGCTCAATCAACTCTTCAATGCTGTAAGCAGGCTTTCGTTTATGCAGCATCGCATGGCAGTTGGGACAAACGGGACGTAAGTCCTTGATCGGACTAAGTTGATATTCGCCGCCTAATTCGGATAACGGCCTTAGGTGATGCACGTGAATAAAACCTTTTCCAACTTCTCCGTACCTTTCTTCAAAATTGAAACCGCAAACGACACAGTTGAGCCCAAAGTGATTGATGCAAACATCTCTTCCTTGTCTGTCGCGTTCATAGTAGTTAACCGTAACTGTTTTAATTGAGCCTTCGTTAAAAGTCTGTTCGGTTTCTGCTTCATCAGGGAAGACATCAGCTCTATTTATTCGCGGCCTACCGATAAACTCTGCCCAAACAATTTCCAATTTTTCCGCTACTTCATCATTAATACTTATCCCCGAACCAAACGGACTCCAGTTCATGTCGGCAGAAACGGTCATTTCTAAAGTATTGCGTGGAAGACATTTTTCAGGTCTTAAAATGTTGTCAAAATTAACCTCCACATAGTTCGCTGTTTTACCCTTCAGTTCCAACTCAGGATTCCAATGTGGTTCAGAATATGAGTCTGAAATAGCCCACCCCGACGCCATAATACCCTTTGGCTCTTTGCCCAGCTTAATAAGAAAAACTCTGTCGCCAACGACGATCTTTTTCGTGTTCCCAGAACTCCACCGACCTGTAAATATCCCTTCATTTTCAAATCGATATATATCTTCGTCGAGATTGTTCCAGTTCTCCGGTTCAGAGTTCCATGTAAGCAGGTATGTAGCCATTATTCGTTGTATTTCAAATGATGGAAACTTCTTTTTGTCCTTCCATAATTCGCCCAATTTGATAGCTTCCGTTCAGATCTCGTTTGACGGTTATAACGTCATTTTCTGAGCACACACCAACCATTCCGATCCCCATATTAAAAGTCCTAAACATCTCATGGTCCGAGACATTCCCGAGTTTCTGCATCATTCCGAAAATCGGAAGTTCCGGCCATGAGCCTCGGTTGATCTCGACGGAGACGCCTTCGGGCAGGATTCGCGGGATGTTTTCGAGGAAGCCGCCGCCGGTTATGTGGGCGAGGCCTTTGATGAGGCCTGTGTCGAGAAGTCCTTCGAGAGGACGTAGAAAGCTCTGGTGCGTAGCTAACAGAGCGTCGCCGACGGTGGAGCCAAGCTCATCGACAAATGTATTCACGTTGTAATTACCGACCTCGAAGAATAGCTTTCTCGCCAGCGAATAGCCGTTCGTCTGCAATCCGTTCGACGGAATGCCTAGCACGACATCACCCGGATCGATCGACTTACCGTCGATGACCTTTGCCTTGTCAACAACACCGACGATGAAGCCCGCCAGATCGTACTCTCCCGGTGGATAAAAGTCCGGCATTTCGGCCGTCTCACCGCCAAGCAGTACGCAGCCGTTCTCTTTGCAAGCCCTCGCCATTCCCTCGACTACCGAGGCCGTCACGTCCGGCTCGAGTTTTCCGGTCGCAAAATAATCCAGAAAGAACAGCGGCCTCGCACCCTGGACCAGAATGTCGTTCACGCAATGGTTGACCAGGTCGGAGCCAACGGTGTTGTGAATACCCGTCTCGAATGCAAGCTTTAGCTTGGTCCCGACGCCATCCGCCGACGCGACCAGGATCGGCTCCGCCATATCAGGAAAAGCTCCAGAAAACATTCCGCCAAAGCTGCCGATCTCCGTCAGCGTCCGCTCATTGAAGGTGCTACGTGCGTATTCGCGGATCTTGGCCACAGCGAGATTTGCGTTGTCGATCGACACACCCGCATCGGCATATGAGATAGGTTTTGTCATATCTAATGTTGAAGCTGGATCGCGAATTCGGTCAAAAGCAGTCGATCAAATTCTTCTTCGCTTATGACTGCGGACTCATTCCTTTCACCACTGGCTGTGACTATAAACTTACCATCCGTAAGCGTTTTTCGCCCGCCGTCGGTCATGATGGAGCAAAGCCTGCCCTTGGTAAAATGTGATTCGGCCGAGTACTGCTGAAATTCACACATTTCTTTAAACTCCGAAAGATCCCTAGGAACATCGCTGAAAAGGTACTCACTTTTCCAACCGTCGCCTTCACGCTTTGCTACTCCGAAATACTCATCATCGAATCGGCGGATGACAAATATGCCGGTTTCATCCTGCTGTTCGGCTCCGAGGCTGAATCTCAGCGGTTCGGCCGTAAAATCGCCAAAACCTACATCCGCCAGATACTCGTCTTCACCGATCGTAACAATAATGGCAGCGTGATCGTATTCAGGGCCATACTCCGATCCGTTAAAAACTCGAGCCGAGATGAGGCGAGTTCTGAACCCGATAGCCTTGAGCATTTCATTGAACAGACCGTTGAGTTCATAACAAAATCCGCCGCGCTTATCGCGGACTATTTTGTCATAAAAACGGTCAACATCGAGGACGATCGGCCGTTTCCAATGGATATCCAGATTCTCGAACGGGACCGCCATCAAGTGCCGCCGCTGCAGCAAACGGAGAGGCTCATCGCCCGGCTCGATGTGATCAGGCTCTACGCCTATTCGTTGAAGGTACGATGTTAATCTGCCCGGTTCCATGAAAAAAAGGCCGCCGATTCATCGACAACCCCTGAAAATCAAAAATAGCATTCAAAGACAGCCAGCGTCCACTTCACTTAGCGGCCAGCTGCTGCGATCAAGCTCTTGATCCTCGATCCAACCGGTCCGGAAGCTCGGCTGTAGTTTGACATCACTATCGCAGTCCAGCCTGAGGCGAGATGCATCTCCAGGTTTGAGCTGATCCCGGGAAATCCGCCGCTGTGCCCGGTCGTGCCGGCATTGCTATCGGCGAAGAAGCCGTAACCGTACGCGGTCGAATTCAGCTCGGGTTTTGGCGAGGTGATCAGCTTCAGCGTTGCCGCGTTAACGAGTTTTCCCGACCGCAGGGCCTGGTCAAATTTCAGCAGGTCTTCGGCCGTAGAGTATCCGCCGCCTTGTGGCCCACCGCGCATCACATGGGCAAATACGTTGTTGCCCCATTCGATACCGGTGTCGGTAAACCGTTTGTCGTATCCGACCGCAAGATTTGTGTTGACCTTGTCGAGCTCGTAACAATCGGTGTTCGCCATGCCTGCGGGTTTATAGATGTTCTCCCGGACATAATCAAAATAGTTTTGCCCTGAGGCTATCTCGATCACCTTGCCCAGCACCATCATT
>JANNNS010000218.1:0-3191 GCA_031398645.1 Acidobacteriota bacterium
GTCCTGCTTTTGGCTGGCAGGGATGGCTCGTTTCGTCTCTTTAATCCTGGTTTTATATGAGCAATCTGGTTCAATAGGGGTCTAATTCGTGAAATTTGTTTAAATTTGTGTAATTCGTATTTCAAAAAATCGAGGCAGCCTGAATCCAAAGCCTCTCTGATGTCCGTGCAGCCCGCGGACACAAGAAGCGAGATCAGGCTTCCGGCGGCGGCTCCCCAACGACCCTTGCTGGACGCTGGACAGATTCCGGTCGACCGAGGCGAAACGAGTGTCGCGAGTCTTCCGAACCTCCCCGCTGGCGGCTTAACAAAAGAGCAACCTGGGCTTCGAAATCCTGCATCGGATGAACCGGTTTATTATTGCGGGGCGTTGACAAAGAAAGGCAAGCCTTGTTCGCGGCGAGTCAAGACCAAAGTTCGATGCTGGCAGCATTCAGGGCAGGAATCGGCATTGGAACCCAGGCCGTCTCTGGACGTATACTAGTATTGGAGTTGCTTTACGATCACCCTTCCACATTCCGTTAGATAAAAAAATAGAAGAGTGGAAAGCTCTGGTTTTACGAATTCCTGTCTGAGCGACCGCCTGAAACCTGATGAAACCATTAGCTCAAAATACCCTGATCCAGAACAGATACCTGGTCGTCCAACTTATCGGTAAGGGCGGAATGGGTGAAGTTTACCTTGCGGTCGACCAACGGCTTGGAAGCGCGGTTGCACTTAAACGAACATTTTTCGCGGGCGATGAGATGCTCGGGAATGCGTTCGAGAGGGAAGCGAGGACGCTTGCCCGGATGCGACATCCAGTGCTGCCGAAAGTGAGCGACCATTTTGGCGAGGGCGACGAGCAGTATTTGGTCATGGAGCACATTTCCGGCGATGACCTCTCGAAACGCCTCGAGGCCGCGGGAAAGCCATTTCCGGTTAGCTGGGTTCTCTTTTGGGCTGATCAACTGCTGGACGCCCTTTCGTACCTGCATACGCATGAGCCTCCGATCATCCATCGTGACATCAAGCCTCAGAATCTGAAGCTGACCGATGAGAATCATGTGATCCTTCTCGATTTCGGCCTATCGAAGACATCTACGGGGCAGACGAATATTTCTCAATCCGGCAGCACCGGCAGCGTCGTTGGATACACGCCTCACTACGCCCCGATGGAGCAGATCCGAGGGATCGGAACCAGCCCAAGAAGCGACCTCTATTCGTTGTCGGCAACGTTGTATCAGTTGATGACGAACAGCGTTCCGGTCGATGCCCTCTCGCGGGCAGATTCGATGCTGAACGAATTGCCCGACCCGATCAAGCCTCCGCATGAATTGAATCCCGAAATACCGCCTTCCGTCTCTGAGGTCCTGTTGAGGGCGATGGAAGTGAGCCAGGAGAAACGCTATGCAAATGCCCGCGAGATGCAGCGGGTGCTTCGCAAGGCGTTCAACGACATCCAGCAGGCGACTACGGCTAACACAGTGGCATTTACCGCCGAGGAAGCGGGCGTCGTCAGTGCCTCGATCCCGGCGGCCGACGCGACCAGTCAAACTCCTCTTTCTCAGTCGAACTCCGATACCGGAACCGAGGCTCCGGCGATCGAGCCTGATGCATCGATAGATTTGGATGCGACGATGGCCTACGGGGCCTTTGAATCGGGTCACGACAGCGTAAAGCAGTCAGATGTTCGCACCGAGGTGTTCGTTGGGGGAACCTCGGAGCCAGTTCCCGAAGTCGGATCTGCTGAACCTGAGGCTGCTCCCGTCCCGGACGTCGAGCCGCCGGCGGCGAATACACAGGAGAACTATGATGCGCCGCCGGACACCTCAAGCTTTAACGCGGACGCGACCGTACCATTTTTCGCGGTAGATCAGGCGGATATTCCATCAACTCCTTCACAGGAGTCGCCAGCTTTTCCGGCTACTGAAGAACCCGAGTTTTTCGACTCCGAACCGCAGGCTGATCAGCAGCCGGTTGCCGAAACCGCCTATTTTACGCCCGCTGAGTCGGATCCAGCCGTGGCTGCCTCGGCTCCTTATGTTGCGTCCGCGCAGGCATCGAATCAGCCGGGCAAGAAATCATCAGGGAAAGTGTTCGTAATATTTGGGATTCTCGCGGCTCTGCTGCTGGTCGGAGTCGCTGTCGCAGGCGGTATTTGGGCGTATGTAAATTACGCGGGAGCTCCTGCTCCTACGCCAACTCCGGAACCGTCGCCGACCGAGACAGTCACACCTTCGCCGTCACCAGAGCCAACGGTGGAAAGCAATGTGAACGCCAACACGGGGAATTCAAACGTCGGAAACAGTTCGATCGTGAACGACAATTCGAACAGCGTGGTGGTAGATCCGACGCCGGAGCCGACACCTATAGCAGACGGTCCTTCGGGAACGCGGCCGACACCACGGCCCGCGGGAACACCTGCACGGCCTGTTAGCACACCCGGACCGAGGGCGACGCCCGCGCCGAAGAAAACACCTGCGGGCCGGCCCAAGATCCTTCAATAGAAATCGGAGTAAGTGAAATGAGCAGATCAGTATCAAGCAAGTTTGTGATCGTGGGTTTGTTAGCCGTTCTAACGTGCACATTCGCACTGAGTACCAACGCTCAGACGCGGCGGGAACGGAATCAGTCAGAACAGGCTGCCCGCGAGGCTGACCGTCTGGCCAGTCAGAAGAATTATCGCGGAGCGGTTGAAGGCTATGCTAAGGCGATAACGATCTGGCAGGGCAATGCGGATGCACACCTCAATAAGGGAAAGGCGCATTTCTTCCTCGACGAATATGATCTGGCGGTGACTGAATACAACCTTGCTCTGCAACACGGCTCAAAGCCTCTTGACGTCTACAAACTGCGATGGTCGGCGTTAGAGAAGCTGAAGCGTTATGATGAGGCGATTGCGGACGTTAACAATGTCTTGAAGGCGGAACCGTCAAACGGGCAGTTTGCACTGGCTGCCGCCGAGATCAACTTTGGCCGCGGCAACTACCAGGAAGCCGCGAACGCATATCAGAAGGCGATCCTGAGCTCGCCGAACAATGCCAACCTTTACTACAGCCTTGCTGCTGCAAAAGCGAAGCTCGGCGACATTGACGGGCAGGCGGCCGCGGCGGAAGAGGCGATCAAGCGAAACACGCAGTTCCTTGCGGAATCCCTGGTGATCTTGGGAAATGCACGCCACGCGCAGAAGCGAATGCCCGAAGCGATCGA
>JANNNS010000133.1:0-28598 GCA_031398645.1 Acidobacteriota bacterium
GTCCAGCGACATTATTATCGCCGAGAAGAGTGCGCAAATGGGCTTACCCGAAGTGCTTTTCAACCGCCGAGCCCGTAAACAACTGGTTGATCAAAGGGCTGTTGTAAGTGCTGCTTCCGCGAACCAAATTAAATGCCTCGAGGAAAGTCTGTCCGGTTCCGGGAAGCGTACCACCGAGTGCTACCTGGTTAACATTATATCCGCCGAAAAGGTTGGTCGCCTTCTTGCCGATGTAATTGACCTCAAGCACATTTCCGCCGAGCATTTCTCGCTGGAAACTCAGGCTCCAGTTATGAATCGCGGGGAACTTGATGTCCGGGTCGATAACTGTGGTTGAGTTTGTGCTATATGGCGGCGGCGTCCGCAGCGAGTCGGGCGAGCCGGTAGGCACCACAGATGGCAATCCTTGCCGTAACAAGCCCCCACCTTGGCCAAATGAGCTATTTGATCCCAACGCCGTATTTCCCGGAGTGCTCTGGAAAATAAACGAGCTGAACAGGAAGCTAGAGAAACGGTCAGAAGCTTTGCGATAATTTGCCCTGATCGAAGTCTTGCCGTCGCTAAACGGATCCCATGCCAAACCTATCGTGGGCAGGAAGAGGCCATAATTGTCGTCGAAGAGGCTTCCTTCTGTCCATCGGATCGCGTTAGAAGGAGTTGATCCCAAAGTCACTGAACGATCCGGAACTAGGATCGGACGACCGCCCGCGGCAGTAGGAGCGAGTCTTATCTCCCATCTAACACCCAGATCGAAAACTAAGTTCTTTGCAATGCGCCAGTTATCCTGAACATAGAAGTCCAATTCCGGATGATTCGCGTCAAAAAGCCATCGCGTCCCTGGAGCAGCAAAGGAGCTCGGATTATCTGGATCGTTCACGAATGATTGGCTAACCGTGCCAACGCGGCCGAGAACGTCGTTGATCATGTTCTCGAGGCGTGTTCGGTCGGCGGAGTTGATCGCCGTACCAGTCGGCAAAGGCGTCGGAAACGCGAAATTGCTGTTGACTGTTCGGCTGAAGTTAAATGCACCCTCGATCTGGCCGCCGGCGACGCTGGCGCGGTCATCCGTGCTCTTGCCTATTCTAAGATTCGCTCCGGCCTTAACAACGTGCGGCGAGAAATCGAACGTCATGTTATCGACGAACTGCCACGTTCTGAAGCTTCTGGCGTTGTAAGAGAAATTTGTGTTGATGTCCGTCGGCAGGTTGAATACGAAGCCATAAGCCGGATCTGGTTCCGGTGTTAAGAAGCTGAAACCAAATTTGCTATAGCCAACAATAAACTCATTTACAAATTTAGGAGAGAAGGTACTTCGCCAATTCACAGCGATGTTCTTTGGTGTCCTGAACGTGTCCACGAAGTTCGGGGCATCCGGAAACCTGGGCCGTCCGCCGTTCGCTGCGTCACCGAACGTATTTTGCTCGCCCTGCGCCCAGCGAACGTAGAAATTGTTCGCATCGTTCAACTTATAATCAAACTTAGTTACGAAGTCCCACTGCTTTTCCTGCTGTGGCGAGTTGAACAAGAAACCAGCGATGTTCAGGCCATCTCCGGTTGCACTAAAGCTGTTCGGAAGCGGCATCGCATTGATGTATGCCATCAGCGAAGGATCCAGCGAGATCGCGGTGCCGGTCGGAATGTTGTATGAATCGATACATCCCGTCGTGACGGTCACACTGCATACCGGAGCGATCGGCGTTCCACTCGAATCAACCGAGCCCGTGCCGTTTACTCCTCCCCGCACCCAGCGGAAGATCCCTTGTCGGGCCGCTTGCGTATAAACCGTTCTCGTTTGCAGGAGTGAATCGTTCGCCCTTAACAGTTGAAGGTTGACGAAGAAGAACGCCTTGTCTTTGACGATCGGGCCGCCAAAGCTTCCGCCAAAGATGTGCTGCCTAAATTGCTCTTTCGCAGTACCGTTCACATTGGCCGCATAACTGCGGGCCATGAACTCCTTCGTCTGATAGTACTCAAAAAGATTTCCTCTAAAATTATTCGTTCCAGATCGGGTGACAAAGGTTACCTGGGCTCCACTGCTTCGACCGAGTTCTGCGGTAAAGCCGCCGGTCACGATCTGAAACTCCTGGATCGAATCAGGATTCGGACGAAGAGGCGTAAAGTTTGAGCCTCCAGCGGTCGACTCATTTATATCGATACCGTCCAGGGTAAAATTGAAGGCACGATCGCGAGACCCATTAACATGAACGCCGCCGCCAGTGTTCGCTCCGTTCGCTACACCAGGCTGAAAGTTCAAGATATCGAGCGGATTTCTTCCACGTGTTCCAACGATCGGCAACGCCTCGATCGTTCGTTGCTCGACCGTGCCGCCGAGATTTCCGGAACTACTCGTTTGAACCTGTTCTGCCGATGCCTCGACCGAGACCGTTTCCGTAATACCGCCAACCTCCATCGCTGCGTTGACCGTCGCAGGCTGGTTGATCAAAACGGCGTTCCTGCTTGAAACGAACTTCTTGAAGCCTTGTTTCTCGACCGAAACCGTATAGGTCCCGGCTTGGATCAAGTCAAAAACGTAGGCTCCGGTGTTGCTGGTCTCAGTGGTAAGGCTCACGCCTGTTCCCTCATTGGTGAGCGTTACCGTTGCTCCCGTGACCGAGGCGCCGGAATTGTCAGTCACTGTACCGGTTACGCGTGACGTCGTCCCCTGCGCATGTACAGAACGATCAAATGAAAGTAGAACAGCAAGTAAGACCAATGCGATCGCAAAAGGCTTGTTACCCATTTTTACTCCTCCGAAAGCTAAATTGTTATAACGATCCCTGATGAAAACGGAATTATTTAGAAAAAATAATGATGTAACATACCACAACTTTACAAAAGTGTTAATGGATGAGGATGATTTTTAGTCATCATTTTGAATTTATTTCTGGCTTTCAATGATCGTGCCGCCTGCCCCGACGGCCCATCCGTACCGCTTGACCATATAGAGCCCGTAAAGATCCGCCGCAGTCGAGCTTTCCTGTTTCACCCACGTCCGGCCTTTATCACTCGATCTTAGGATCGTTCCTTTGTGGCCCACGATCCAACCGTTCTTGTCATCGGCAAAGTCTACGCGTTTAAATGTCTCGCGGAATGCCGTGCCGATCTTTTCCCAATTCCGGCCGCCATCTTCCGTCCGCAAGATCGTAGCTCCACCGCCGACGGCAAAGCCAAAGTCATCATCGCGAAAATCCACATTAAATAAAGCCCGCTCAACGCCTGACTTTTGTTGCTGCCATGAAGAACCTCCATCGGACGAGGCCAGGATCAATCCTTTGTCACCAACTATCCACGCTCTTGAACTTCCGTTGAAATCAAGGTGAAACAGTTCGCCCTTTGACGGGACGGTCACCCGTCTCCAGGTTTCTCCGCCGTCCTCAGTCCGCATTACCAGAGAATCAAGGACTGCATCACCTTTCTGGTTATAGATGGCGCCGATGGCAAGGCCGCGTTTCTTGTCGGCAAATCTGATACTCAGGAACTCAGGAACGCCGTTCTTAAAATCTCCGGCGCGGTAAATTGTCGTCTCCTGCCAGGTTCGACCCGCGTCGGTCGTAAGAAAAAGCTTGCGTCCGGCAACCAAATATCCGTTGTTATCGTTGCGGAAATAGATCTCGTTGATATTCTCCGTTGTGTTCAGAGGATATTTGTTCCATGTGCGGCCACTATCCGTCGTAGATGCAAGATAGCCGTCGTCTCCGGCCACAAATCCCCGCGAGGCAGAAGTAAAATAAATAGCGACAAGATCGCCTTTGGCGTCGGTTTTATGGAGTTTCCATGCCTGTGCATCGACCGATAACACAAGCACGGGAAGCATTAAGAGCAGAACAACTGAATTCCTAAGAAACGGCACAAATATTCCTCCGCAATCAAAAAAGGTGATCTGTTTTCGCTAAAGGATAACCTTTTTGCGAGCACAAATCACCTTTTGCTGAATTACTGCGTTTACGTGTTGTTCCTATTTGGTAACTCTATAAACCTGATTTTTCCAGACCACGACGACCTCTTCTCCAAGAGAAAAGTAACGTGCGAGTTCGGGATCAGACGCTGCCAGCGTGAAGTAGTCTTCGCTAGCGAATTGTACCTTTACCTCCCGGAGCTTTGTCGTCGGCACGTATTCAACATCTGTCCAAACATTGTTTTGACTGACAAAGTTCTTATTCGCAAAGAACTGGTTCGTCGCGGTGTTGTCGACCAGTATCCGTTCCCGAGCGTCTTTCTTCTTATCTTCAACAATGCTGATATTCGACTGAAGAGTGTTCTGCTGAACGCTCAACTGTACCGCACCGGCGCCGCTTCTCTCAGCCATCTTTGCCGGAGCCGACCGCATGATCTGGCTCTGCCCGTCTAGCGTGAAGGAATTGTTTACCGAACCATCTGTCGCCAGGTAAGAGGTGTACGGAGTGACAAGACCATACCGCGTTCCGAGCTCTACAACTTCGTCCTTCAGTTCCTTTGTCGGCCCGTTCAGTCTGATCTGCTCGATCAGCCATCCAACTCGGCGGCTGGCCCAAAGGCGGGGCAGGAACTCATTGCTCTCGCTGCGGAGCGGAAAATCGAGATCAGAATAAGAAAAACTTCGAGACTCGCTTCCCGTCTTTCCTCGCAAGGTGATCGAGATATTCTGCAGATCACCCGCGTTTCTGTAACGGCCGATCATTGCGATCTGCATTCCCTTGAACATATCTCCCGGCTTGCGTGGATAGACGAAATCACTCTCGACAGGGCCCATGTCGATCTCGATGTTAGAAAGAACCGGTGAACTCACGCGTGCAAAGAAATTCGATACCTTTATTTCTAGGTCCTCTTTCGGCTGGACGTAATCGGATATTCCGGAATTTTCCGAGCCAAGTTTGTCGAGCAATGCTGTGTTTACGTCGTAACCAAACCCGAATGGAAAGATCCTGACGTCAATGTTCTTCGAAGCCTTAAAATTCGCGATTATTTTGTCGACGTTCGTCTCGCCTACGGTTGGCAGGCCGTCCGTCATGAAAACCATCATTTTGGGACGATCGCTTTTGTCGAATTGTTTGACCGCCGCGATCAGCGAGTCGTTGATATTCGTTCCGCCTGTCGGCCGAAGTTTTGCGACAAACTCTTCTCCGCGTTTCTTCCCGCCCGCGTCGGCGGAGACTAATCCTCGCTCCATCAGGTGCTCTTCACCGGCGAAGTTAACCACATTGAATCGGTCACCGTTTCGGAGGGTCCTTATCCCGAACAAAAGCGCAGACCGGGCTTTCTCCATCTTGCCTTCATCTGCCATGGAACCACTTGTGTCGAGAACAAAAACGATATCCTTGTTTACCAATTCCTTTTCCGAGACATCGTCTTTCGGCGAGAGCATTAGCATAAAGTACCCATCTTTCCCGGGTTCGCGGTAGGTAACAAGCGACATTCCAAAATCCTGATCGGAAAGTCCGTAAAAAAGCTGGAAGTCGTTCTCGTTATCCTTCGTCTCGAACGAGATCGACGCGGTGCGTTCCGAGGTATTCTTAACCTCAATATTGTGCGATGGCGAGTAAACATTTCGCAGTGCCTGCCTGCCTTCGATAGTCACTTTCCCAGACACGGTGCCGAATTTTTGCGGAACTCCGCCGCGGTTCATCTCGGCATTCTGAGGACTCCGTCCCCAGAGGTTGCGCCCTGTTCCAAGCGGATACTTATACGCGACCGTCCCTGACTCGGCTTTCAGGATCTGCGTGTAGGTAAGTTCGAGTTTCTTGTCTGAATTGGGCGGGATCGGAAAGATCGAGGCCTGAAAAAGATCCTTTCCGGCATATTCAAGCAGTCCTGGATCGCGTTGACGTCGGACGATCTCGTCGTAGATCCGCCGCGCCTCTTCGCGTGACCTCACTTCGCCTACAAGCTTCTTGCCGTTCTCCCAGATCGCGAATTCCACTATCGACGCGGTCTCAGGGATCGGGAAGAAATATGTACCCTCGAGCGTGTATTGTGTATCATTGCGAAAGACCTGCTCGACGTGAGTTGTCGCGATCTGTCCGCTGATCTTGGTGTCGAGTTGGATCGACTTAACAGGTAAAGCGTTCGGAAGCGGCTGTGGCCGGGGCATCGGCCGCGGACGGCACGGACGGATGTCGCAGATTATCGGAACGATGACGCCTTGCGCCTGGACAGACTGTAAATCGACAAATCCCCCGATTGCCGCAAATAGCGCGAGTGTAAAGACCTTGATTTTCATGTAGCTCTCCTAAATTATGTTTACGGCGCGGATGGTTGTCGCCTACTATGACAATTAGTGAACGCTTTAAGTTGCATCGGCTTGCACAACTTTTGGAACAAAATTCAAAACCTGGAGTTCTATAGGTAAAGTCCGATATACCGGAGGATCAGATGAAAACGGTCACACAACTCTCACTCGCAACTGTTTTTCTGCTCGGCTTGTCAGCCATGTATGGCCAGGAGCCACGGCCGGATCCGCCGGCGGAAACTGAACTGTGCACCAACGAGTTCGCCAGGTTTCTCGTTGACCAGCAGGTAAACGAGAGCGGCACGGTGGCCGAGACTGATAAACGCGTCCGTATTCTCACACGTTCCGCAGATTTTATTTGGAAGTTCGACCAGCCGAGGGCTCGCGAATATTTCACCGAGGCATTCAAGGTCGCAACCTCGCGCTTTGCCGAAAAAGGAATCGAAAAGAAGACGGATAGGGGGCTGACGCTGACTGCCCCGGACTTTCGATTCGAGGTAATACGGGCGATTGCGAAGCGGGACGGCGAATGGGCAAAACGTCTGACCGAGCAGCTTCTAAAGGAGTATGAAAAAACGGCGGCGGAACGAAGCTCATTCGACAGGTCCCGCGAGATAGATGCGACACTGTATGTTGCCTACGAGAGCGTTAAAACAAATCCTGAGCTGAGTTGGTACCTTTACCGACGTGTTATGCGTCAGCCGCTCGACTTTCATTGGTACTGGGCCTCTCTCTCGGTGGCTGGAATAGATCAGCAGTTTGGCAATTCCCTTTATCGAGAGTTGCTTGCGGCGTACGCCAACGAATCACCCCGGCGTCTCCTTTTCCTCTCAGCTTATCCCTTTGGCACCGAGAGGATACTTGGTCTCGATAAGTATCAGTTCGGTGCTTCGGTGCCCGAATCTTTTGTGCAGGACACCTCGCTTCAAAGACAATTTATCGACGTCTTCCTTCGAAGGGTCGGAGCGTACACGACAGATCCCGAAAGTCTAACCCGTCCGCCCGACCAACATCGCCATCCTGAACCGCTATATATGATCACCGCTCTTCAGGAACTCGAGCCAGTGATCCTCCAGCGTTTCCCCGATCTGCTTCAGCGTCATTCGGTCGCCAAGGCCCAAGCAACCTCGATGTTGAATGACGGTATGCGAAAGGATCTTGAGGACAAGGCGAGATCCAACGAATCCCTCGCGCAGAGCTTTGAAGATCGCCTTAAGCAGATAGAGAAGGCGGATGAAGAAGGCAAGCTTAAGGATTCAATGATAATTGGGCTTATAACGTGGGGCGTCAAGACCGAAGACCAGTTTCGACAGATCGAACCGTGGCTGGATAAGATCCGCGACGAGAACGCGAGGAAGGAATCAACCAACTATTTCTGGTTTATCCGGGCGAAGCTTGCCATCAAGGAGAAGCGACTCGAGGACGGCCAAAAGTTTGCTGCGAAGGTACCTGAGCTTGAACACCGGGCGATCCTTATGCTTGACATTGTCGAGCTGCAGCTGAAGGACTTGAATGACTCGGCCTCGGTTTATCAAACGCTTGCCGAAATGGGGAGATTGGCACGCCAGATGGAGAACTCGGTAGCTAAGGCCAGGGTCCTGCTCGGATTGGCAAACCTCTATGAAAAGATCAATCACGTATTTGCTCTGAATGAGCTGAGTGATGCGATCAAGATCATGAACCGGCTGGAGAATCCCGATATGCTTTCCACGAGCCTGCACCGTCAGATCCTTACCAAGGACATGTCGTTCTTCGCAGGATTTTCGATGCCGGGATACGATTTGGAAGGAACTTTCAAAAACCTCAGCAAGAACGATTTTGACATGAGCCTATCTAACGCAAGGGCTGTCGAAGATAAATATTTCAGGACACTCGCGATCATCGCGATCTCGCAAAATTGCGTCGATAAACCAAAACCAAAGCCGGCGAGATCACCAAAGGCGACAAACTAAAATCACTGCTGCGGATCGTCGGCAAGGGCGTCGTCAATCTCCTTTTCAAACTTTACCCGAAGTTTCTCGACCATCAGTTCGGAACGCTGCAAGCTCTGGTCAAGTGTCGTCCGCGTTCTCTGGATCTCCGCCAACAGACTCTGCAGATTCGTCCTCTCGATCTCGAGCTGCTTCTTCTTCATGTCGCGAAGAGCCTCCGGCCTAAGGGTGCCAGCGAACGCAACTTCGCGTTCTATCGCCTCCGGACGAACGCTCATCTCGACGATATCGAGTTTTGTCTTGACCGTACTTTCCTTTTCGATCATCTCGAAAAGCTGCTTCCGCAGTGACTCAGACCGCTGTTCAGCGCGATTCAAAATGTCCAGGTTCAACAGGAGCCGCTTCTGCTTTTCGTCCTTATCAACCTTCTTGTCGGTTTCCAAGCCGGCAACCCGAGCACGCAGATCAGCGATCAGCTTTGAATTTTCGTCTGGATCGACAGTAGGCTGATCGACTTTCTTCTCCTCAGTTCCTAGGATCCGGACGGTTCCCGTGTCCGGAAAATCTTCCGCACGGCTGATGATCTGAGCATCGCCGACCGGTGTGGAGCTGACGATCGGTGTCGGTGCAGGCACACGCTTTCGGCGGGTTCCCTGCCCTGCGGCGTCCGGCACGAGCAGAAAGATGCACCCTGCCGCAAGGCTAAAACCAGCCAACGCTCTGATACCCATCATCCTTCTCTTCGTTGTCATACTTTCTCCGTTCCACTCTTTTTGTCGGCAATAAAATCGCCGCGAACCAGCTCGACCGCATTCTTGGCCAAGCCAACGAACGGTATTGCGTCGAACCCGGAATTCACCAGGCCGCCGACCACGCCCTTTCGTTTGATGTCGCTTCCCACCAGGAACAAAACCACTGCAGTTCCGCCGAACGGCAGCATTTTGGCCGCTCGTTTCACGATCTGCCATCCGCCGGCGTGCACTATCTTTCGGGTCAAAGTTTTCTTTTCCATCGCCATCCCCAGTAAAAGTCTATACTTGCTTTATTCGGATGACAACAAGATACTTTTGTATGCACGTTTTATTTCAGACAAAGTTCCCTTAAATTCTCGCGGCATGACACTTAAGGCCTCAGGCATATCAAAACGATTCAATAATAATTGGGCTCTTCGAGACGTTTCATTCGAGATGAAAGCGGGCACCGTGCTTGGGGTTTTCGGTCCTTCTGGCGGCGGAAAATCGACACTTCTTAGCATTATTGCCGGCGAAGAGAGTGCAACGACGGGCACACTTAGTGCAGAACTGACTAACCTGGTTTCGAGCAGGAAGGTGTGCATGGTCCGCCACGAATCGGGTCGTTCCCTCTTTGCCATCTTTGGCTCGACGCGCAGAACAAGTGGGCAAGGTCCGACCAACGCGGTGGAGGCGGCGCTAAGTTCGGATGCTGATGCCGTCCTGCTCGACGAAGCTTTATCGCATCTTGATCAATCCGCAAAACACTATTTTTTTGAGAAATTCCGAAGTAGAGTGTCAGGAACCGGCAAGTGTGTAGTCTATGCTTCGGCGAACTTTGATGACATCCTCGAGCTCTGCGACTCAGTGATCGTCCTAGAAGCGGGCTACGTGGTTCAAACTGGAACGCCGCAAGAAGTTTACTGCGAGCCGTCGACGTCTCGTGCCGCAATTCTTACAGGGAGAACGAATTTGTTTGAGGCGCGTAGACTATCGTCGAGCAAGGCGGAGACGCCGGAGTTTCAGACCATAACAGGGTCGCACCGGCTGATCGCCGCAAGAACCGAGAAGGCGAAACTTGGTGCTCTCAATCAGAACATTTTGTTATCGATCCGGCCGGAGTACGTCTCGATCTCTTTCGGAGCATCATTTCCGGAAGATAACCTTCTCAAGGCAACGATCACTTCTGTAAAGTTTCTCGGCCCAAACACCTTGGTTGAATGCGATGCGGATGGCCTTCGCATTGATGTTTTAGTGATGCGCCTCGTCGGACTTTCCGCCGGCGACGAATGTATGCTCGGGTTGCCGCCTGAACGGATCACTATTCTGACCAACTAAATTATCCGGGCGAACCCGAGTCCGAGTTGATCGTCTCGTTAGTCAGATTTGTGTTCACACTCAGGCTTCTCTGCGTGAACGAGTAGCGCTTCGAGGTCACGTTGACCGTGTATGTCTGTCCGCCTGCGACGTTGGCGAATGTGAAGTGGCCAAGTGGATTCGTTAACACCTCGCGGACAATCCCCTGATTATTTGTCAGCCTCACCTTAGCCATTCCGATACCCCGGCCATTAGGGGTCTTCACCTTTCCGGAAACCGTAAAGAATCCCGGCGAGACCACCGAAGAATAATTTGAGATCACCAACGAATAAGCCTGGTCCGTATCGTCGCCATTCAGCAAGACGCCGTCACCGTTAAGTCCCGTAGCTCGAACCGTGATATACAGCGGAGTTCCGGCCGGAATTCCTGCCGGCAGAAACACGTTCTCTACGTTATTTCGATTGTCATAGGCCCCGCCGGTCACCGAGCTTCCGTTGGAGAAAACATTTCCTTTATAGACCGATCCACCCGGGCCGCCGACCGTGACAGTAAGATCGAGATTGTTGACCAATGCGGGATCTGCAACACCCGGAGGGTCAGTCCAGACCAGCGTAATTCTCACGGGCTTTGAGGAATCGGCCACGCTTCCGTCAATGGGAAATTCCTGTCCCGGATCGGACATGGCTACCTGATCATTGACGTACTTCATTCCGACGCCCGTATTCAGAATAGACTTCATGTTCGGCCGGCCCCATCCTTCGCTGCCGTTCGGGATCGGGGCCGAGGATCCGTCGCCGTTCATATCGCGGGCAGAATTTATCAGGACTCCTTTTATCAAAGCAGGGCTTGGGCGAAAACCTCCGCTAGATTGATACCACCAGTTCGCGAAAACTGCCGCGATTCCCGTAACGTGAGCCGCGGAATGCGACGTTCCTGAACTCCACCTGTGGGCGGATCCAATGTTGCCTCTCAATGAATCGGTGCCGGAGCGTCCGCCGGTTATGGCAGTTCCGGGTGCGACGATGTCAGGCTTTATTCGGCCATCGGCCGCAGGCCCGCGGCTGGAATCTGTGGCTACGTCGTCGATATTGTTAGCCGCAGTTCCGCCAAGTTCCGTCCGTAAACTTTCGGAATTACCCACCGAGATAACATTCTTAGCCACCTTGGGCCGGGTCAATCCGTTTGCACCATCGTTTCCGGCCGAAAAGATCAAAGCTATCGGGTCAACCCCCGAATCAAACGACGCGTCGCGAACATAGCCGTCAAATCGACCTTCGACCGTGCTGCTGTACACATTTCCGTTGGTCCCAAGTCCCCACGAATTATTGCTGATAAGCGCACCCGCACCATTCGGGCCCGGCGTGATCACACTGTCGTTATAGACGTCTTCGTCGGTTCCCGTGTAGCCGAGCCGGTTCCTGGGAATATTGATGATGTTGGCACGCGGCGCAACGCCAAGGCCGTAGTTGTAAAATAGCGGATCGACCGGGCCGTAGGGTGTAGAACCTGCGATTATCGTTGCATTCAAATGTCCGTGGCCGAATGCTCCTGCCGAGGCTCCGCGAAGGGGCCCGTTTGCGGCGTTCAGCGTCGAGAGATAAAAGCCGCCATCGCCCGGAATCCCGACGCCGTCATCGACCACAGAAACCGTTACGTTCGTTCCGTCCGCTCCAAACTGCGTCGCCGGATCATATCCCGGGCCGGCGATCGTGGTGGTATTGAAATAGTTGCCGGCGATGATCTGTATCGAACGTTCGTCTTCATTCTTTGTCGGCAATATCGGGTCGATCGACACGACGTCCGGCAATGCAGCAACGGTTTCGATGTCTTCGGGCCTCAATTCGGCTCGAACGACATTGATAAAATTATGCTGCAGCCGACTGGCTCTCAGGTAGCCCTTAGCGAACGTCGAAGATAGCGTCGCGGCAAACTCATCGAGGTCTGCCCTCGCGAACACGCCTATCTCAAAAAGGGCAGTGCCTTTCTTTGTAGTCGGGATAGAAGAAATACCGCGGGCGAGGGCCTTACCCTTCCGAACAGTGTCGAGTTGTCCTCGAAGGACGGGCGAGAGCTTTGCATCGGCGGTGTACTGCCCCATCCAACGAACCTTTGAATGGTCGGCAACGCGAGCGATAGCTTCAGCGTCGGCGTAAACGAAATAGGCCTGGTGCGGAACATACTGCAGCACTTCGACCCCGGCATTCCGGATGCTCTTTAGCCATTCGTCAGTTACCGTGCCGCCGAATTGCAAGATGTAATAGCCCTTTCCGGGTGCGGTCGCTCCCGGCCCGAGTCGGAGCGTTCCTTCGGGCGAATCTTTGAGCGGTTCAAATCGTGCACCCGGAAGGTTAATGGTCGTTTCCATTTCCTGCTCGTCGAGTCCGAATTGTTTTGCCTCGATCGATCTGTTCTTAGAAACGATCACGAAACGCTGATAATCTTGAACGATGGTGCCGATCTGTGCGGCTTTTGCGCGGTCGGCCGCACTGCTGACCTCGATCCGGGTCAAGGCCTTTGATTCGTTGCGGAAGCTATTAGTCGCGGCATCGGCTCCGCGAAACTTCTCGGCGAGAACCGGATCCTGCCGGCTTGGTTGAGCGCTTGCACGCGGCTGTGACGTAAAATAGCTTTCGTAGGCAGAAATTGCCGCTACCGCCATAATTATGGCCGCAAAAACTCTGCGGCCATTAACGAAACTGCTCATCAGTGATAATCTCCTAAAACCGCCGGGTGAACCTTGAACTACTGTAAGAAAGAGTAATTTACCACATTTTTCCACCCTTTTCCAAAGGTTTTCGGCCAGCCGCTCTCGTTCCGCCGGGCTACCTTCTGATCAGTGCACGGGCCTCATGTTGCTCTTCACAGAATTCAGAAAGCCCGAACAGAGAACTTGGACGTCTGTCCGGGCTGGGAATTAAGGCTAGTCCGCTCTCGCGAACATTTTTGTCCTCATCTATCTCAGATCGTGGGAACGAGAATCAACTGTACGCGGCGGTTTTTTGCCCGATTTGCGTTTGTCGTGTTCGGTGCTACCGGAATTGTCGCGGCGAAGCCTTTTGCCTCTATCCGCGAACCTGCGATTCCGAAAGTGGAGAGCCTTTCGCTGATCGCTTGAGACCGCTGCTGAGTCAGATTTGCCAGTTCCTCGTCGGTTCCGCGGTTATCAGTGTGGGATTCGATCATCACCTTATAGTCAGGATTTTCGGCCAGGATCTGAGCCAGCGAAGTTAGCTTTGGATCGGCAGCTGGGGCAAATGCGGTAGACCGGATAGCAGACCAGAAGTTCTCGGGGATCGTGACGACGATCCCGCGGTCGGTCTTGGCAACCGTACCAAACGGACGCAGTGATTGTATCAATGCCGGCTCGGCGGCCTGCAGGCCGCTCAAACGCTCCTGTCTCACCCTTTGTTCCTCGGCCGAACGCTGAGCGTTCTCGGCGGCTTCCAGTTTGGCCTTGGCATTGTCAGCTTCAACCCGCGTCCGGCCAAGTTCTTCACGCAAGCGTCCGTTTTCCTGCCGAAGCTCTTTGAGCTGCTGAGTGTAATTGACACCGTCACGCTCGGATAACTCGCGGTTGCGGGTTTCCGAGGCTAACTGACTTTTCAGGTCGGCGATCTCATCCAATGCGTCCTGATACTTGTTTTCGGCGGCACGTGTTTCGGCGTCCGCACGCGATCTCTCGTTGCGCTTTTCGCGGGCATCCTTGCGGACCATTGCGGTCGACTCTGCTTTCACCGATGCACTGATCGATTGTCTCGCAGTGATGTCAACGTCTTCCTCGGCACGCCCGGCCTTCCACGCGTCCTCCGCGTTGGTCAGAAGCGACGATGCATCCTGAAACTCGACCGCCGCGTCTCGTTCGGCCCCGGCATATCTTGCAAGTGCCAACGCCTGCTTTGCCTGAAGGATCGTGGAAGGCGTTTTGGAATAATCAAGCTCGGCGATCTCAGGCGTACGCGAATCGCGGAAGAAGTCACTGGAATTGCCAAAATACTGGATCGAGGGTGTGGTCGTGATCGTCCGGCCGCTGGCAGCGAACGGGCTTAGATTTTCGAGCATTATTTCCTGGCTCGGACGCGTGACAAGAAAATGGGGTTCAGCGGTGATGATAAGAGCGAAGGTCTGCAGTTTGGTCGTCACGCTCATCTTCGAATCGAATTCAAAGAAGCCGCGTCGCTTTATCTCACCGAGATTATCAACCTGGCCTTCCGGCGAGATCGCCCAAAGTACATAAGTAGCGTATCCCGCACCTAGTTCGAATGGCCGCGGCATCTTTGAGACGGAAAGGTCTATCTCGCTGCCATTGCGGCTGGTCCGCTTGATCTTGGCCTCGCCCTTCATCCTGGGGAAGCGCGTGGTGCCGCGAAACTGTACCGTCACCGGCTCGTCAAGCGGATAGGTGATCGCGGTCGTGCGGCGTGCCACGTCGACCTGTGCGACTGCCAGACTTTCGAACGCTAAAATAAAAAGGAGAGCGAATATGCCAATGAGTGCTTTTGAATTGTTCATTATTATGTTCTCCGAAAAGAGGGGTGCAATGAGAAAGATGCCATATTTTTATTAGGCGTTGCAAACCATAAGCTTTTGGACATCGGTGTCTCAAGTCTAGTATATTCGTCTTTTCGCACTCAGGATGAACGAATTTAAGCGGCTTCTACAATATGTCCGGCCTCATTGGGTGACATTTCTCTTCGCGGTGATCGCGATGGTGATTGTCGCCGTTTTTGAGACCGCGACCGGTGCTCTTCTGGTGCCGATCTTCAACCAGTTCAGTCCGCTGCCGGGGCCGCCGGCCGAAACTCTTTTTAGCCTTCAGCGTTTTATTCCGCAGGACGACTGGTATCGAGCGTGGCTCGCGATCGCCGGGATGTTATTGAGCTTTACCCTGATAAAGGGCGTAGCGGAATATTTTTCGTCCTATTTAATGGCAAAGATCGGGCAGACCGTAGTTCTCGACCTGCGAAAGCAGCTTTACGACCACATCCTCGGCCAATCGACCTCATTCTTTGAACGTCACCGCACAAACTTTTTGGTCTCAAGACTAGTAGTCAGCTGCTCTGCTATCGAGCTCGCGGTCTCGTCAAACCTTCGGGACGTCTTGAGAGAGAGCGTCATGCTAATCGCGTTTCTTAGTGCAGCGTTTTATTTTAATTGGCGGCTGATGCTCGGGGCGATCGTTATCGCTCCGATAATCGGTGTCCTTACGACCCGATTCAGCAAGTCTCTGCGACGGCTGGCCGAAGAATCGTTCGAAGGAAATAAGCTGCTCACTGACACTGCCCAAGAGACTCTCGCAAACCAGACGATAGTTAAGGCTTATTCAGCTGAGGATCGAGAACGGTCTCGCTTTGCCCGCGTTGCCGGTGTGATAGCAAGAGCGAATCTTCGCTCGGGAAGGATCGCCGCCACTTCCCCGCCGACTATAGAGATAATCGGTATGGTCTCGATCCTTATCCTTCTCTTTTTCGGACTCCGCGAAATAAACGCCGGGCAAATGAAGGGCGCCGAATTCATGGGGTTTCTCTTCTTTTTGTTTAGAAGCTATGACCCGCTGAGACGCATTTCGCGTCAGCATAACGAGATCTCAAAGGCCTTTGCGGCGGCAAAGGATGTGTGGAACGTTCTTGACGAATCCGAGACGCTGCCCGAGAAGGCGGATGCGGTTGAACTAAAGCCGCTGACCGACAAGATCGCTCTTGAGAATGTGGTTTTCAACTACGAGAACGATCCGAACAAGACGATCCTCGATAAGGTTAGCCTCGAGATACCGAAGGGATCGATGGTTGCTCTGGTGGGCGAAAGCGGGGGTGGGAAATCGTCGCTTATAAAGCTTGTTCAGCGGCTATACGATCCGAGCAGCGGACGCATTACGTGGGACGGCGTCGACCTTCGCGACGCGAAACTGAAGAGCCTGAAGAAGCAACTCGCGCTGGTCACACAAGAGACCGTCCTGTTCAATGAGTCGATCCGCTACAATATTTCGTACGGCGATCCAGACGCGACCGACGCCGATGTAGCAGAGGCCGCGCGCGTCGCATTCGCAGATGACTTCATTAGCGAGTTGCCGCAAAAATACGATACCATCGTCGGCGAACGCGGCATTTTGCTTTCCGGCGGCCAGCGGCAGCGGCTTGCTATAGCCCGTGCGGTGTTGCTGAATGCACCCGTCCTGATCCTGGACGAAGCCACCTCGGCACTCGACGCCGAATCCGAACGCCTTGTGCAAAAGGCCCTGGCGAATCTGATGCAGAACAAGACCTCGATCGTCATCGCACACAGGCTTTCGACGATCAGAAAGGCCGACAACATCGTCGTGATGGAACGCGGCAGAGTGATCCAGACAGGCACGCACGCCGAACTTCTCGAGAGCGGCGGTAAGTATAAGCGGCTTTACGAACTTCAATTCGCCGAGGAAGAAGATCTACCACTAGCAACGATATGAGATCAATGACAGGCTTCGGCCGCGGGGCCGTTTCGGCCGACAACTTTTCCGTCACGGTCGAACTGAAAACCGTGAATAATCGCTTTCTGGACGTTGCACTAAAGCTGTCGGGAGAACTGCAGCCGCTCGAGGCCTTGATCAAGCGAACGATCAGCGAACGCCTGTCGCGCGGCCGCATCGACGTAAACCTCCAATACGACCGGACGGCCGTTATTAATTATGAGCTTAATCGCCCCATGATCGCCGGCTTCTTATCTGCGATGAAACAGATGCAGGAAGAGTTTTCGCTCGCGGGCGAGCCCGACCTGAACGTTATCGCCAAGCTCCCAAACGTCGTCCAGCCTAAGAAGGACGAGATCGGCGAGGGCTTTGCGGCGGGCGTCGAAGATGCCCTGAAGGCCGCTCTGGACGACCTTGAAGGAATGCGTGAAAAGGAAGGCTCGATGTTGAAAGACGAACTCGTCGGCCGTTTGAATGAGATCGAACGGCGGATGCCAGCGATCATCGCGGAGTCCAGCTCGATCGGGGAAGAGTATCAGCAGCGGCTTACAAAGCGCATCTCCGAAATGCTTGCCAAAAGCGATTCGCAGATCGAGATCGATCAGGCCCGTCTCGCACAGGAGATCGCGTATATTGCCGACCGTGCCGATATATCGGAAGAGATAGCTCGCCTCACCACCCATATCGAACATTTCCGGCACATAATGGACGAGGAAAAAGAGGTCGGTAAGCGGCTCGACTTCCTGACGCAGGAACTGAACCGTGAGGCCAATACGATCACTTCAAAGACGAACAATATGGTCGTGAAAGAGAACGCTCTGCAGATAAAGAGCGAGATAGAAAAGATCAGAGAGCAGGTCCAGAACGTTGAATAGCGTGCAGAAACACGACCGGTAGGAAGTGTGCCCTTTGATACACCAAACGATGAAAGGAAACCTCATCATCATCACATCGCCGTCGGGAGGCGGAAAAGGAACGCTGATCACGGAGCTGATGAAACGCGGCGTCGGCATTGGATATTCCGTGTCGTACACAACGCGTGAGATGCGTGCAGGCGAAGCCAACGGGACGGATTATTCCTTTATTACCGACGAAGAATTCGAGAAACTTATCGCCGCGGATGAGTTCCTCGAATACGCGAAAGTCCACGGAAATTACTACGGCACCTCGCGTTCACGCGTCGAGGCATTGATCAACGAGGGTGTTGATGTGATCCTTGAGATCGATGTTCAGGGTGCCGCGGATGTGCTTGCCAAATTACCGGCGGCCGTCAGCATCTTCATCTTGCCGCCGTCGTTCGAAGCTCTGGCACAGAGGCTCCGGTCGCGAAATACCGAGAAACCCGAGCAATTAGCTCTTCGGCTGAGGAATTCATTCGACGAAGTTAAACGTTATTCAGAGTTCGAATATGTAGTGATCAACGACAGCGTTGCGGATGCCGTCAGGCGGCTTGAGTCGATAATCGTTGGGGAACGTCAGCGAAGGACTCGACAAACCGATGCAATAAAGGATATCCTTGATAGTTTCGATACGTCGAAGCACACAATTGAGGACTGAACGCGAATTATTATGGCCAGAAAGAACGAAGAGATAGTCGAAGAGATCGAGCAGGAAGAAGAAACTTTCATTGATCCACCTGAGATCGATTCGAAATACCGAATGATCATTTTGGCGGCCCAGCGAAGCAAGCAGCTTCAGCGCGGTGCTAATTCCCGAACTGACATCGACATTCGCAAAAGCAAACCGACGCGTGTTGCGATGAAGGAACTTGCCGAAAAGCGGGTTAATTTCGAAATACTTGAACCGGTAAAATAGGTGCGACCTTTAGATATAACGAAAGCCGTCCTTGAGACGGCTTTCTTGTTTTTAGATCATCTATTTACCTTTTTTCCGGTATTGCTTATCGCTTCTCCGACCGAATCGACAGTTTCAGAAACGCCGCGTTTGAATTTGCCCCACGTTTCCTGGGCCTCTCCGCCCGTCCTTTGAGCCTCGCCCTTAGCTTCCAGTTCTCGGTCGCCCGTCAATTCGCCCGCTTTATCTTTAACGGTCCCTTTGACCTTTTCCCACTTACCTTCTGCTTCGTCTTTATTGAAAATTGCCATATTTTCCTCCCGTTGATCGATATAGAGCGTACCGTTTTCAAACAGGTCGCCCTTATTCAAGAAGGAATGCAATTTACATACCTTTGTAATCAGGCCCGCCGCCACCCTCAGGCGTGACCCAGTTGATAATTTGGTAAGGGTCCGCAATGTCACACGTTTTACAGTGGACGCAGTTTGAAAAGTTGACCTTCAATTCCTGCCGCTCGCTCTTAGCGTTAAACTCCATTTCGTACACGGCAGCCGGGCAAAACTTCTCGCACGGGTTGCCGTATTCCTCGGCACAACGGGTCGCACATATCTCGGTATCGAGCACATGCAGATGCGACGGCTGATCTTCATCGTGGGCGACGCCGGCGTGGAATACGTCGGTCACCTTGTCGAAGATCATCTCCTTATCGAACTTCACATCCGCATAGCGCGTCGGGTCTGTATGCCCGTGGCGGTCGTTGATATGCTGCATGCGTTCGTGGCCGGGAATGTGATGTTCCTTGGGCATAAATCCCCACGCCAATCCGCCGGTGGCAAATTGCAATCCCGTGTTGATCAACGCCGACCAGCGGCCGCTCTGGAACGCTGCATGAAAATTCCGAACCGGATGTAGTTCGTCGTAGATCCAGCTTAGGTTCACCTTCTCTTCAAAATGCTTAAGCGTCTTTGACGTGAAATCGCCATGCTCGAAAGCGCCGATGATAGTCTCGGCCGCCAGCATGCCGCTTTTCATCGCGGTGTGAATTCCCTTAATCCGCTGGCCGTTCAGGAACGAAGCACAGTCGCCGACCAGCAACACGCCATCGGCATAAAGCTGAGGCATCGTATAATAGCCGCCGGCGTTGATCGTCTTAGCTCCGTACTTGAGCATCTTGCCGCCCGCCAGAACCTCGGCGACCTTTGGATGAGTTTTGAACTTTTGGAACTCGGCATGCGGGTCGATCGTCGGGTCGAGATAATCCAGCCCGGTCACATATCCGATGCTGATGACATTATTCTTCATCCCGTAGATCCAGCCACCTCCGTAGGTCTTGGTATCAGACGGAAATCCAAGCGTGTGGACGACCTTGCCTTCAGGAAATGTACCGGCCGGAACCTCCCAAAGTTCCTTAACGCCAAGCGAAAATACCTGAGCCTCTTTGCCCTCGTTCAACCCGAGCCGAGCCGTCAATTGCTTTGCCAGCGATCCGCGAGAGCCCTCGCCGAGAACAGTCACCTTTGCCAGCAGATCAACGCCGGGCTCAAAATTCCCTTTCTTATGTCCTTCTTTGTCAATTCCCTTGTCACCGGTGCGAATGCCGATCACGCGTTCGTTCTCGTCATACAAAACCTCTGATGCGGGAAATTCGGGAAAGATATTAATGCCGGCCTCTTCGCATTTTTCGGCCAGCCATTCACACATCTTGCTCAGGCTGATAATGTACTTGCCCTTGTTCTTGAGCGGCGGCGGAACGATCGGGGCGTTGATCCCCCTATTCTTTGTCAGATACCAAAAGGCGTCCTCGGTAACGACCGAATCGACCGGGCAGCCCTGTTCCAAAAAGTCGGGCATCAACTCACGTATTGCGATCGGGTCCATCACCGCACCCGACAAAATATGCGCGCCGACATATGGCCCTTTCTCAACAATGCCGATCTCGATCTCGCCGACCTTGTTGCCGTGCCGCAAACCGCGTTCGACCAACTCATCGTGCTCGGCAATGCTGTTCTTCAAATGCAAAGCCGCCGCTAAATTCGCCGGCCCCGCACCGACAAAAACCACGTCCATCTCGATCTGTTCGCGTTCGATCATACAATTTACGATTTAAGCCATTGGGCTGGATTCTTAGAAAAGTGTATCAGACGAATCCAGCATTGTGGAGCGACCAAAGTTTCTTAGGTCTTAAACTGGTCGATGTAGCCGGTGAGGTCTTTGTGGAGATCTTTGTTTCGGTTGTAGCCGCGTTCGGTTATGAGGTTGAGGAGGCGGCGAGCGTCTTCGACCTCGGTTGGCGATGCGGCAATCAATAGATTCTGCAGGTCGATGATGTCCTTTATGCGGGTTTTGGGATTTGCGGAAAGCACTTTGAGAGCGATCAACGATGAACGCGATGCAACTTGAGGGGAAAGTCCCGAAAATATCTCGATCTTACTCGAACTCTCAAAAACCTCACGCTCGACGCCAGAGGAATCAAAGAGCAGATCCACAAAAACTTCCCGCTCACCAACGGATATCATCCTGACTGTCGCCAATCGTCCCGAGTCGTCACCCTCAAGAAGCACTTCCGCCCGGTAACCTGAAGCGATCAGAGATCGAACTATGGATTCGGCCTCTGCATCGTCTTTCGCGACTATAGCCAAATCCAAATCGTTTGTCATTCGGACAACAGATCGGAACGATACTGCTATTCCGCCAACAACAGCGTATTTCACGCCCATTTTATTGAGGCGTGCCGCAACGATCCGGGTATGTTCCTCAAGATGTCGAATAGCTTGGGTGTTTATTTGAATCGCGAAAGATTACCGATACGTCCCACGCCATCGCCGAACTCGGCTCCCGGCCGGTCTTTGAGCCACTTGCCGATCTCGATCTCGATTTGCTCAGGCGTAATATGCGGGTTCCTTTCTTTGAGGCGAAAGACAAAAGCGCGTTCGGCAAGTTGCTGAAGTTCGCTGATCATTTCGAATGTCGCAATGCCATTTTCCACAGTATAATCTTACCATAAAACCGCTTCGTTTCGTGGCATCGTTTCGAGAAGTGAAGCAACACTTTAGACCCAAACTACTAGGCCGACCGATACGATTCAAATTGAGCTTGAATGATAGCTGTAGGGTGGTCCTAACAACATTTTTACCGTAAGATCGTCCTCATACGCTAGTCGCTCTTCTCGCCTCGTGCTAATGTTCGTGCTATGGGTTCCCCACCAAATCCGCCACGTGCTCCCGTACTTCTACTGAATCTATGGTGGTGGTTTCTTAGCCTGGCGTTTGTATTGCCGACACTCTACTGGGCTGGACCTGCCTTTCAACGCGGCGAATACAGCTTCGCTTTAGTTGCGACCATTCCGTATGTTTTCGGCGTCGCATATTTATTGGTACTCCTCCTTAACTTTCATTCAGCATGGTTCTGGGCAATCTCGTTAGCGTTCAATCTTTTTTTGCTCATAAGTAATGAGACAGGCGGTTTCGCTTTTGGAATACCGGGTGCTGTTGTTTCTTTAATTTACCTCAGCCACCGCATTCGAGAAAGAAACTCGGCCCTAGCAATGAAAAAGATTAACGAGCGGGATGGAAAGTCTGAAAGCCACTTGGATAGCGGTGACGCCAACTAACTAATTATTCGTCAAACTGCTTCCTCAAACTCTCGGTATACGGCGCTCTCGCAACGCCCTTTTCCGTGATGATCGCGGTAACGAGGTCGCTGGGCGTGACATCGAACGCATAGTTCGACACACCGACGCCGAGCGGAGCGAGCTGATTCTCTTTGATATGCGTCACTTCCCGTTCGTCGCGTTCTTCGATGGGGATCTCGTCGCCGGTCGGGCAGTTCAGGTCGACGGTCGAGAGCGGTGCGGCGACATAGAACGGGATCCCGTGGCGTCGAGCAAGAACGGCGACCATGTAAGTGCCGATCTTATTGGCGACGTCGCCGTTTGCCGCGATCCTGTCGGAGCCGACGACCACTGCGTGGACGCCGCCTTTCTTCATTATGTGGCCGCTCATATTGTCGGTGATAAGCGTGACCGGGATGTCGTCCTCCATTAGTTCCCACGCCGTTAGCCGTGCTCCCTGCAGGTATGGACGAGTTTCGCCAGCGATGACCGAGATGGATTTGCCCTGATCGACGGCCCCGCGGATAACGCCGAGGGCAGTTCCCCATACGCCGCCGGTCGCAAGGGCTCCGGCATTGCAATGGGTCAGGACGACAGAATCATTCTCAAGCAATTCGCCGCCGAATTGAGCTATAAGCCCCTGCGATTCGATATCTTCGTCATGTATTGCCTTCGAATCGTCCAAAAGGATCTGTTTTGTCTCGCTCACTGACTTCCCTTCGGCCTTGGCCCGTTGGAAGGTTCGCCTCATTCGGTCGATGGCCCAAAAAAGATTGACTGCGGTGGGTCGGGTCTTTGCCAGAACGTCCGACGCGAAATCAAGCTCTTCTTCCAGGTCGTCGATATTCGTGCCGACAAACGTCTTCGCCGCTAAAGCCAGGCCGTAAGCTGCTGAAACGCCTATCGCGGGAGCTCCCCGGACGACCATATCCTTAATGCCGGCGGCAACCTCACTATAAGTTCGCAGCGTCAGCCATTTTTCCTCGGTCGGCAACAATCGCTGGTCCAACATCAACACGCCTTCGTCAGACCACTTAACTGGAATAATATTGAGTTTCATAAAAGTTCAGCCGCCCGCCATGGCAAGGTGCAAACACAAATCTTACGGAAAATCGGGTCGCGTCACAAGAAAGCCGGAACTTTTGAGGGCTGCTTATTCGTTCTTAACGAGGTGCAAGGCGTCAAGAACGCTCCTCTTTTCGGTGGCCTATGAAAATCGAACACACTCTCGACCAGCTTCACTCCTCGGTGATCCACCGCTGGTATCTGCAGGCGTTCACGGCGTTCGTCCGCTGCCTGCTCGCGGTGGGCTTCATCCCGCCCAGCATTCCCAAGATCCTGCACAGGCCGTTTACGGTCCTGCCGGATTCTAATCCGGTCGGTGCTTATTTCAATGCTCTGTACAATACGGGCTTCTACTATGAGTTCATCGGCTGGTCGCAGATCCTTGCTGCGGTACTGCTGCTTATACCGCGAACCGCCCATATCGGAGCCCTGATGTTCTTGCCGATAATCGTTAATATCGCGGTGCTCACCGGTTCAGTCGGATTCAAGGGCACATGGGTCATCACCATTTTCATGTCGTTGGCCGCCATATGGCTGACGGCGTGGGAATATGACCGCCTCAAACCTATCCTTTTCAATTCGCGCGTCGAGCATCCAAGAAAACTGCCGTTTCAGTTCATCATCATTCCGCTCTTCTTTGCGATGGGCGGTGCCGGATTGACCGCACTCGGTTGGCTTGGCGGCGTCGGGAATTTGCCGAGCTATACGCGGACCGGCATGGTTCTGGCGGCCGTCGGAGCCGTGTTCGGGCTCGTCGTTGCTCTCCACTTCCGTTTTATGCCGACCGGCAGGCTAAGCCGAGCTGAGTGAAAAGGCTATACTTAGTGATGATGGAAACATTTCTTGACGGTCGCCTCGTTGTAAAGACGGGTGACATCACAGAAGAGGACGTAGATGCTGTCGTCAATGCCGCGAACTGGACCTTGCTTGGCGGCGGTGGTGTTGATGGAGCGATCCATCGAAAAGGCGGACAGGCAATTTACGACGCGTGCAAGTTTCTTCGGGATACTGAGCTTCCCAATGGCTTGCCGACAGGCGAAGCCGTGATTACGACGGCGGGCGATTTGCCGGCCAAATTTGTTATTCACACGGTCGGCCCGATATATGGCCAAAACGAAGGGCGGGATGCGGAACTGCTTGCCGCGTGCTACAGGAACTGCCTCGATCTGGCGAGGACACAAAGCCTGTCGTCCATTGCTTTTCCGTCGATCTCGACAGGGGCGTTCGGCTTTCCGAAGCACTTTGCCGCCCCAATAGTTTCAAAAACGGTCATCGAAGCACTTAAGGACAGCGCGACCGACATTCATGTGCGGCTCGTATTCTTTTCCGAGGCCGACTACAATGCCTTCCTCAAACACGCTTTGATCACCTGATGAGCACGCGGACTGGTCTTACCACTCGATTTGATACGAACGCTCCATTCGTTTATAGTTTTGTGATGCTTTGTGGTCGTCGTCCCGAGCACAAGGTAGAAGCATGCAAAATATGAAGGAGTTTGAGTCTAAGGATTTGAACAACACGCAGTCAACGGCCGTGAAACCGGCCGAAAATAGTTTTAGGGAGCATTTTTCTGCCCAGCGGCGACTTATCGAGCCGCTTCAGGCGTTGAATGATCTGTCGTTGAACTTCTTTTGGTCTTGGAATCCCGAGGGAACGGAACTATTTCGAGAGATAGATCCGACGCTTTGGGAAAAGTGCGAGCAGAATCCGCGGCTTTTTCTTCGATCGATAGGCGAACTACGCCTTCTTCAAAAATCGACGGATCTGGCGTACGTGGAAAGGCTGCGGCAGTTCAAGGCGAAGGCGGATGCATATCTGGCCGAAAGCCCGGAGCCGGTCGGCAATATCTCAATTGAAAATCCCGTCGCATATTTTTGTGCCGAATATGGCGTGCACAATTCGCTACCTACCTATTCCGGCGGCCTCGGCATTCTTGCTGGCGACCATTTGAAATCGGCGAGCGATCTCAATATTCCGTTAGTCGCGGTCGGGCTGCTCTACCGCTACGGATATTTTCGCCAGACGATCGCCCATAATGGATGGCAGGAAGAGGACTATCAGGATGTTTTCGATTCCGAACTCGCCCTCACGCCTGTGACCGATGAGAACGGAGAACGCGTCTACATTTCGGTCCACATTCGCGGCCGCGAGGTCCTCGCACAAGCATGGCTCGCACGCGTTGGCCGCATATCTCTTTATCTTCTCGACACGAATGTCGAAGACAACATCGAAGTCGATCGTCTGATCACCGGCCATCTTTACGGTGGGAGTTCGGAGACTCGTATCGTTCAGGAGAAGGTTCTAGGCATCGGTGGCGTCAGGTTACTTCGAAAACTGGGAGTAGCCCCATCGGTCTTTCACCTTAACGAGGGGCACTCAGCGTTTCTAACGCTCGAGTTGGCGCGCGAGTTTCTGGACACGAACCCGGAAGCTCATTTTGTCGATTCGATCGCAGCCGTTCGCGAGAAGTGCGTTTTTACCACGCACACACCCGTTTCTGCGGGTAACGACATTTTTACGACCGACGACATGCGAAGCTGTTTTTCGACGGCTTTCATCGAATCGCTGAAGCTGAAAAACGAGGAGTTCCTTGCTCTTGGCCGAACCGACCCTGACAACGACGAAGAGGCCTTCGGCATGACGCCGCTGGCGATCAGGATGTGCCGATCTGCTAATGGCGTGAGTGAAAAACACGGCGAAGTGTCCCGCGAACTGTGGCTTTCAATGTTTCCGGGAGGAACACAGGTAGAGGACGTGCCGATCACGTACGTGACCAATGGCGTTCACTCGCCGACATGGGTCGCCCCGCTCTTTCAGGAGCTTTATAAACGATCGATAGGCGAGAACTGGAACCAACTTTTGGCAGATCCAGACGAATGGAGTTATGCGGTCGAGAAACTGAGCGACGAGGCCGTTTGGTCTACCCACGTCATGCTCAAACGGATCCTGATCGCTTATCTGCGACAACGGACGCAGCGTAAGGAAACCGGAAAACTCGACACGATCAACGAACACCTCGACACACGAAAACTGTTCTCGCCGGACGTTCTGACGATCGGCTTTGCCCGACGTGTCGCCGCCTACAAACGGTGGAACCTCCTGCTTTCGGATCTGCCGCGGCTATTGAAGCTCGTTGATGACGCCGACCGGCCCGTCCAATTCGTGTTCGCCGGAAAGGCGCACCCGCAGGATCGAACGGCAAAGCAGATCCTGCAGGAGTTGATGAGCATCAATCACGATTCGAACTGGCAAAAACGTGCCGTTTTTATTGAAGATTACGACCAGGAAGTAGCACGATACCTCGTTCACGGCGTTGATGTGTGGATGAACGTTCCGCGTCGCCCTTACGAGGCCAGCGGGACGAGCGGTATGAAGGCAGCGATGAACGGAGCCTTGAATTTCTCAATACTCGATGGCTGGTGGATCGAAGGCTTTAACAACGTGAATGGTTTCAAGATCGGCGAGCTTGAGGTAGATGATGATGAGGCGTCCGGCGACGCTGCGGATGCCGAATCGCTTTACGCCACTCTCGAGAACGAGATCGTCCCGGCATTCTATGGTCGCGACGCGAATGGGCTGCCGAAGGCATGGATCGCGCGGATGAAGAACGCCCTGGCGACGCTCACGCCGCAGTTCGCAAGTGATAGAATGGTTAGAGACTATCTCTCGAAGATCTACAATGGAGCTTAACTGGTCCAGACAATTTGAGTTCAATGCTGGTGCGATCCGCCCCGTCGAGTGCCTTCGCGAAGCATGGGACCTTATAAAGGACGAATATTGGCCGCTGTTCGCTGTGTCGATCATAGGCGGGTTGATCGCGGGATTCACGATGTACGTCCTGCTCGGTGCGATGATCTGCGGCATTTTCACCTGTTATTTGAAAAAGGTCGATGGCGTTGGCCCGGTCAATTTTGATGATCTGTGGACCGGATTCAAATATCTGGGGCCGAGCGCGATCGCAACGGTGCTGTTCGTCGTCCCGATCGTCGTGTATGTTACGGTGCTGTTCGTGACCATCTATTCGCCGCTTATCGCCGCCGCGGTGATGGGCCAGAATGCCGATCCAACAGTCATCCTCGGCACCTTTGCGGTGGCGTTGGCGATCGACATTGTGGTCGCGGTGATAATGACGTGCATCCACTCGCTGATGATCTTTACATTTCCGCTGATCGTCGACCGAAAACTCTCAAGCATAGACGCGGTCAAATTGAGTGCTCGTGCAGCGTTGAAGAATTTCGGCGGAATAGCGGGATTGATCGGCCTAAATTTCGTGCTCGTTCTGCTTGGCCAGGCAGCATTTTGTGTCGGCCTCTATTTCGTGATCCCGATCTTGACCGCGTCAAATCTTGTCGCATATCGTAAAGTATTTCCTCGTCTCCAGCCCATACAGCAGTTACAGTAATGCCCGCAAACTTCAACACGATAGATTCGATCGACTCACTTGATTCATTGTTCGAAAGCTCTTACTTTCGGCCCGTTGTAATTTTTAAGCACAGCAACACTTGCGGCATCAGCGCCCATTTGATGGAGGAAGTTTCCGTCGTCGATGCCGACATCAATGTCGTCGTCGTTCAGACAAGCCGCGACGTGTCCAACGCTATCGAGACACGCACGGGGCATCGCCACCAATCACCGCAAGCCTTTGTCATTCGCGACGGAAAGGCGGTCTATCACGCGACTCACTACGGTATCGATCCCGGCCAGATCGAAAGCCAGCTAAGATCCTGAACAGTTATGATCGAGCCATCCAGAATTATTGAGGAAAGCGACAGCGAGGTATCGATCGAGTGGTCGGACGGCGCAGCGACGAGATATAATGCTGCACAACTTCGCCGGGCATGCCCGTGTGCCGGCTGTATTGATGAATGGACGGGAGCGAAACGTCTGGACGACAATTCCGTTGCGGACGATCTAGCATTCAAACACATCTCGATCGTCGGACGCTACGCTCTGAATTTTCACTTCACGGACGGCCACGATACGGGAATATTCAGCTTTGCATTCCTGAGAAAACTGTAGAAGTACATGCGAAAGCCCGCACGAAGTACGGGCTACATACGCACACAGCCCATATCGACTTACTTTGCGCCCGCTTTCGCGTAAGCCGCTGACAAACTTCCCACAAAAACGGTAAACTAAGATCGATGCATGAACGCGACATATTCGACGAACGGCAAGAAGTAAAAACGGCGAGTTTTTCGTGCCCATCCTGCCGTGAAAGGAACGATTACGACGTCCGATGGATGACCCGCCGGAAGAAGAAACAGGCTCCGCGGCACCTTAACCACGACGATCAGGCGAGGTTCGCCAAATCTCGTGACTACATGGTCCGAATTGATGACCAGCTAATGTGCAAGAACATCCGCTGCCGCAAGCGTTTTGAGATCCCGACGTCACAGTCTGTGGTTTTTATTTAGGACCCCCGTAGTTGCGAAAGCCCGCACGAAGTAAGGGCGATATGGCTTGTTGAGCGTATCGCCCTTACTTCGTGCGGGCTTTCGCA
>JANNNS010000154.1:0-3975 GCA_031398645.1 Acidobacteriota bacterium
CTTCACCGTACCGAACCCCGGGCAGCCCGTGGACTTCACGCTGCGGGCATCCGTCAGAAGCCGGGCCGTGCTCATTCGAGCCCAGTGCCCCGCGGCATCTCAATAGTGTAGCCAATACGCGGCGGCCCCTGAATAGGGGCCGCTGTGATTGACTGCGGAATGACTCCGAGTCTATATCCGACGTCATCATCTAACTGAAGGCAGCCATCCCTGCCTCATCCGGGTTGCTCCAGTCTGAAAGCGTGCAGCCGATTCTATCGTCATGTCCCACCGGATTCAATACTCGCGCATTTTTCGTAATCCTTCGCGGTTTTCATTGTCATCACCTTGAGGGTTAATCGTCCCCTTCACATTGCCCGTCCGCCGGGTCTAAATTTCCTCACTAGCCTAGAGCTCACAAAAAATAGAAGAAAACCTGACGATACCGTAACGATGCCGAGTATGGAGAATCCGCGGAGGACATAGTTATTTATATTGTCCCTGCTCTTGAAATCCATGGTGTGTAACATCCACAGGAAGTCAAAGACTCGCCACTTGCTGGTCCGGATCGCTCCGACTTGTCCGGTTTCAGCTGAGAGATAGACGTTGACGTCATTCTCAAAACTTGCGGCCCAGGCGGGCAATGGTTTTTCGCGATACTCGTGGTGGCTGCTAAGGTTGTCGACGGTGAGATAAGAGAGCTCAATGGGTTCACTCGGGTTCGCGAGCGCATCCATGGCGATTTGACGTGCCTCCGTGGAAGAAATAGCTGATCTAACGGACCCGTCCTCAACGCTCAACAACACTGTCGAGCGTTTACCGTCAATTACATGCTCGACCGCATAGAAATACGTTCCAAGCAACTCAATAAAATACATATTCTCGATTCGCGTTGTACCGAAGCTCGAATGCACACTTTTAACGATCACGTCGGGCGGAGCTGATCCAGCCGGGAGCGAAAAATCACTTGGAGATTTCCCTCTAAGATGGTCTCCATGGATCTCATCCAGATTGGTCCAGCTGAAATAAAGGCCGCCCAGCGTCCAGAGAACGAACTGGATGCCGATGAAAACGCCCAAGTAGCGGTGTATACGACGAATAAAATGCTTGAAGTTAAATTTTCGCACTCTGTTGGCCATAGCTATTTCCTCTGGGCTACCGTTGAGGCGTCAATATTACACCGAAATTAACTCGGGAAAAATCTGATGGTCTGTATTCTGTAGTTGACTTTTAGGTCTTGACCGGCCCGGGACCGTGCGTCATAATAAGGCTCGAATGCTGAAATGGGTCACATCGATACTGCTCCTTGTTTCCCTTACCGGCCAGGTATGGGCGGGAGTTTGCGGCTGTGTTGACGACCATGGTGATTCGCATAGCTGTTGCAAGCCGGACCCGAGCGGAAAAGATTCGCTGGCCGCGCCCCCTTGCTGTTCAGCAGATTGCGAATCAATCACAAGTTCGCAGATTCCGAGTAAGAATACGGATCGTATTTCGCCGAATTCTTGGTCGAAGCAGATCGCATCCGAAGATGGGTCGGCATTCCGGCAGACGCTCCCACCGGCGATTCGTTCCATAGTGCGGTCCCCCGACCTCCTAGGACATCGGCTTAAGCTGGCACGCCCTCCTGACGCGCTATATCTGCGCCATAATTCCCTTCTAATCTAGTCACAACATTACGCGATGAAGTTGACGCTCGTTCATTCGTGCGCACTTTCGCGCGTATTCTCGCGCCCTTAGAAACAATTTAATAATTTTTAAATTTTTAGAGGAGACTCATTCAATGAAAAAGACGTTAGTAATTTCCTTACTTCTATCCGTGGCTGTTCTTGTCGCCGCTTGTGGCAGTACGGACACGACAGGTAGCGGATCCACCGCGACGGGTAAAGAGATCAAGAGCGGAACCGCCGGCAACAACCTGACGGCAACTCTTTCGAACGCCGACGGCGTGCTTCGAAAAGGCAAGCAGACTGTGACACTTAAGTTCGCGGACCAGTCCGGCAAACGGGTCGATGTGGGCGCGGCTTCGCTCAATTTTCATATGCCCGCAATGGGTACGATGGCTGTGATGAACAACGCGGCGACGCTGACGACCACCGCGACTCCCGGTATCTATTCCGGAAGCGTTGATCTCGAAATGTCGGGCGAATGGCAGGCTCAGATCTCGTATCAAGGCCCAGCCGGAAACGGAAAGGCAAATATACCCGTGACGGCTCAATAGTAGGTATGCAACGGCTATGATCAACTGGCTAATCGATTGGTCGATCAGGAATCGCATCATCGTAATCGCAATATATATTGCGATCGCCGCGGCGGGCTATTGGGCCGTGCTGCGGACCCCAATCGATGCGATTCCCGATCTTTCCGACAACCAGGTGATCGTATTCACGGACTGGGCGGGGCGCTCTCCAAAAGAGGTCGAGGACCAGATAACCTACCCGTTAGTCACTAACCTTCAGGGGTTGCCGGGTGTGCGAACAGTGCGGGCGAGTTCGGCATTCAGTTTCTCGATGGTCAACGTGATCTTCGAGGATGATGTCGAACTCTATTGGGCTCGAACGCGCATCCTCGAAAGGCTCAACCTGGTCCAGCGCCAGCTTCCCGAAGGCGTGACTCCGACGCTCGGACCGGATGCATCCGGCCTCGGACAGGTTTTCTGGTACACACTTGAGTCCGAGCAGATGAGCCTGCGCGACCTTCGCACGCTGCAGGATTGGTTTGTCAGATATCAGCTTAGTTCAACGCCCGGGATCGCGGAGGTCGCGAGCGTCGGCGGGTATGTTCAGCAGTACCAGATCGACGTCGATCCAAACAAGCTGCGGGCATACAGCCTTCCCCTATCGGCCGTGCTCGACGCCGTAGATCGATCGAACAACAACGTCGGCGGCAACGTCGTTGAACAAGCTGGCGAATGGGCGGTAGTTCGCGGCATCGGTCTGATCGAATCCGTCGCCGACGTCGAAAACATAGTTGTTAGCTCAAGCAACGGTACCCCGATCTATTTAAAGAACGTGGCTGAGGTAAAACTCGGGAACGCTTTCCGTACCGGCTCACTCGATAAGAATGGCAAAGAGGCAGTGGGCGGCGTCGTGATAATGCGGTACGGCATCAGCGCCCTCGAAGCGATCGATTCGGTGAAGAAGAAGATCGAAGAGATCAAACCCGGCCTTCCCGAAGGTGTGTCGATCGTCCCCTTCTACGACCGCAAGGAACTCATCAACCGCACCGCCGACACGTTAAAATACGCGCTGGTGGAAGAGTTCATTCTCGTCACACTCGTTAACCTGCTATTCCTGGCTCACTTCAGGTCGATATTCATCGTCACGGTCCCGCTGCCGCTTGCGGCCGTTATCTCGTTCCTCTTTATGTATTTCTGGGGCGTGACGTCGAACATCATGTCACTCGCGGGCATCGCGATTGCCGTTTCGGACCTCGTCGACTCAGGGATCGTAGTGACGGAAAACGCATACCGGGCGCTGGAGAAGGAAGGCGTGAGCCTCTCGAACCGAGAGCGTGTCTGGGAGGTAGTCCGGGAAGCCACGAAAACGATCGGCCGGCCGATATTTTCGTCGACCGCGATCATCATTCTCGCTTTCATTCCCGTGCTCGCTCTGACCGGCCAAGAAGGAAAACTGTTTCAGCCGCTCGCGCTGACTAAGACGTTCGCGATGATCGCCGCTGCTTTCATGGCGATTACCCTGGTGCCCGTCCTGTGCGGATTCCTGCTCAAGGGCAAACTGCGTCCAGAAGAAGCGAACCCGATCATGCGGTTCCTGCGTAGAGTGTATAAGCCACTGCTTGAGAAGGCACTGAGGAACCGGCTCGCGACAGTCGCGATCGCGGGACTATTCTTCGCGGGCTCAATGTTGGTCACGACGCAGCTGGGACAGTACCGACCCTTTGCGCCGGACTTATCGTTCTGACGTCGCCTTCTGGCTACATTTGCTAGCTGCGCCACTGCTGGTGCATCCAGTTTTTATAGGCCTTGGTGTGTATGGT
>JANNNS010000224.1:0-4263 GCA_031398645.1 Acidobacteriota bacterium
AGCCGCTGACATGCTTGAGGAAGCACTTCAGATCCTCCGAGAACTCGAACGCCGGAAGTTACAAAAGTATTCAGGTCCATCCGGAGCCGCGCGAGCTGGGGCGTGTTGAAAATACTGCAAAGGAAGTTAATCACGAAAATAATGGACACTAACCTAAGCGACAGAGCAGCGTCGGCCCGAAATCCGTCTGGGACGTTGAAAAATCCAATTATCGAACCCGAGAAAACGTTCAGCAGGACGGCTAAAGGGATTGAGAACATCAAAGCGATCAGAGCCGCGGTTCGGACGATACGGCCTTCTTTCTCCGTGTCGCCTTCCGCAAAGGCTTCCGAGCCGAACTTCGTCGATGCCATCGACATCCCAAAGTCCGCAAATCCGAAGTAGGTTGGTATAAGGGTAACGAGGATGAGGACACCATAACCTTCCGCCCCGAGGAAGCGAATTACGAATGGTGTAGCGATGAGCGATACGGCTAGTGGGGCGACCTGCCCGGCCAGTGTCCACAGGCTGCCCTTTACAACGCGAGTGGTCATCCCCTCAGCCGAAGTACTCATTTTATCATCAGGGATCTCGTTGGACACGTGTTGTAGGCGTTCTTGAAAACAGGGGGCAGAGGTATCGCTTCCTCATTATCGCAAATGCGAACCATATACGTCTATTGCCCTACTCAGTTCGGCGAGTGCCACGATAGACGTACCAACTTTCTCCACTGAGATGCCGGCACCGATGTTGGCGAATTCGGCGGCGGTGCTTTTGTTGGCTCCGGTTCCGAGGGCGGTTGCTAGTAGGGCGGCTACGGTGTCGCCGGCTCCGGTAACGTCGAAAACCTGGCGGGCGACCGATGGGAAGTAGGTCGGTTCGCCGTTTTTGTGGAAGAGTTTCATTCCATGCTCACCCAGCGTGATCAGAAGCGAGTCGACATCAAGGCTCGACATGATCACGCCGGCAGCCTGGTCCACATCACGGAAATCTCCCTTTTCAATACCGGCGGCATTCAACGCCTCGGCTAAATTCGGAGTCAGAATGGAAACTCCGGCATACTTGCCAAAATCACGGCCCTTTGGATCGACAAGCACGGGCTTGTGGCTCGCGTTTGCCGCTCTGATGACCGAGGCCACAACCCTGTCCGTCAGACAGCCTTTAGCATAGTCCGACAAGACGACGGCATCGACCTCACCCAACGAACCTATTGCGCTATCAATCAAAGCATCCTCCTCGACGGTCGATATCGGCAGATTGGTCTCCTCATCAACCCGTGCGATCTGATGCTTATTTACAAGCACTCTCGTTTTCGTCGTCGTAGGCCGGTCGTTCGAGGAAATGAGGTACTCGTCCGAGATCCCAAGTTCCTTGATCGACTGGCGCAAAGAGGCTGCCGAGGCGTCCGTACCAATGACGCCGGCCAACAAAACCTTTGCTCCCAATCCGGCAATATTCGCTGCCACATTCGCCGCGCCGCCCGGAATATGCGAAACGCTCTGCAATGCGACCACCGGCACCGGCGCCTCGGGTGACAGACGCGAGGCATCTCCCCACCAATAACGGTCGAGCATTACATCGCCAATGACCAGCGTCCTTGTCGCCGAGACCCGCTCGATAATGTCGTCAAATCTGCTGCCCATCTGTCAAAAATGCTAACCCTGATTAACCTTCCGCAATAGGCGGGATGCGGTCGCCTTCAACCAGGCGGTCTCACTTCGATCCAATACCTTGTTCCAAACCACCATCGCGTAAACGGCTCCCAACAGGATAGTCGCAAGAATCACCGCCCAGTTCAATGAGCCCAGGTAGATGGCCAACCCAAGCGGAGCCATCATTAGGGCAGAAACTACAAGAAATGGGGTCGGGTCTCGCCGTTCGAACGAAACGCGCCCGACCTTTCGAGCAAGCCAAAACAGCACCGAGGCATCGACAATAACCCTTAGTGCCCACGCCGCGGCGGCTCCGGCGGCGCCAAATCCAGACGCAAGCCACCAGACGGTAAGAAAATAGGGAAGAAGTTCGATCCAGTAGATCTTGGCAAAAAGATCCGAACGGCCGGATGCCATAACGATCGTGTAAGGAAAGTAAGCCAGAACATTAAAGAAAAATCCGCCGATCACTATGATCGCAGGGATCGTACTTTCACGGCCATAATCCGGCCCAAACCAGTAAGTAAAGAACGGCCCCGCCGCCAGTATCATAAACACAGTGGCCGGAACCAGCCAAACCACGGTTAGACGTATTCCCCGCGAGTAAAGGGCGTTCAATGCAGGGCGGTTCTCTTCGGCCTGCAGCTGAGAAAAGGCCGGCATCAAGGATTGCACGATCGACCCTGAAAATAACGTCAGCATAGCCGCAAAAGTCGTGGCCACCGAATAATACGCCAAAGCTTCAACTGACGTAGCCTTTGTCAAAACCACCTTCTCAAGGTTTGCGAGAAGCACACCCGCGATCCCGGCTATCACCAGGGATCCGCCGAATTTGGTCAAAGGCCGAATCAATGTCCTGTCGATCGAAAATCCGATCAGCTCCGGAAGCAGCTTTGCCGAAATTGCAAGATGGCCGACGAGCGTCAGGATCGAAACGGCCAACGCCACCGCGACCGCACCGATCACTCCGCCGCCGTAATAGACCACGATCGGCGTTGTAATTATTCCGGCGAGGCGAACCCCGGAGAACACAAGAATGTTGAGGTCCATTCTAAGCCGGGAAAGTTCCGGCGTATTGAAGATCGCGTTCAGAAAGTTGATGACAAAGACAACGGCTGCCATTTTCAGGGCAAACGCGGCTTCGCTGATGCGATGCGGCGGAACATTCACCGCCTCGGCGATCAACGGTGAGAATATCGCGATAGCCGCCGCGATCGGGATCGACGTGATCAGCGCGATCAGTGCGGCGGTCCTCACGACCTTTGCCTCTTTCTCGGCAGAACCCTCCGCGAACGCCGCCGAGCCGAATTTGGTCGAAGCGATGTTCATACCGAAATCGGCGAAGCTGAAGTAGGTTGGGATCAGCAGCACGAGTACGAACAGCCCGTAGCCTTCGGCACCGAGAAGGCGTGCAACGATCGGTGTGGCGAACAGCGAAAAAAAGATCGGGACAGTAAGCCCGATCATTGTCCACATCGTGCCCTTCACGACTTTCGTCGTCATTCCGGCCGTTGGCGGGCGTACCGCTGCAATTTCGCTGTCGGCTGCGGTAGGTTCTGGATTCACCTGCAAAGTTTATGTAGCAGGTTAGGCGGGTGTCAAACGACGCTGTCGATTCCTCAAACGCAAATTCCGCTATACCTTACGTCTATTATCGGCGTTACAATCGAACGCGGGAGACAAATATGCCACAGTGTGCACACATGCTTGATGACGGTGGATGCAAGATCGAGCCGGACAATCGTCAGGGCAACCAGAAGTTCGATCCAAAGCGTCCTGAGGGCGACATCGTCATAACGAAGTCCGTGGGCCAGGGCGGCGTCAATATCTATGACGACGTTTTTAACATCCAATACGGCCTCGACCAGGTTGCTCCGATCGACGGCGGCCCGAGCCCGCAGCTTGTGATCGACGGCAAATGCGGGCCCAAGACGATCAAGGCGATCCGTGATTTTCAGGTCAAGCACTTTGGCTGGGCCGGATGCGACGGCCGGATCGATCCGGGCCATCAAACGCTCGCCAAACTCAACGAAAAACGCAACCGCAATGTCTTTCCGACCATTCCGCTAAGCCTGAATACAGATGGCTGGCTGCTGACCGGAATGCTTCAGCACGTGCCGCACGTCCGCAGCTGCGTCCACGCCGCGATGACCAATATTTCGCTGGCAATGAACGTTGTCGACAACTCTATTCCCGGCCTGCTCGGTGCCGACCGCACGAGCCGGATGAGGATGCTGAACAAGCACTTCCGCATCGACAATTTCAAAACGCCGAAGAGGCAAATCCTGCAGAAAATGCACAAGGTCTACAGCTTTATGATGAATGTGCTTGACCGGCCCGAGGCGTTCACCACCCTCGACACCGATAATTCGGGCGAGAACATCAGCACTGTGGCGTTCGCGCGGCTTGGCGGCTTTCACGACAAGAACGACCTGACAGGCAAGATCACTTTTCGCCGCGGCTCGTTCTTTGCGACCGGCATTCCCGATTTCGCCGCGTTCATCTTTATCCACGAACTTCGCCATTACGTCGATCAGGACGGAGCGAACGGCCATTTTGGCAAAGGCTGGGTCACCGACCCGGGAATGCTAGCGTTGCGTGAGACCGAGACCATTCTGAACTGCGATACATT
>JANNNS010000161.1:0-3003 GCA_031398645.1 Acidobacteriota bacterium
AAAATTTATTTCTTTCAATCGGAGGTGCCGGGTCGTCGGTAGTATATTTGTTTCACCCACTTTTTCGGGATTTTTTGCAACGGAGGTTACGCTCGGAAATCGGGCAATCGGGTGTTGCGGCCGAACGGAGCCGCATCGCTGAAGTGTATTTGCTTAATAGGCAATGGGAAACAGCTCTACCGCTCCTGCTGGAAGCGGAAAGTTTCGAACGAGCCGCGGAGTTGATAGCTCACACAGGCCACGAATGGATCGCCGCAGGTGCGATAAACTTGCTTCGATCTTTTGCTGAGAGAATACCTGAGGCCGTCCTCAACAACTATCCGCGAGCTTTACTGCACAAGGCAGAGATCGCTCGGCTACAGGGTGAAGTGGGCAGATCGGCAAATCTACTCAATCAGGCGGTCAAACTCTTCCAGAAATTTGAGGACAAGGTCGGCCAAGCGGAAGCGCTGCACTCGCTCGCAAGTATCGCAAGACGCCGATCGCGGCCGGTAGAGGCTCTAAAATTCCTTGAAAGGGCCGAGAAGCTTGTTCCGGCTGATTCAGAGACATATATCAAATGTCTCAATACACGGGGCCTGTGCTTAATTCTCGAGGGAAACTGGACCGAAGCCGAACAGCAGTTTCGCGTGGCGCTCGAGCTTGCTGAGAACAGATCCAATGAACAGTACATACGCCTAATTGCCCATAATCTCGCACTTGCTCCCGGGTTTCGCGGCGACTTCGGCGAAGCGTTACGATGGTTGAAGCGGATTTTTCACGAAGGCAAGCCCGACAAGCGACTGCCTCAGGAAGCGATCGGCCACCTAAATGTCGCCCGCCTCAACCTTTACTTGGGCGAATTTGAAACAACGGAGAATCACCTCGAGCGGTCACTTGAGCTTTGCCAGCTATTCAACCTGAAGTCTCTACTGCCCGAAATATTTGAGTCCTACGCTAATTTATATCGCGAAAAGAATGACCTAACTCACGCCGCCGAGTTCTATGAACGGGCTCTCAACGCCTACGACGACGCTGGAATTGATCTCGCGACCCGTGAAATAAACGAGGAACGGGCGAAGTTCTACTTGGCGAGAGGGGACACCGCTAAGGCGCGCGGGCTTTTAGAGAAGTTAATCGACACCCGGCATAAATCAGAAAATGAACTGACGTTGAATAGCGCCCGTCTATGCCTTTACCGAGTTGATCTTTCCGAAGGAAAAACTGAAGGCCTCCGCGAAAAAGTCGGAATTGTGCTCGATTACTTCAATCAGCACAACCACTATTATGATGAGGCTCAGGCCGCAATGTTGCTCGCCGAGATCCTTTATTCGAAGGGAGATGTAAAGGGCACGGTCGACCCTATCCAACGGGTCTTGGACCTCTCCGCACGTTTCGATTATGAATTTTGGTTGAAAACCGAGATCCGCAGAAACCGGGGTATTTTTGAGTACGAAGACATTAGAGAAAAGCTTCCGCCCGACATGCGGCAGGAGCTTTCTGCCGAATCCGCAGCAATTCCCGTTTCCTCAGCCGAAGATTCGTCATCGGCAGAACCTATAACTGATTTGACCGTAAAGGTACTCGGCCCCGCGGAGATCTATCGGGACCCGACCAAACCGTTCGCCTCTGACGCGTGGACGACAAGGCGCGCTAGAGACATTTTCTGCTATATCGCGACCCGAAAGAACAGGAGGGTACTGAAGGAAATTCTTATCGATACCTTTTGGGGCGACGAGGATACGGAGGCGATCGAAAAGAACTTCCACCCGACGATATCTCATATCCGCAAGGCGTTGAACAGCAAACAGGCCTTCAAGCAGAATTTTATCGTTTTTAGAGACGGAGCGTATCAGTTGAATCCGGAATTTTCATACCACATCGATAGCGAGGAGTTTTTGGGTCACATTGCGGCGGCCGAATCCGCAAAAAAGGAAAATAATGACCAAGCGCTCCGCATCGAACTCGAGGCCGCCTTCAATCTCTATCGATCCGATTTTATGGAGGGCCTTTACGAAGACTGGGCCGAAGAGCACCGTAATTTCTATCGCGAACAATATGTGAGGGTCGTCAATGCTCTAGCAAAATTAGCCGTGTCAGAAAAGCACTGGACCGAAGCCCTAAAGTTTGCCAATTTGATCCTCGCCATCGACCCCTACCGCGAGGACCTTCATCGATTGGTTATGAAGGTATTGGCGGCCCAAGGAAAGCCGGCGGCCGTCAAGAAACACTTCGAACACATGAAAACGGTCTTGAAAGACGAGCTTGGAATCGAACCTTCCGCTCAGACAAGGCGAATCCTTGCTGAACTTCAGAAGTAATCCTTATCTCCATTTAGCCTCCTCATCCGGTAACTATTTTCGGTCGCGTTGAACTTGATTGTCACAACCCTCAAGTTTGCCTCAACCGCGCGTTCAAGCTGCTCAAGTATTTCTCAAAGCGTATCCATTATTCTCGTTTCAGATTACAAAACGACCTAAATATCTAGAGGGAGAACTACAGTGAATACGATCCATATATTCCGCAAAATCATTTTGGTGACAGCGATCGCGACAATTTTCGTGGCGATCGCCTCCGCCGCATCGATCGGACCCAAACTACAGGCTCAGCTAAACAATCTTGCCGATAATGCTCCGGTCGGGATGGTCATCGTTTCATTCCGCACAAGCAACGGCCTTCAGGAATCGCACCTAAATGTGCTACGAAGCGTCGGGGTGACCGGTGGCCAAACATTTCCGCTGCTTGGCATGGTTGCTCAACCTATGACCGCTGGGCAGGTCCGGGCCTTGGCGACAAACTCGGCCGTCCGATCCGTCTGGTCTAACGATCCATTGATATATTACATGAATCAGGCACGTGTGATGGGCGGCGTCGCCAAGGTCCAATCCGATAGCGCAATGACGTTCCGAAACGGAGGGATGCCGGTTTCAGGAGCGGGAAACTTTTCCGTGCTGGTCATCGATTCGGGCATTGACGCAACTCATGCCGACCTGCCATTTGGAACCAAGGTCGTTCAGAATGTGC
>JANNNS010000220.1:0-4496 GCA_031398645.1 Acidobacteriota bacterium
TCGCCCGCGGCGAGCCGCTCCGAAGCGTTTTGTGCGCCAAAAGAACTCTCGTTCAACCAGTGTCTGTTTACCGCTGAGTATCGGCAACAAATCCTTTCCATCGAGGGGGAATTTTGGATCGGGACTCGATCCGGCTGCGGCTATCATTGTCGCCGACCAGTCCATCGTGATAATGGGCTGGTCGCTTATTGTTCCTGCCCGCGTCACCCCCGGCCAGCGGACAATAGCAGGAACGCGGATTCCACCCTCGCGGAGATCAAACTTCTGGCCAGTGAACGGCCAGTTATACGAGAAGCGTTCGCCGCCGTTGTCGCTGGTAAAGATGACCAGCGTATTCTTCTCAAGTCCTGCTTCTCGCAGTGCAAGCAACACCTCGCCAACTCCATTATCCAGGTCTTTAACCATCTCACCGTATATCTTTGCCGATCCGCCGGATGCAAAGCCGAGGTGACCAGGTTTCAACTTTCCGCTCAGGCCCGCATCTTTCGGCCCTTGCCACGGCCAATGGGGTGAAGTGTGGTGGAGACTAAGGTAGAAAGGCTTTTTGCGCGGCCGCTTGATAAATTCTACGGCACGGTCCGTCAAGAGTTTTGTAAGGTACCCGACCTTTTCGACCGGAACTTCGCCTTCAAACAGATCCGGCTCACCTGCAGGGTCCTTATGGGTAAACCGGTCACCGGAGCCGCTTGTAATGCCAAAAAATTCATCGAAGCCGTATTTGAGCGGACTAAAGTTGGGCATATAGCCAACGTGCCACTTTCCCGTTAAGGCCGTTTCGTAACCTGCCGCCTTGATCAATGACGAAGCCGTCGGATGTTCATGCGGAATGCCAAGGCTTTTTACCCTGTCCCCAAGAATCTTACGGGCCACAAGCGGCTCCTCGAGGCCAACCGGAAGTCTTGCCGGATAGCGGCCCGTGTGAAATCCTACGCGCGTGGGCGTACACATCGGAGCGGCCGAATAACCGTTCGTGAATCGAACACCTTCTTTAGCGAGCCGATCGATATACGGCGTCTGGTAGTCCGGCCGGCCGTAGCAGCTCAGGTCTCCCCAACCCATATCGTCGGCGAGGATGAAAAGAATGTTGGGCCGAACGCTTGGTTTAGACGGCGTTTGGGCTCCGGCACTAGCAGCGATCGCTAAACTCGAGGCGCCAACTATGAATTCTCGTCGGGTTACCTTACCCATATTTGTCCTTTCACTTTGATACGCGGGAGAAATAAATATCCCGAAGCCGCGAGCCGCCGACGTGAAGCTTATCGATGTTACCTTTTGCATCACGCGTGACCCAGACCACGAAGCCCTGGGTCGTGAAATGGTCTTTGTAGATAGGCCTAAGGGGAAGCCGTGTGATGGGCCGTTGAACGATAAAAGCCTTGTCACCTTCAACCGAAAAGGTCAGCGTGGCTTGAGCCTCGTCGCTGTGCCAGTCGCCTGCGAAAGTAGCTAGGTCCGCAGCGGATGGTCTCCATTCTGTCACGAGGGTTAGGCGAGTTACCGACCCGTCGACGTTGTGAATAGTCGCCGTCGCCGGACTGCCGTCCGCAAATTTCAACTTGCGATCTCCCAGCATAAATGACCCGTCGCCCATCGGTTTGAGCACGGTGCTCCCGAGCTTCAGTTCGCCTTTGTCGACCGCGATCGGGTTGACGTTTCGGGTGATGTCGTTTTTCCAGAGGCCCGCGTATTTCTTGAGCCGTTCCTCCGGCATAGATAGGCCTTCAACCTTCGCGGGTTCGGGAAATGGCCCAAATATCTCATCTACCACGCTGTAAACGACATCGCCCGACGACGGTGGAAAGCCGTTGCAGAGCGCGGCGACCGAAAGTTTTTTCTCAGGGAATCTTGCGAGATATGTCTGATATCCCGCCGTTCCGCCGCTGTGCGTTACTTCCTTGATTCCCCTATAGTCATCGACCACCACGCCGAGGGCGTAGCTGATCTTTCTACCGTCATTCAGGACGGCTTGGGTTTCGAGAGCCTTCACAAAGGGCTCGCCGAAGGTCTTGGCGTCGAGAGCGGCGTTCCATCTCAGCCAATCACCGACGGTCGTCAACATTCCGCCGTTGCCGACGACGTTCATAAATGGCATGTTCAACATCCACGGAGCGGTCGGTCCAGCTTTCGCATAGCCCTGAGCACGGCCGGGTACGATGCGTTGATAATTGTCCCGCCAAGAGCTTTTTGTCATACCGAGCGGTTTAAATATCCGCTCACCAACAAAGTCGCCAAATTTTTGTTTCGATACACGTTCGACTATTTCAGCCGCAAGCTGATAGCCGCTGTTCGAGTAGGAATACTCCGCTCCAGGAACGAAGTCGAGGTATTTCTGCCGATAGATAACATCCAGAGCTACCGCCTGGCTAACAACGCGGTCACCGCGCCCAACACCCGTCAATGCCATCACCGAGCCCCAATCGCGCAAGCCCGCCGTGTGAGTCAGGATGTGACGGATCGTTACCGGTTTTTCGTATTCGGGCAATTCGGGAATATATTTGCGGACCGGATCGTCTACATTGAGCTTCCCATCTTGCTGAAGCAGTATCAGAGCCGCGGCAGTAAACTGCTTCGCGACCGAACCCGATTCAAATATCGTCTGTGGCGTATTCGGAATATTGTGCTCCATCTCCGCCAGTCCAAATGCCTTTTCAAAGACAGACTGGCCATTGAGCGAGACCCCTACGGAACAGCCGGGTGCCGGGCCCGTATTGCTCTTCGCGGCCTTTTCAAAAGCTCGCTCGGCTCCGGCGATGACCTTTTCTCTGTCCGGGACCTGGGCGACTGCGGTCGAGACAGAAGCAACTATCGAGATTAGTGCAAGAAAGACTTTAGTGTTCATGGAGCATCCTTTAGTTTGATCTATCGAAGCCGGACAAACGGCATGTCGCGCATGCGCGAACCGCCTATATGGATTGCGAAGACTTTACCCGACGCATCACGGTCAAACCAAAAGAGCTGGCCCGAGCCGTCGGTAAAGCAATCTTTGTAAAGCGGACGAACTGCGATCCGAGCAGAATTCTTGAATTGGACAAAGCCGTTTGTACCTTCAGCAATGAATTTGACACGGGCTTCGGCCTCGTCGCTGTACCACTCACCGGAAAATGCAGACAGGTCAGCGGCAGTCGGTTGCCAATCGGCTTGGGCGGTAAAGCGGATGGTGTCGCCGCTCGCCGTTGCATCGAACGAGACGGGTTTTCCCGTGCTGTCCTCCTTAAACACCAGTTTCGTGCCCCCCAGCATTATCGAACCATCCGACATCGCACGAGCCGGCGTATTTCCGAATCGCAACTCACCGTTCGATACAACAAACCGAGTCGCGGTCCTGTTCCGTTCGTTCTTCCACAAGCCAATGTACTTTTCAGGTTGGTGAATGGAAAGCTTTTCCGCACCTGCCGCAGACGGAGGCTCTGGAAAGGGTCCGAGGACCTCATCGGCGACCGAGTACGCGATGCCGCTAGCATCCGGAGCCGTTCCGTTGCACATCACGGCGACCGAGACTTTCTTCTCCGGAAAGCGGACGAGAGCGGTCCTGTATGCCGCCGTCGCCCCGGTGTGCGAGATGTGACGATTTCCCTTGTACACACCGTGCTGAAGGCCGAGTGCGTAATTGATTTTCTGACCGGTGTTAAGGATCCCCTGCGTCTCAAGCGCATCGACAAGAGGTGCATTCCACGTCTGCGAATCGAGCATCGCATTCCACTTAAGCCAATCGCCGACCGTCGTCAGCATCCCGCCGCCGCCGTGAGCATTCATCATCGGCATATTGATCCGCCATGGCCCATCGCCGCTTTTTGAATAGGCCTGCGCACGCCCCGGCACGATGCGCTGAAAATCGTCGCGGTATGCGGTGCTTTTCATCCCGACCGGCTTCAACAAACGCTCGGCAACGAACTCGGGCAACTTCTGCTTAGAAACGCGTTCGACGATCATCGCGGCGAGCTGATAGCCGCTATTCGAATATGAGTACTCTGCACCCGGCTTGAAATCGAGGCCCCTCTGCCGGACGACCGTGTCGAATATCATCTGCTGCGTGATAATGTGCTCGCCCGCACCTTCGCTGCTTAACGCCCGCACAGAAAACCAATCGCGCAGGCCCGACGTGTGATTCAGCATATGCCTGATCGTCAGCGGCGTACCGTAATCGGGCAATTCGGGAATGTACTTTTTGACAGGATCGTCGATGTTGAGCTTGCCGTCCTGTTGCAGTAAAACAAGCGCTGCCGCCGTGAACTGCTTTGCGACCGAACCAGACTCAAATATCGTCTGCGGCGTGTTCGCAACATTGTGCTCCATCTCGGCGAGGCCAAACGCCTTTTCAAAAACGCTCTCGCCGTTCAGCGAAACACCGACGGCACATCCGGGTGCGGGCAGAGGATTGGACTTAGCCGCCTTCTCGAACGCACGCTCAGCTCCGGCGACGGCCTTATCCCTATCAGGAGCTTGAGCTACGGCGAGCGACGAAAATAGGCCTGCGACAATGTCGCCAACACGCGCGC
>JANNNS010000228.1:0-24632 GCA_031398645.1 Acidobacteriota bacterium
CCGAGGCAGATGCCGAACATTGGGACATGGGATTCGGTAAGCTTTTTGATCTCTTCAACGACCGTTCGCATCGATGCGGGATCGCCAGGGCCATTCGACAGAAAGATGCCGTCCGGTTTCAGGGCGAGGACGTCGGCAGACGATGTGTTCGACGGCACGACGGTGATCCTACACCCAGATTTGGCGAACTCCCTCAAGCTGTTCGTCTTTACACCAAAATCGAATGCGACGACGTGATACTTCGGTTCAGTTGAGGGCGCACTTCCTACAGGTCGTGTTTCTGCCTTGTATTCGAACGCCTCGTTCACTGTAACCGTGGATGCCAACTCGCGGTTCTTCATATCCGGCGAAGACAGAACGCGGTCGAGCAGGCTCTCCCGATCGAGGTCCACGGTCGAGATACCCGCACGCATTGCGCCCTTGTCGCGGATGTGCCGGACGAGGGCTCGGGTATCGATGTGCTCGAGGCCTACGATATCGTTGCGGATGAGATAGGAACTAAGCGATTCCGTCGCACGCCAGTTGGAGACGATGCGGCTTGCCTCGCGTACAACAAAGCCTTCGACCCACGGGCGGCGTGATTCTACATCCTCTTCGTTGACTCCGTAGTTGCCGATCAAAGGATAGGTCATTGCGACGATCTGTCCGGCGTAGCTCGGGTCCGTCAGGATCTCCTGATAGCCCGACATCGAGGTATTGAAGACCATTTCGCCAAAGCACTCGCCGTCCGCGCCAAATGAGGCTCCCTCAAATGTGCGTCCGTCTTCGAGAACAAGGATCGCCTTCTTGGAAAAATTCATCGTAAGTAGAAAGTAAAAAGTAAAAGGTAAAAAGTAAAGCCGGTTCGTATCTTTACTTTGCCTTTTTACCTTTTACTTTTTACTTATTGTTCGTCTTCTTCGGCGCGGAGGTCGTCGAGAGTCTTGGTCTCGGGGATATCGTATTCGCCGTGCTCCAGAAAGCCGACGTTCGAGGGTTTCCAGTAGCGGAAAAAGGCTTTGCCGTAGATGTATTTTTCTGGGACCAAGCCCCAGACGCGGGAGTCGGACGAATTATCGCGGTTGTCACCCATCACGAAGTAGTAGTGTTGATCGACCGACTTGACCACGTTTTCGCGAAGGTTTTGGTTGTGAATAGTGTCGATGTAAGGCTCGATCAATTCACGGCCGTTGATAAATACCTTGCCATTGCGGACCTCGACCGTTTCACCGGGAAGTCCGATCACGCGTTTGACATAGCTTTTGTCCGGGTCGCTCGGGTACCAGAAAACAACGATGTCGCCGCGTTCGAGATGGCCCCAGCTAACGCTTCGCCATTTATAGTAGACAAGCTTGTTTACGAGAAGGCGTTCGCCATCGTGAAGCTGCGGCAGCATCGACGTTCCCTCGACAACGACGGGCTGGACCGCAAATACTCCAAGCAGGATAAAGACGACGATTATCAGAAAAACATCACGTGCCAGACGCAGGCTTTCGAACCACAGGCCTTGTCGTGATTCGCGGCGGATCTGCACGATATCGATATTCGGGTCGTCGGTTACGGCGACCATACCGAACTCGATTTGGTTTTTCTTACGCAATTCGAACATAATTCAGAAGTCGGCGAGCGCGTTACGCCACATTAAACTTACATTTACGGCATTTCTTTGTCAAAGATTTTGTCGGAGCAATCATGAACGAACACATCCGATCACTTTTCCCCGCCGTCGCCAAGTATACCTATTTGAACAGTGCTGCCGTCTCACCGATCCCGACACTGAGTTTAGATGCAGTAAACACTCAATTAACGGACGTTTCTTTGAACGGATCGAACAACTATTCCGATTGGATCGCGACAAAGAACCGGGCACGTGCTCTTGCCGCCGGGATGCTGGGCGTTCACGCAGAACAGATAGCTTTTATGCGGAATACGTCGGATGGCTTCGCGGCGGTCGCGAACGGGCTCACGTGGCAACCAGGCGATAATGTTGTTAGCTTTGAGCGCGAATTTCCGGCGAACTTTTACCCGTGGCGGATGGTCCGTGACCGTTTTGGGGTCGAGCTAAGGCTCTGCCCGGAACGTGACGGCCGGATCGATCTGGAAGAACTGATCGCGATGATCGACGGAAATACCAGGGTCGTTGCCTTAAGCTCTGTGCAGTTCGCATCGGGTTTTAGGTCGGACCTTGAGCGCGTTGGCCGTGCGGCCAGGGCAGCAGATGCTCTGTTCGCGGTCGATATCATTCAGGGTTTTGGCCAATTCGGCTATGACCTGCCGTCGCAGTTTGTAGATATCGCCTCGGGCGCGAGTCACAAGTGGCTATGCGCACCTGAGGGCTGCGGCATCTTCTATGTTTCGGACCGTGCCCGCCAACGCGTCGAACCCACGTTCGTCGGCTGGATAAGTGTCGAGACGCCGTGGGATTTTGCGGACCGCGATCAGGCTTTTAAGCCAAACGCTCTAGCATGGGAAAGCGGCACCGGAAGTTCATCGCTCTTCTATGGCCTCGAGCAGAGCCTTAAACTATTGAATGACACGGGGTTAGAGAAGATCGAGCGCCACCTGGAAGATCTTAGCGACCTGCTCTGCGATTCGCTTGCCGGTAAGGACTACGATATTGTGAGTTCACGCCGCCAAGGTGAGAAATCAGCGATCGTTTGCATCAAACACCGCGGGGGTCTCGAATGCACGGCAATATTCGAACGACTAATGAAGGAGAATATCGTCGTTAGCCCCCGCAATGACGTGCTTCGGATAGCACCGCATTTTTACAATAACAGCGAGGATATTGAGCGGTTGATCGCAGCTCTACCCTGATCATTCGCTCAGCCCGTCGAGGTTTAATCGGGTCAGGCCTCCGGCGTCGGAATAGGCGGTTCGCGTGGCACGCTGGTGCTCGCGAAAGCGGTAAAAGAAAAATCCTACGACTATTCCCGAGACGATCGCCAAACCAAGCCCGCTGACGATCCAGATAACGGTCGAGATAAAGATGTCGCGGGTTGTTTCAACGAAATAGCGCTCGATCTTCTTGATGAGGAACGGATCTTCCCCAAGCCACTGCACCGTCTTCTCATACTTAACCCCTTCAACGAGTGCAATTGCCGCCTCAGGATCGGCCGCATCAAAAACAAAAACATTGTAATTACCGATGCGCCGATAGATGGTCGAGGCGTCAGGCGAGGCCGCAAAGTGCTCCAGGACCCTCGCATCCGCATCTGACGAACCCTGTGGGGTCGAAAACTCGACGATCAGCATTCGCCCGGCCGGATAGCTTGCCGTGACTGCCTCAGCTCCGCCGATTATCTCGATCTGATCGAGGACCGGCTTTCCCGGCAGGACCGCCTTCATCGAGCCCGAATCACTAATTAAAACTGTACTTTCGCGGACTTTCTCCCAATCGGGAAGGTGTTTGATGATGACGGGTACGCCGTCGACGTCCGAAACCTCAAAACTGCTGACCGTCGGTGACGCTTTTGCCTGACCAATGCCGGTTGATACACAGAAAGAAAGGGTAAGAAGCAGTAAAAACGATCTAAGAACAATTCGGTTCATTTCATATCGGCCGGCTGTGCCGGAATACCGTGTGCCAAACAGGGAATCTTATTTTAGCACCTATGGGAACCCAGCGACACTATCGGACGGTTTCCGTACATACCAAATCGTGTACGGCCAAACGAACCCGTCACGCTCAAAGATAATGCATCCAGGCTATGATGAGCGGCGAATATTAAAGTATGCCCGCAAAAACGCAACAATTTACTTCCTGTTTCGTTCAAGGATATGCACGGATCTAGCGGGACCAATGGTTTGGCACACCAATTGAAAGCTCTTATCACGGGGGAACAAGCAAATGACTACAGAAACACTAGATTATCCGATATTTACAAGCAGTTCGACCGGCAGCAATGCAGCTGGCTCATCAGCAGCGGCTAATCTGGCGGATCGTACAAAAGCAAAGGATTTTGAACTGACGCAGGCGGCCTCTAAAGGCGATATGGCGTCATTTGAAGAGCTTTATCAGCGTCATCACAGACGGGTCTATTCTATCTGTCTTCGAATGCTCCAGAACGCGTTTGAAGCTGAAGACCTGACCCAGGATGTGTTCATTCAGCTATATCGCAAGGTCGGGAGCTTCCGGGGGGATTCAGCTTTCACAACCTGGCTTCACCGTCTGACCGTCAATCAGGTGCTGATGCACTTCCGCAAGCGGAATGTTAAGTTTGAAAAGACGACCGAAGAGGGCGAAACGCCGGAGCAGATCGTGACCGGCACGGCAGACCCGGAACGTATGCGGATCGTCGACAAGATCGCTCTCGAGAACGCGATCGAGCAACTGCCGGACGGTTATAAGAACGTCTTCGTCCTGCACGACGTCGAAGGCTTCGAGCATGAAGAGGTGGCCCGCATCCTAGGGTGTTCGGTCGGAACGTCGAAATCGCAGCTTCATAAGGCGAGACTAAAACTCCGAAAGTTGCTGAAAAAGAAGGCAAATCCGCGTTTGGTCGGACTTAGTGTCTAATCTTGGCAATAGGTAATGCGAAAAGGCTTCTCGAGATCGAGAAGCCTTTATTTTTGTGTCCGAAGGAAATCTAGCAGGCCCTTTGCTCCTGCCTCTGCGACGGCGTGGTCCTGGTCGCCGCTTCCGCCTGAGACACCGATCGAGCCGACCACTTTTTTACCTTTCTTGATCGGGATGCCGCCGGCGAAGATCATTACTTTGCCGTTGTTCGAGGCGTGGATGCCGAAGAATTGATCGCCGGATTGGCTGTGTGTTGCGAGGTCTTTGGTCGAGATATCGAACGCCCGTGACGTCCAAGCCTTTTTGATCGAGATATCGATGCTGCCGATCCACGCGCCGTCCATCCGGACGTGCGATACGAGATTTCCGCCGGCGTCGGCGACGGCAATGTTCATCGGCTGTCCGATCTCTTCGGCTTTTTTCTCGGCTGCTGCAGTTATTCTGCGTGCGTCTGCAAGTGTGATCATGATTTTTAATTTCCCCTATTCGTTCAAAACTCTAGCTTACCTGAATACTAATATTGCGTCGTTCGAGCTCGGCAACGAAGCGGGCCGGATCGATCGCTTTTTCCTGCGGTGTCGCACCGTGCATCAGTACTTCACCCCTCGCCATCATTTGAGCGATGATCGAGGCGGGAAACGCTGTCGTCCGCATCATAGCTGAGAGCCCGGTCTGTTCGTCCTGCTTATCAACGATGTCGTAGCGAAGCTTTTTGGCGGCACCGCCGCTTTGGCCTACGAATTCCAGCCTGACCAACACGTAGTCAGGGCCGTCGGCCGGCAGATGCTGGGTGAGCAGTTCGCCGAAGACCTTGCGCGGTATTACTTTGACGAAATCGGCCACGATCTCGTCGCTTGAGCAGAGGCCGAGGTCGATCATTGTTTTGAACTTGTCGCAGTGGCCCGCGTAGCGAATCGTTTTGTAATCGAGCTGTTTTATCTTGCCCAAGAACGTATCCGGCAGCGTTGATGTACCGCCGCTGGTCTGAAATGCTTCGAGCGGCGGAAAGCCTTCGAACGAGAGGCTTTCGAGTTCGGTCATCGAAGGAACTTCGGTTATCTGGCCGTCGCGTATGACGCGGGCGACCTCGAGATATTCATTTATCAGGCCTTCGACCGAGAACACCAACTGATAGTCCAGCGGCGGCTGCGGATCCTGCGGCAGGCCGCCCACGCGAATATGGATCTCTTCCAACTGATCGAAATTTGCCGCCCCGTGCATCGCAAGGACAGAGACCATGCCGGGAGCAAGGCCGCAGTCCGGGATTATGCTTATACCCGCTGCTTTTGCCGGTTCGTCGAGGGCAAGCTGTGCGTCGACAACGTAGTTATTGCCGCCAAGATCACAGAAATTCGTACCGGTGTCGATCGCGGCCCGGGAAAGCGATTCGTTATACCAATAGTTAACGCAGGAGATGGCCGAGTCGTGTCCCTGCATCAATTGGGCGACGTCCGATTGGTTCGACGCGTCGATGTGATGGGCATCGATACGCGAAGTGCCGACTTTTTCGGCGACCTCCTCGGCCTTTTTGAGATCGAAATCGGCAACGGTAACGCCTTCGACGCCGGGTGAATTGTGGACAAGATCAAAGGCCGCACCGTAACCCATACGGCCGGCCCCTAAGACTAGAATTCGCATACATTAAATAAGCGCTCTTACCACTCGTCGAGCTCTTCGGGTTTCTCTTTGGCTATAGTCTCGCCGGCATATTCCCACACTTTCTTTTTCCACGCCCGCATACCGTCGAGAAGGTTCAAAGCGACCTGCGGATGAGCGGCGTTGCGTTCGAGGCGAATGACCTGAGCCTGTACGATCACTTCATCATCGGAGTTTTCCGTCACGGTGAGTTCGACCTTGGCTCCAACTGTGGGCAGCTTTCGGGGCAGGTAAACGAGAGCGCCCTGAACGCCGATATTTTCGGTCAGGCCCTCTTCGGTAATGACGGTACCGCCGTCGTCTTTCCATTTGACGCGGATGGGAAATGAGACCGGATATCTGGCACCTTGGCGGCGTTCCTGCATAGCTTGAATCCTCGACACGAGCGGGGTAAAAACGACCCTGATATTGTCCGAAATATACCTGAGAAAGGCGGCAATAGTCTATCAGAGGCAAGAAAAATTCGCACGGCTAACTGTCTGAAAACACAGCAATTGCATATAGAATAAGGGGTTCTGGGTTTTTGACCGGGTAGACACGTCTGGTCAATGATGCTATCCTTTTCAAATGTTCCGCCCTCCGGGGGCGCGAAACAGGTGGAATTCGCCGCCGCAACAGTCTTCAAATTTATGCTTTAGAAGAAGCAAAAGGAGCGGTCAGACTACAAAGCCCAACCGCGACGTTTGCGCTTTTTTAATTTGAAGGCGGAAAATTTAGGAGCATGAATAATGAAAAATCTCGTCAGAGGAGGCGTTATTCTGTCATTCATCGGTTTGTTCGTTGCATTTATTTACGCACAGTCCGAGACAGAAAGTGTCCTCAGTTCAGCGAATGATTCGCAGTTACAATTAAATAATTCGATCTCGATTTTTGATAATAATATTGTTAGTGAAGAGCCGGTAGAAACGGAAGTTAGTGAGATAGAACCGTTGGTCGAGCAAGGGCAAGACCCGCAGGATAATAAAAAGATCATTGAAAAGACCGTTTCTTCAAAAGCCACAGGCGGAGCAAGCCGCGGGATGTTTACCGCAACTGCTTACTGCCTGAGAGGCAAAACCGCCATGGGCCACGGCGTCCGCAAAGGACTTATTGCCGCCGACCCAAGGGTGCTTCCTTTAGGCAGCCGCATCAATATCAGCGGAAGCCACGCCGGAACTTATCTGGTCTCAGATACCGGCGGTAAGATAAAAGGAAAGAAGCTCGACATCTGGATGGCAAGCTGTGCCGAAGCAAGACGTTTTGGCCGCCGAAGCGTTTCGGTAAACTTCCTGGGCAGATAGAGCAGACACAATTAAATAACAACATACGAAGGCCGTGTTCAAATTAAGAGCACGGCCTTTTTGCGCATAGCGTCGTATCCCCAGCTTTTTTATTGACCGCGTAAAGCGTTCCCTGGGTTGTGTCCTGAGCAAATGTGCCGATCGTGAGCAAAGCTATCGCAAGCAAAAACAGTGCGTTTCGCATAAAGTGAGTCTCCGGTTGTCTAAAACTATTGGTAAAACTCCGCAGGGTTTGGTGGGTTAGACACCACAAGTCGGGAAAAGGTTCCCTGAGGCAGAAAAAAGTTTGGTTTGGGTGCTAAAAGGAGAGCTTGTAATGATGGTATTTTTAGTTCTACGCTAATAGATATGAACAATTCCGAGCTGATCATATACCGATCGGAGGACGGCAAGACGCGAATAGAGACGCGGCTTGAGGACGAGACCGTTTGGCTGACGCAGGCACAGCTTGCCGAGATGTTTCAGACCACGCAGCAAAATGTAAGTCTTCATATTCAGAACATTTACGAGGAAGGCGAGCTTGACCCTGCCGCAACTTACAAGGATCTCTTGTTAGTTCGACGCGAGGGAGCGCGTGACGTACAACGGTCGGTTGCACATTACAATCTCGATGTAATTCTATCGGTCGGGTACCGCGTCAAAAGCCGGATCGCAACACATTTCCGGATCTGGGCGACTCAGCGGCTTCGGGAATACATTGTTAAAGGATTTACGCTGAACGACGAGCGGCTAAAGGAGGCGGGCGGCGGAAATTATTTCGAAGAGCTGCTTGCACGGATCCGCGATATCCGTTCATCGGAGAAAGTGTTTTGGCGTAAGGTTCTCGATATCTATGCCACGAGCTTGGATTACGATGCGAAATCAGAAACGTCAGTCGAGTTTTTCAAAACGGTCCAGAACAAAATGCACTGGGCGGCTCATCACAACACAGCAGCCGAGGTCATCTACAAACGCATTGATGCCGAAAAACCGAATCTCGGACTGACAAACTTCAAGGGCAGAAAGCCGACAAAACAGGAAACCGAGATCGCGAAAAATTATCTCAACGAAGACGAGCTGAATATACTAAATCGTATCGTAACAGCATACCTTGAGTTTGCCGAGCTACAGGCACTAAATCGAAAGCCTATGTATATGAAGGAATGGAGCGAACGGCTCAATGATTTTCTGCGAATGGCCGGAAACGATGTGCTGGATCACGCCGGAACGGTAAGTCACGAGACAATGCTCATGAAAGCATCCGCAGAATACGAGAAATTTAAAGAGGCTCATAAGAACGATCTGAGCGAGGGCGAGAAGGATTTTATCAGGCAGCTCGAAGGCCTGGAAAAGAAACTTAAACCAGCCGTGCAAAAGAAGAAAACATCAAAGTAAACGTTTCCCTCCAAGGCTCGCCGCGTGGAGAGGGTCGCGTCGGGGAAAGTGGAGGATCATGCCGAGGATGCCGAGGGCGATCCAGAGGAAGAAGTATTGGTAGTCGAAGGCGAAGGCGAGGGCTAGGCCGAAGAGGGAGCTGGCTTCGCAAAGGGCGAGGGCGATGATGAGGCCGGTTTGGACCTGGGCGGTGTCCTGGGCCTGAGCCGCTCGTTCGAACAGGCGTTTTTTGAAAGCGAATGAGAACAGCACAAGGGTGACCGCCGCGACGGCGAAACTGAGGATCAATGCAAACGTGCCGCCAACCTTGGTCGAATCGTCACCAAGAATCGGCTGCGAAAGATCGAACTGAAACAGCTTCGGCCGCGTGAAAAATACGACCACCACGAACATAATCTGCGACATCAAGAGCGATGCCCAGATGACGAGCATTGATTTGTACTGGGCTTCGATGGTTAGTTTGGTGTTCATCGCCGGGGATATTCTAGCTCAAAGTTGAGCATTTCGTCCTGCTCACGTGCGGGCTTGTGCAACTGGTTCGCCGGAGCGGCGTGCAGGCGGGACGCCTGCGGTCCCAGGCTTATTCCTCGGCTTCCAATTCTTCTTCAAGAAGCTGACGCTGATATAGCTCGGCATATTCGCCATTGTGTTCCAGCAGTTCTTCGTGCGTGCCGCGTTCGATTATGCGGCCGTGGTCGAGGACACAGATGAGGTCGGCGTCGCGGATGGTCGAGATGCGGTGCGAGACGATCAGCGTCGTGCGGCCAGATCGTACATCGCGAAGGTTGTGGAGTATCGTTTCCTCGGTGAACGTATCTACCGCACTCAGGGAATCGTCCAAGATTAGGATGCGAGGGTCACGCATCACCGCCCGGGCGATCGCCGTCCGCTGTTTCTGGCCGCCGGAAAGTGTGATGCCGCGTTCGCCGACGAGCTGTTCGTATTTGCCGGGGAATGATTTGATGTCGTCGGCAAGGCCTGCGATCGCTGCGGCTTTCTCTACTGAAAGTCTAGAGTCAAGAGTCGAGAGTCGAGAGGTTGATCCGTTCCCATTTTCCGAACTCTCGACTCTCGACTCTCCACTCTCGACTCCAAAAGCAATATTCGCCGCCAGCGTGTTGCTGAACAGGAAAGTCTCCTGCGGGACGAACCCGACAGAGCGGCGAAGCTGTTCGATCGGGTATTTGCGAACAGGTACGCCGTCGACGAAAATGCTGCCATCCGGTGCATCCATCAGTCGCGGGATAAGGCCCATGAGCGTGGATTTTCCACTGCCGGTCCTGCCGACGAACGCGACCGTCTGGCCGGGTTCGATCTTTAGGTTGATGTCTTTGAGAACAGGACGGGGATTCACCACAGAGGACACAGAGGACACGGAGGACACGGAGATTTTGGAAGATTCTTCCTCTGTGGTCTCTGTGTCCTCTGTGGCTGAAACCGAATAAGAGAAATTCAACTCCCGAAACTCGATGCCGCCTTTGATCGGAGGTTGTTCTTTAATGCCTGGTGCATCTTTGATCGTCGGCTCAGTCTCGAGGATCGCGTTGAAGCGCTTTAGTGATGCCGTGCCGCGTTGGTAGAGGTTGACCACATACCCGAGGGCGATCAGGTACCAGATCATTCGCTGCAAATACAGAATGAATGATGTGAAATTGCCGGCCGTTATCTCTCCGTTTACTGCCATCGGAACGCCGACCGCGACGATGATCACAAAGCCAAGCCCGATAAAGAAGAAAAGCAGCGGTCGCATGGCGGCGGCAAATTTTACAAGACGAACGTTCCGGTCGGCGTACTCGCGGTTGAGCTTCTGAAACTCTTCGATCTCGGAATCTTCCTGGGCATACGCGCGAACGACGCGGACTCCGCTCAAATTCTCTTGCGTGCGGGCGGTGATCGACGAAAAATATTCCTGGATCTTCTCGAATCGTCGATGTATCTGATCACCTAGGAACTTGACCGTGAGCGAGACAAGCGGCAGCGGGATCAGGATGAACAGTGTGAGTTTTACCGAGATGTTCAGCAGGATCGGCAGCACGATAGCCAAAGCAAACACTGCCTGGAAACTGTACAGGATCATCGGCCCGACGATCTGGCGGACCGCAGCGAGATCGTTGGTGGCCCGAGCCATCAGGTCGCCGACGCGATTGTTGTAAAAAAAGCTGGCGGGCTGACTGACAACGCTTTCGTAAAAAGCCTCGCGCATATCGAACTCGATGTGGCGGGAGGTGTTGATCAAAATACGCCGCTGCAGGAAAAGAAAAACGCCGCTCATTAAACTGACACCGAGAATTAGAAGCGGATAGGAGATCGCCTTTTGCCAGGTGATCGAAGCACCGAGGTCATCGACCGCGACACCCACCAGATAAGGTATTAGCAAACCAAAACAGAGAGATATCAGAATGCACAAAATGCCGCCGGCCATCTGCCAACGGTACGGGTGAACAAAACGTGCAAATTTTCTGATCGGAGTCATTTATATTTGGGACCGCCTGGGACCGCAAGCGTCTCGCTTGCGTGTGTTCCCAATGTGATCTGTACGTCGTTTTTACTCGCAGGCGGGACGCTTGCGGTCCGACGATTCTAGACCTTTGTATAGGTCGAAACGGCGGTCGCGATCAGTTTATCTTGCTCGTTGACAACGTCCGCCGAGACGGTGAATATTCGTTTCCCCGCCCTGACCACTTTTGCGGTGCAGGTAAAGGTACCTTCGAAATGCGGCCGCAGATAGTGGACGGTCAGGTCTATAGTCGAGGTGCTCTCGCCCGGCTCAAGACGGGTGATAACGGCAAATGCCATCGCGGTGTCGATCAGCGTCGCCGTCACGCCGCCGTGAAGCACACCTGCCGGCTGGCGCAGGTCGTCGCGCATCTCGATCTTTATTACCGCCTCGTTATGCCGGATATCCACCAGGCGCATGCCCATCAACTGTGCGAACGGAAGGCCGTGCAAGGTGTCCTCGGCACGCTTCTTCTGTTCGGGGGTTATCTCTTTAATCTCGCTCATCGCTGCTTATGGAATTCGTCGGGCGTGATCTTGCGTGCTCCCGCGGGCAGTGAAAATAGGCCCTCGTCGGCCACTGCATTAAAATTTAACATCTCGACCGTATATTCAAGCGAGCGTTCGTCGCCGTTGACCGAGAAAAACTCCTGCTTTATGGGCAGACCGATCGTTTCATCAAAAAGCAGGATGACCTCGCTCGCGTCGAAACCTTCGACCTTTGTCCGGAATCTAACAATATTTCCTTCGCGGCCGATCTCTTCGAATTCGGCACGCGAACCGATGGTCAGAAGCTCGTGCGTCAACTCGCTGGACAGCGGATCACCGGTATTACCGGCAAGTGAGGTGCGCTCGGCATAAGTGTTGCGGCCGATATCGAGCAGGTATTCCTTATCCGTCCGCAACACTGCCCGCTGCTGCTTTCCACCAAGGTCATAATCTATCCGCCGCCAATTTCCTTTTCTCGCAAGCCGCGTGCGGCGTATTGAACTGCCCGCCGTTTCGACTATCTCACATTGAAAATCATCCGGCTCTTTTGTCTTGAACGGCTGCTTTGCCTTTGGCTCGGCGATGACCGGAGCAGCAGTATTGTCGTTCTGTTTGAGCCATCCGCAGCCCGCGGCCGCTGTTAATATAAAGAGACAGACGAGGAAAGATTTGGCGGGATTTGACAAGAACATTCGGATTGACTGAATTTTAACATAATGGCATCGGCGAACAATAAGGACGGAAGACTCGGACGGTGGCAGGCCGCATACATCGCCGCGGCGGCCGTCGTGCTGCCCGTATCACCGCTTCTGTATCTGCAGGGTCAATACACGCGGCGAAAGGTCGGGGTGCTGCCGGATGCTGCCGGTGAGAAGACAGGCACCGCTGGCGAGGGCGATGGAGCGACTGCGAAACTTCTCGTGATCGGCGAATCGACGGTGGCGGGTTTGGGCGCACGCACTCACCGCGAGGCTTTGACCGGGCAGTTTGCCGAAGGGCTTTCGAAGCGCCTTTGCCGGCCTGTCGAATGGACCGTGATCGGGCGAAACGGCGTCACCGCAAGGCGAACAATTGATGAACTTGTTCCTCAGATGCCGGATAAGGCATTCGACTATATCCTTCTCGGCATAGGCGGCAATGACGTGATGAAGCTGAGCAGCCCAAAGAAATGGCGGCGGGATATGACCGAGCTTCTCGGCATATTGCGAAGTAAGAACCCGCACGCGGTCATATTTATTTCCAACTGTCCGATGATCGTCTATTCGACGGCGATCCCGCATCCGATCAAGTTCTTGCTGTGGGAGCTTTCGAAGATGCACGACGCCAACATTCGCGAATTCTCGGCTGATATGGAAAGCATTCATTACTACCCGCAGCCCGTCGATGTAAAGGTGGAAGGCTTTTTTGCCGACGGCATTCATCCTTCAGAACAGGGTTATGCAGATTGGGCCGACGCGATGCTCCGCCACTTTGACACTCAACATAAATGGTAGAGGCCCTGCCAACAGACGACACGTTGGACGATCTGCTCGACGGCTCTGCCGAATGGCTGATGGTCGGCGAGAACGGACGCGCGTTTCCGGTCAACCGTTCTGAGATCGAGGTCATTGAAGAAGCGGGAAAGACCCTGTTGGGCGTGATCGGCGAAGACGGATTCAGCTCACGGCGGATCGTTTCGTTCGGTACTGATGGCGGCGAGATACAGGTAACGGTCGCGGCTGCGTTCGGCGGTGATGAGGAAGTGATCCGTCTCGTGCCTCGCGTTTCGGCCGCCGAGCTTGCAGCAAACGTCGAACTTGCACGCCTGGAAAAGGCCAACGAGATCGCCGGGCTGATCGAGGAATTCGATCCGGCAGTAAAGATCGTTCGCGTCGCGCTCAACGCTGGAAGCGGGCGGTTTGCCGAAGTGATCGCAGAGCTTCCCGTGTCGGGCCGTTTCGCGGTATTTGCCGATATAGCAGGCGGAGCAACGCCGGAAGCAGTGCTGGCCACTTCAATTCTTTGGTTCGAACGCTTGCAGGCACGAGCCAAAAAGCCCGCCCGAGAGCTTCACATCGTAGCCGAAAAACGCTCCGCCGGAAATTTGCAGAAGCTTGTTGCTTTGCTGAAAACACCAGTCCGATCGTCGATAAAGATCTTTGAGATCAACCGTGCCGGCGGAATGCTGTCGCTAAAGCCGCGGGCCGAACTCGCTGTCAGCCGGCTGTGGCGTGAGAAGCCTAAGAAATTAACCCTGCCGGAGGAACTCGGCCCAAGTAAAACAGCCGCGAGGATCATTGCGTTATCGCCTGAAAATATCGACATTATTCACTCGCGCAATGGCGAGACGCTAAGGTTTCAGGGAATGCCGATCGCCCGTGTCAGGATGATGGCCGGGCTTGAGTCGGCGTGGTTTGGTGTAGATCGGACGAAGAGGCCGCTGACGCCGGAGACGGTGAGCGATCTTGAACGACTGATCGCCGATCTCGAGCTTTACCGCACAGCCCAAACAGCGTCCAAGCGGCACGAGTTTTACCGCACATCGCCGGAATCGTGGCTGGAATCGATCCTCCGCCGCAACATCAAGCTGCTCGACGCAAACCTCATCCTGGCGCCGATCTATAACCAGTTCCGTACCGTTGCCGACAAGATCGACCTGCTCGCACTCCGCCGCGACGGACGCCTCGTCATCATCGAAATAAAAGCCACACCCGACCGCGAAACCCCATTCCAGGCCGCAGATTATTGGCGGAAAATAGAACTTCTGCGCGGACGCGGTGAACTAAAACGTGCCCGAGTCTTCGGCGACCTCGAATTGATCGACAAGCCGGCACTCGTCTACGCCGTCGCCCCGGCCCTAAGCTTCCATCGCGACTTCGAACACTTCGCACGAATGCTCTCGCCCGAGATCGAGTTGTGGCGATTTGAACTGCATGAAAATTGGCGGGAGGAAGTGAAGGTGATCGCAAGACGAAATTATTTTGAGTAAACATTTCTCGACAACCAATAGAGACTGGCCGCTTAGTTGATCTTGAAATCGTATGAGATGAATTTCGAGACATCGACCTTTTTGCCATCCATCTCTGCGGGAAGGAACACGATGTTTCGCGCGGAGTTGAGGGCGCTTTCGGTGAGCCCGAAAGGTAGTTCGGACAGGACCGCTATTTCACCCACTTTGCCTGTTGAGAGAAATGCGATCTTAAGCTTTACTGTCCCCTCGACTTTTTGACCGATTGTGGCGGATGAAGGGATCGCGTTTGGCCTGCGCAATATTATGAGGGGCCGGGAATATTTGGGCTCGGGTTCAGTTCCGGAAGAAACCACGGATGTTTTTCCTCGCACAACGTTCTCATCAGGGGCTTTAGTTTTGTTTTTTAGTGCTTCAACTATTTCCAAACTGGTCTTTAGACTGGAGGTGGCAACGCTAGCAGTCGCGGCCGGGATCGTGGCGGCATTATTCTTAAAAATGTAATTGCCGTTAAGTTTCAGTGACAATACGAATTTCTCATAACTGTACTTGTCAACTTTTGGCGCGGAAGCGAAAATCCTTACAACACGATTCTTCGCGGCAACTAATATTACCGTGGACTGAGATTTTTCTGTTTCGTAATTTGTCTTGCGACCAACGAAGGGACCGACCTGAAAATTCTGAAAATCGTCTGCCTTCGGATCGATAAAATACTGTAAATGGTCCTTAGCGCTCGATACGATCCGAAGCTGAAAAATACTTAACTCGAGAACCGCATTTTCTTTGTATGCGATTATTCTGGGGCGTTCAAAGACATCCACAACTCTGGGCAGAGAGGCAAACACCGGCGCGATCATGAACGATTTTTCCACATCATTATCGACCAAAAAATCCGGCGGAAATTGTATGGAAAATCCGAGGGAGTCATCTTTTATCTCAGTCCAGTTGTCCGAATGCGACGACACTGCTTGCCCGAACCCGCTGATAGCGAGCAGGGCGATTGCAATAGAACAAACGAAAACTCTAAAGAATTCTAAAAACATTTGATGGTTGGCCTCTAACAGAGCCGTGACATGATTATATATATTCTAGAGTTCTACCGGACAAATTTATAACCGACTCCGCGAACAGTCCTGACGATCTGCGGGTCGTTGGGTTTGTCTTCGAGGTACTTTCTCAACCTAACAATAAAATTATCTATTGCGCGGGTGTCGGTGTCTTCCTGGAGGCCCCAGACGTCTTCCAGGATCGTATTTCTTGAGACGGTTTGGCCTTCGTGGTCGATGAGGTAGCGGAGGAGTTTTATTTCCATCATTGTGAGGTGGATGGTCTCGCCGCCGTCGGAGCGGAGTTCGAGGTTGGCGAAGTCTATTGTCTTGCCGTTTATTTCGAAAGTATCGCCTAGACGGTCTTTGCTGGTCTCGCGGCGTGACCATTCGCTGCGGCGCAGGAGGCCGGCCAGGCGGGCGAGGAATATTTCCAGGTCAAAAGGTTTGGGCAGGTAATCGTCGGCTCCCGCCTCAAAGCCTTTAAGCACGTCCTCGGGCCGGCCGCGAGCGGTGAGCATCAGGATCGGAGTATAGTCGTGCCGTTCGCGGAGAAGCCTTGCCACCTCAAACCCGTCAATCCCTGGCAGCATTACATCGAGCACGATGGCGTCGAAGCTGCCGACCTCGGCGCGGATCAAACCTATTTCGCCATCCGGCGCGATCTCGGCTTCGTGGCCCTCGGCTTCGATGTTGAATCTGAGGCCGTCGGCAATGTGTGCTTCGTCTTCGACAATTAGGATCTTCATGTTATCGGCAGCTTCACAAGAAACGTACTCCCCAATCCGTCGCCCCGGCTTTGCGCCGAGACGCGGCCGCCGTGGCGTTCGATTATCGACTTGACTATGAATAGCCCGAGGCCTGTGCCGCGGGTATCGGCTGAGGTTGGCTCGACGACGCGATAGAACCTTTTGAATATGCGTTTCAGTTCAGAGGACTGAATTCCCACGCCATTGTCCTTGATGAAGATCTCGACGCTTCTGTTATTCTTGGCCTTTTTGAGGCGGAGCGATATCTTCGGTTCATCGCGCGAATACTTAACGGCATTCTCAAGTAAGTTGACGAAAGCGGTCCTAAGTTCGGCTTCGTCACCCATTACCACTGTCGGTTCGGTAGGCTCGATGAACCGGATCACGGATTCGTCCAGGTGCCGCTGCGTCAGGATGATCGAGACGCACTCTCTCAAAAGCGTGCCGAGATCAACCTCGGCTACTTTCAGCTTTATCTTTTCCTTGGCTCCGCCCGCCTTGAGCACCTGCTCGACCGTGTGCAAGAGTCTGCCGGTGTCGGCGAGCATCACGTCATAGAACTCTCGCTGCTTTTCGGGCGTAACATTTCGCGTCTTTAAGGTCTCGAGATAGAGCTTGATCGAGGCTATCGGTGTCTTCAACTCATGCGTGATCGAGTTGATAAATGCGTCGTGCTGCTCGTTACGCCGGATCTCGCGGATAAGGAATATCGTATTCAGAATAATGCCCGTAATGATGAGCGCAAAAAAGACGATGCCAAAAATGAGTACGGCAACCTCTCGAAGATTGAGCAATATCCAGCCAACGTTAAGGGCTACAGCCAGTACGATAAGGCTGATGCCAAGAACCAGAAAGAATATTGCTGTTTTTTGTCTCCTCATCCGGGTAAGGTAAAAGTAAGAAGGAAAAAGGCAAAAGTAAAGAGAACTTTACCTTTGCCTTTTTACTTTATACTTTTTGGTGCTGTCAGGCGGGTTCCTGGATCGGATTCATATCCACCTGTACATCTTCTTTCGATTCTATGCTGAACGCGTAAACGTTCTTGATAAGGCCGACCTTTCTGAGCGCCAGGATCGTTATCCAGTTGATATCGATCTCGTACCAGCGAAGGCCATGCTTTGCCGAACGCGGATAAGCATGGTGGTTGTTGTGCCAGCCTTCGCCCCAGGTAACGGCGGCGATCAGGCCGTTATTACGCGAGTCATCGCGGGTCTCAAAGCGACGCGTGCCCCACAGATGGGTAGCTGAATTCACGAGCCAGGTAAAATGCCAGCCCATTACCGTCTTGAGGAAGATACCCCAAAGGACCATTGTCGGGCCGCCGATCGCCAGAAGGGCAGCAGCAACGATCACGGTCGGAACCCAGTAATACTTGTCCAACGCAACCAGGAATGGGTCGCGCATCAGGTCAGGAGAATAGCGGTTTTTCGTGGCGACCGAGCTATTTTGAGCGGTACCGCGAAATATCCAGCCCATGTGCGACCAGTATGTACCGTGACGCGGGCTGTGCGGATCCTGATCGGTGTCGGTATGTGCATGATGCAGCCGGTGGGTCGTTACCCACGTTATGGGGCCCGACTGAACCGCGAGTGTTCCAAAAACGCCCAAGGTGCGTTCAAGCCAGCGCGGAGCTTTGAATCCACGATGGGTCATCAGACGGTGATAGCCGATGCCGATACCGAGGCTTCCGGCAAGCCACCAAAGTATCAAAGCAGCGGTCAAATTCTGCCAGCTAAACGTGAACAATGCGGCCACGGCAAGCAGGTGAAAAATTGTCACGCCCGTCAGCGTTCCCCAATTGATCTTGTTTGAATCTTTTTCCAGTTCGACTGCGTTTTGCATAAAAACCCTCTTGACTGTTTATTAGAATGGCGTTGTCTGCCTTACAAAAAGCCTAACAGCTTTCAAGCGAAGGGATTGTAAGAGTTTTGTAAAAGCAATTCGGGCGGGTTTTTGGCCCAAATGTGACGGTGGTCACTCCAAGTTGCATTTCGCGATACCTTGCCTTATATTGAGAGAACCTTACCGGCGAAAGTCGGCTATCAACCCTGCATTCACTAAGTTCAAGGAAGTCAGTTTAGCAACACAAAGTCATTCGTGTGTCTCACGGAGGTGTTTCTATGGGCTTGCCATACGAACTCGAAGTCCATCAAGACTATTTACACATCAAGCATCCGCCAGGGATGGTCATTGAACCTGACTCAACGCACGAGATGTGGGCGCAGATCGGACGCCTATGCGCTGAACACGGCTGTTCGCGAGTGCTTATCGAGGCCGAGGGCCCAAAGCGGAAGCTAGATACAATGGAAGCGTTCGATTCGGGAAGGCTCCTTGCCGAGAATACGTCGGGATTGTCGATCGCGATCTGCTTTACGGACTATGAATTTGACGACCTCACAACGTTTTTCAAGACCGTGGCGCAGAATAGAGGTGTGAGAGTAGATTTTTTTTCAAGCGTCGAGGATGCTTGTTCGTGGCTGGGTGTAAAAGCCGGGGAGTTGGCAGCAGAGTCCCGTTAGGGCCGAATTGGCCGCATCCTCAACTTGCTTTCGTGCGGCCGCAAAGATAAAAACTGAGTGTGGCAAAAAAAAGCAAAGCGCAGGTCTGGCTTGAGTACGCCGCCGTGCGAGCATTGCTTGGCCTTCTCGGCGTGCTTCCGCGAAAAGCCGCCGTCCGCGCATCCATGCTCCTAACCGCTGCCGCTTACCATCTGCTTGGCGGGCTTCGCCGAGTGGCCGCGACGAACCTCGATATCGCCTTTCCTGAGAAAACCGAAGTTGAACGAACGCAGCTGGCAAAGGGCGCGTTTCGAAATCTTGGCCGCGTTCTCGGCGAGATGAGCCAATTTCCCAAAGCGACGTCGGAAAGCCTCGAGAAACTAATCGAGTTCCAGATCGACCCGGCTCTTTACGACGAGTACCAGTGGTTAAAGTCGGAGGGCCGCGGAGTGATCATTGTCAGCCCGCATCTCGGGAACTGGGAAGTGCTGGTCTTCGGCTGGGCAACGTTCGATTCGCCGATGAGCTATCTCGCCCGCCCGCTCGACAATCCGCTTATCGAAAAGCTTACTGTGGACTTGCGTACGAAATTCGGTAACCGCCCGATCAATAAGACCAACGCGGTAATGACCGCGGCACGCGTCCTTCGTGAAGAAGGACTACTCGGCATTCTGGCTGACGTGAATGCTCATCCGAAAGAGGGTGTGTTCGTTCCGTTCTTTGGCGTGCCCGCCTGCACCTCGAGCGGCCCGGCCTTGCTTGCGATGCGCACCAATTCGGCTATTCTTCCTATGTGCGGTGCCTGGGATGAGAAGAAAGGCCATTACGTCGGTGTTCACGGCGAGCTGATCTATCCCGCGAGTACGGGTGACCGCCAGGTGGATGTGACCTCAACGACGGCTGCCTTTACGGCAGAGGTCGAGAAGCTCGTCCGGCGTTTTCCCGATCAATGGCTATGGATACACAAACGCTGGAAAACGAGGCCGCCCGGCGAGCCGCCGATCTATTAAAAACAAGCTATGAGCGTGGAGGACAGCATTTCTAAGCCAACGATATGTGAATCATGCGGCAGCGAATTCGGCTGTGGAGCGGCGATCGCGGGCTGCTGGTGTACCCGGATGAAGCTTAGCGACGAAACCCGCGCGGGCCTAAGCATAAAATTCGAATCGTGTCTTTGCCCCAATTGCCTGAAGGCTTTAGCCGAGCCATACGCTGAACTGAAATATCCAAACGGAAAGATCGAAAGGGTTGAAGGCGCGGTCAAGGTCGATACGACGAATTATCACGAGGGTATGTATGATATTTACGACGCAAACGGCAACCTTCTAAAGCAGGTGGATATGATGTCGGATGTTTCGTGGACCTTTAAGCCGTAACTTATTGTAAGTAACTCAATTAATTATGATTACGAAGATTTTGATGCCGATCCTGGTGGTGGTCCTTTCGGGGATCGCGTCAGCACAAACGCCGCCGGATTCCGCTGAACTGACGAAGATGGTAAGTGAATTCCTCGTTGGTGCGGGAAAGAACGATGCCGCCGTGCATGACCGTTTCTGGGCGGAAGACCTGATCTACACCCGCGGCTCCGGCCAGCGTGTCGGTAAGGCCGACATTATGAAGAGTGTGCGGTCTGCACCACCCGCAAAGGCGGCTGATCCGAAGACCGCCTATACCGCAGAAGATCTGCGTATCCAACAATATGGAAACACGGCGGTTGTCGCTTTTAAGCTAGTCGGCAAGACGGATGATCAGGGCAAAGTGACGACCGCCAGGTTCTACAATACGGGCGTTTTCGTGAAGCGTAAAGGTGAATGGCGGGTGGTCGCGTGGCAGGCGACGAAGATGCCGGACGCAGCCGAAGTTTCACGCTGATCCTAATCGATAGAGAACGCTATGAAAAAGATCTTCGTGAGATCGACGTTACTGGCCTGGTTGGTCGCTGTGCTGGTAGTGGCTGCGACAGGCCAGCAGCGGCTTCTGGTTGTTGGCGGCGGCGACAGGCCTGACGATGCGGTGAAGAAATTCGTCGAATGGAGCGGGGGCGAGAAGGCACGCTTGTTGATGATCACCTGGGCGAGCGGGGTACCGGAAGAGAGTTTCGCGGCACTGAAAAGAGATTTTTCGATCGTGCCGTCCGCCGCAATCGAACATGCTGAGATGCGTCCATTGGACGCAGAAAAGCGCGCGAAATTCATCGAACAGCTGAAAACGGCCACCGGAATTTTCTTTTCGGGCGGCGACCAGAACCGGATAATGGACGTGCTTGCCGACGAAGAACTGCTCAAGCTTGTCCGCGCAAAATATGCTGCGGGCACGCCGTTCGGCGGAACAAGTGCGGGTGCCGCGGTGATGTCGGACCCAATGATGACCGGCGATGCCGATCTGAAAAAGCTCGATGGCTCAAAGGTAGGTGTCCGCAAAGGCTTGGGGCTTATCCCGAACGTCATCTTCGACCAGCACTTCCTCGTCCGCCAACGCCATAATCGTCTGTTTGGACTAATTATGGTCAATCCAAAAATGCTCGGCATTGGAATTGATGAGGATACAGCGGTCTTGATCGAAGACGACAGGAAACTGCGCGTCGTCGGAGCAACTCAGGTAATGTTTGTTCACTCGAGCGGAGCAGGAAAGCCTTTCCTTTTGTCATTTCTCGGGCCGGGCGAAACGTTTGATCTGAAAAAGAGAAAACAGGCTAACAGGTAAGCTCTTTATGAGGTCGAAGCGATGAAGTTAAAAACACTACTTATTTTGGTTCTCTCCGGGGTGATAGGCTGCACGCCGGCGAAGCAAGATCCGTTCGCAGGAAAATGGATCGATCTGTCCCACGACTTTTCCGACGAGACGATCTATTGGGTAACTGCCGAACCCTTTAAAAGAATGACAGTTGCGGAGGGTAAAACGCCGGGCGGTTATTACTACTCGGCCTACAATTTTTCGGGAGCAGAACACGGCGGGACCCATCTGGACGCGCCGGTGCATTTTGCGGAAGGAAAGAAAACCGCCGATAAGATCGAGTTGACACAATTGATAGGCGAAGGTGTCGTGATCGATGTTTCAGCGAAGGCGGCCGACCGTGATTACGAGATCACTGTCGATGACATCAAGGCCTGGGAAGCCGCGAACGGGAAGATACCGGAATGGGCGATCATTCTTTTTCGCACGGGTTTTGCAGCGAAATGGCCCGATAAGAAGGCCTATCTCGGTACCGATCAGAAAGGCGCGGAGGCCGTGAAGGACCTGCATTTTCCGGGCCTTCATCCGGATGCGGCGAGGTGGATGGTCGAGAATCGAAAGTTCAAAGCCGTCGGCATCGATACCGCAAGCATTGACCGCGGACAATCGACAACATTTGGTGCTCACGTAGCGCTGATGACCAACGACATTCCGGCATTCGAGAACGTTGCGAATCTTGATAAGCTGCCGGCAAAAGGCTTTCACGTCGTGGCCTTGCCAATGAAGATCAAGGGCGGTTCAGGCGGTCCGCTGAGGATCGTCGCCCTTCTGCCCCTCTCACCTAATTAGACCAGGTTGCGAACATCGCTATAGCCGCCGCAGACATTATAAAAGCCGCAAGCCAGCCGATGACATTTGTTACCGGCCCGTTCGTCCGGCTACCCATCACGCGTCTGTTGTTCGCGACCAACATCACCACGACAAGCAATGGTGGTGCGACCACACCGTTTATAACAGCGGTCCAAAACAAGGCGCTGATCGGGTTGATACCGAGGAAATCTATCGCCACGCCGACGAGAGTCGAGGCGGCGATCGCCGCGTAAAACTTCTTCGCGTGTGCTGGCTTTTCATCCAAACCCGAAGGCCATCCAAACGTCTCAGCAACCGCATATGCCGCCGACCCGGTAAGCACCGGTACGGCAAGCAGGCCGGCGCCGATGAGACCGATCGCAAACAGGACGGTCGCTAGATCGCCCGCCAGCGGCCTTAACGCCTGGGCAGCGTCGGTCGCCGATCGAATGTCCGTATTCCCCGAAACATGCAATGTCGCACCGGCGGCGAGTATCACGAAATAGAAGACGACGTTGCAAAAGACCATGCCGACGACCGTATCGATCTTTTCCTTTTTTATTTCTGCATCGGTCGCCCCGCGTCGCGCTGTTATGAACTTGCGGCCCTCGCTCTTTTCTTCTTCGACCTCTTCGCTCGCCTCCCAAAAGAAAAGATACGGTGAGATCGTCGTGCCGAGGATAGCGACGATCGTTGTAATGTATTCGCTCGTAAAGGATATTTGCGGGATAAACGTGGCCTTGGCAACCGCGAACCAATCGGGCCGTGCCAGAAAAGCCGCGATCACATATGTGAACAGCGACAGCGTCAGCCACTTGAAGATCTTAACGATCAAACGATATGAACCCCAGACCTGCAAAACGATGATGCCAAGGGCGATCGGGATGACCATCGCCGAGATCGGAATGGGCACAAACATATTGATCGCCGCGGCGATCGCCGAAATATCCGCACCCGCGTTGATCGTATTTGCAATGACTAAGCCGATCACGACCGGATAAAGCAGCTTTTTTGAATAGTAGCGACGAAGGACACCGGCCAGTCCGCGACCACTGCACATGCCGATCTTGGCGCAAATATGTTGGACGACTATCATCAGCGGCAAAGTAATTATTGCCGTCCAGAGCGTCGCGTACCCGAGAGCAGCACCCGCCTGGGAATAGGTCCCGATGCCCGACGGGTCGTCATCCGAGGCGCCCGTTATCAGCCCCGGCCCAAGGCGGTTGAGGAAGTTCTTTATTGGATTGTTGTTTCGATCCATTAACCGCTCAGTGTCACTTTCGCGCCTGTGACTGCACGGCAGTGATCGCCACGGCATCGACAATATCCTCTGCTTTGCAGCCGCGAGAGAGGTCGTTGCAAGGGCGGTCCAGTCCCTGAAGGATAGGGCCGATGGCCGTGCCGCCGGTGAGGCGTTCGGTCAGTTTGTAGGCGATGTTGCCTGCGTTGAGGTCGGGAAAGATCAGAACGTTTGCACGGCCGGCAACGGGTGAGCCCGGCGATTTGGACTCGGCTACGGACGAAACCAACGCTGCGTCTGCCTGGAGTTCACCGTCAATGAGGAGTTCTGGCATTCGGGCGCGGACGGTTTTTGTTGCCTCAATGACCTTATCGATCAGCTTATGCTTTGCGCTTCCTTTGGTCGAGAACGACAGCATTGCGACGCGCGGTTCCACTTGCAGTAGCGCCCTGCAAGACTCGGCGGATGCAAGAGCGATCTCGGCAAGTTCGCCGGCATCAGGGTCGATGACCACGCCGCAGTCGGCATAGATCATCGATCCCTTCTCGCCGAACTTCCTGCCGGGCACGGTCATTAAGAAAAATGACGACACGGTCTTAAGGCCCTGACGAACTCCTATGCATCTTAGAGCTGCCGCAACGGTGTGGGCGGTCGTATTTGTCGCACCGGCAACCGAGCCGTCGGCCTTGCCTTCGCGGACGCAGGTGCTCGCCGCGTTGAGCTGGGTGACGCCCTGGCCACACTGCGGGGTGCCGACCGGAGCCGCGAACGCGAACTCTGCCGCGTTGGCGCCGCCGAGGCTGAAGCTGATCGCGCCGGTGGTCTGGGTGCCGTTGT
>JANNNS010000234.1:0-6909 GCA_031398645.1 Acidobacteriota bacterium
GTCTGCCAATCGACAAATACGCCGTCCTTTACGAGATGCCAGCTTTGGCCGGGCACGCCCTCATCGTCATATCCCACCGTGGCCATTCCTTGCGGCTGAGTACGGTCCGCCACAAAATTGACCATCTTTGAGCCGAACTGCAGTTTGCCTGTCTTGTCGGGAGTCAGGAAGCTCGTACCAGCATAGTTCGCCTCCCACAGCATCGCTCGATCAAGCTCTGTCGGATGGCCTACCGATTCGTGGATGGTCAGGAACAGGTGTGACGGGTGGAGCACGAGGTCGTATTTGCCCGGTTGAACGCTTGGGGCCTTTAACTTCATTACCGCGTGCTCCGCAGCCTGTTTCGCCTCGGCGACCCAATCGTGTTTGGTCATATACTCAAACCCGATCTGTTGAGCCTCGCGCAGGGAATTAACGGACTGAAAATCACCGGGAGCCACAGCAGTAGCAGAAAAACTTGGATTCGTCCGAATAATGTACTGCTCGATCCTCGAACCGTCGCTGTTTGCCAGATATTTCTGCTCATTTACCGACGCGATCGCCGACGTGACAAAACTGATACCTTTGACGCCTAACGCAGCCTCATTGATCTTTAGAAGCATCGCCACTTTTTCTTCCGCCGGCACATCAAATGGATCACGCTCAAATGAGGATTTCCAGTTGGTGACTACCTTGGGTGTCGGGACCAGTTCGATCTTCTTCCTGGTGATCGCAGAGTTTGCTTTCGCAATGGCCGCCGCCTCTGTCGTGATGCGTTTGACCTCTTCGGCGGTTAGTATAGGACTCGCGGCAAAACCCCAGGTGCCGTTTACAAGCACTCGAACGCCGAATCCAAAGTTTTGTCCGCTGGACAAATTCTGTACCTGGCGCTCGCGGGTCGAGACCGCTTCGAGCCTGTACCGATTGATTCGAATATCGGCGTAGGATGCCCCAAGTTTTTTGGCCGTCGCAAGCGCAACATCTGCCAAGGCATCCTTGTTGATCTCAGCAAATGCCGGGGTCGACGCGTGGGCGGTGTAAACCCAACTGGGCAGTGAGGCGGCTCCAAGAGCAACGCCCGCTGTCCTGATAAAATCTCGGCGAGAAAAAGTCATCTGTCCCCCTTTCAAATTCGTGGATTGTGGTTGTGATCTGGAACAAGAGAATTCTAGTTTGAATGATATGCCCCGTCAAGACGGCCTGCGATTTGTGCGGAGTTACGCCGATAGACCTACGAACCGATAGCTTCTTGTCCTTTTCGGAAGCCTGAAAGATAATAACCTCAAGGAGCCGGGTTCGTTGACTTTCCCGGGCGGGCCTCATGAAATAAGCCGCTGGAGAGTCAAGTAAATTCTCTCGCGGTAAGATTGATCAATATGGATTTTCCTCGATCATCTCAACACGGGAAGTTGGCGACCGGCTACGAGAGCTTACGGAAACCTACGGTAGGTGTTCCGTGACAACTTAGTTTATGAAGAACCTTTCCTTAATAGCTGCCGTGGCGGGAGTTGGTTTTATCCTCTTAGGCTTCTTCGCGCGAAGCCCGGGACAGACGGCCCTCAGCAACGCGGTCATGGCGATCGGCGTCGCGATGCTACTTTTTGTGGGCGTTATCACGGCGATGCCGCTGTTTATGAAAAGAAAGGATGGCGGCTCAAGCTCGTAGTAAGCTCGGCTCTTCTTCTTACCCAAAATTTCGACCATAGCCAGCTTGCAAAAACCTAAGGCGGCCAGTTCTGGCCGCCTTAGCGCGAATTTAAGAATGTAATAGTGGGTGAACCGTGCGATCAAAGAGTTGGCTGTCTGAGAATCGCAGAAAGCTCCTTCAAACGAATGCCCTCGGCTTCATTCTTTGCCGAAGCAGCGTTCTTTTCAACAGAATCCGCGAGCTTTCTGAGCTTTTCAACGTCGTCCTTTGAAGTCTCCGCCTTCTGGATCGACTTCCGGAGCTTCGTGACATCCTTCGAAGACAATCCCTGCGAGCGCTCCAATTGATCGATGTAGGCTTTAGCCACGGTCAAGGTTCGCGGCCACTCGGTCTTCTCCTGGGTCTGCACATTAAGAATCGACACCTGAACCGCTTTCGCAGCATCGATCTCGTTCTGACTAAGAAACTTGGTGGGCGTAAGTTCGAAAATATCGAGGCCGCGAGCGATCTCAGAGGAGTAGATTCGGCCGTTGTACCAGTAAGCCGACCACGAACCACCCATCATCAACATCTTGGCGTCGATGGGACCACGATCAAAATAAGCGATCTCCGTGGGACTGGAAGGATCGGTAAAATCCATTACCGAAATTCCGCCCTGATACCATGCCTGCACCTTTATGTCCCGACCGGGAACAGGAACGAGTGAACCGTTATGAGCTACGCAATTCTCGCTCTCGGTTTGGGCGGCCGGCAACTTGTAGTAACTCGCAAAACCGAGCTTATTATCTTTCAAATTGAAGATAGCATTTGCTCCCCATTTGTTCGGATCATTCGCACGACATCGGGCTCCCATACCGCCGCCCCATTCATCGGTGAAGACGACCTTTTTCCCGTCATTCGAAAATGATGCCGAGTGCCAATATGCATAGTTTGGGTCGTTTACTGCGTCAATACGCTTTGGATTCGCAGGGTCTCTAATGTCCAGCAAGATGCCGTTGCCCGAGCACGCACCAGCCGCGAGACCGATCTCCGGATAGACCGTGATGTCGTGACACTGGTCCGTGTCGGACGGACGCGAAAGCGAATTGTTTTCGTGGGTTCCACCATTATTAAGGCCATTGTAAGCGCCGGTCGTCGCATCCATAAAAATTCGTGGGTTGGCGACCACCTTTGCATCCTGAGGTGAGTCCATCGGGACCTTGATCACGTCAATGCGGAAAAGGGCTGTGTTCGGATCCTTGTCAGGAGCACCGCCTGAACACCCGGCCAGCTCTTCATTCTGCCGGACAAACGACGTTCCCGAGACATAGAGGTACACGCTGCTCTTGTCCTTCGGATCGGTGACGAGCGTATGCGTATGCGAACCACGGCAGGTTTGAACCGCTCCGACCTGCTTTGGATTTCGAATATCCGAAATGTCAAATATCCGGACACCGCGGAAGCGATCTTTCTGTGCGGCAGGCGGGCCCTGCTGCGGAGCTTCACCGGCCGCGGGCGGCGGCGGAGAAGGGAAGCCCTGCTCACCACAATCAAGACGGCCGTTGGGCATCTCGACAGACATAAACATCAAATTCTTGTAGACCGATACATCTCCTTGGCCACCCGGGCACAGCATCGACGTGACCAGCTTCGCGTTCGCTCCATTCGAGATGTCGTAAATGTTCATCCCGTAAAAATTGCCAAGAAAGAGGTAATTTCCCTGAAAGGCCAGATCTGAGTTCGCGAATGCAAGCCCGGCGAACGTCATCTTGACCTCCGCCGGAATAGGCGCGGATGCGGGTACGCCGAGTGCCGTCAGGGCCTTGCCCACTTTCGGACTGTTAGGATCGACGCCGAGTTGAAACGCGTCGGGCTTCCTGAGCAGCATCAAGTGCTTGATACCCATCGAAATCTCGCCTGCGTCGAACAGCCCGGGGGACAATTTGGCCCTCGGGTCATTGACGTCAGAGCCCTTCATACCTGCCGGGAGTGGAGGAGCCTTCTCAAGGCCCTGCGCCAGCATCGAAGCGGCGAAAAATGAACAAACAAGGACGGAAACGGCTATCGATCGTGCCGCAATTATTCGAAAGTAAATCATCTTGTCTCCTCTACGGGGTTTTACCGAGCATGGTCTGCATTATCTTGATCTCTGCACGTTGGCCGCTGTCGACGTCGGTCGTGAAGTTGAACAGTTCCGCGTCTTGGCCTGCGCCGGCGGTGTCGTGCAGATCCTTCACCATCACCAGAGCGCCGACGTGATGCTGGATCATACCGGTTAGGAAGAGCCGGTCGAATTCGGATCCTTTAGCCTTCTTTAGCTCGCTCATTTGCTGTGAACTCAACATTCCGGGCATGCTCATCTGCTTTGACGACGAATGTCCGCCGTGCGAATGCGAGCCGGCCGCAGCTGCCATCTGCATCGTGATCGGTTCACCTCTCGCCTGAAGCCATCGCTTCATAAAATTCATTTCGTCGGCCTGTGACTGGCTTATCCGATCTCCAAGTAAGCGTAACTCTTTGTTCTGCGTTCGATCTTTTATCAGAGTGGTCATCTCCACCGCCTGGCCGTGGTGCATTATCATGCCCTGCATAAACTCGACGTCTTTCATCGATCTCGGCGGCAAAATTGCCCTCGTTGAAGATGCCAGAACGCGGCTAGGCTGGCCCGGTGCTCCGGGCTGGATAACACTTGGAGAACCTCCAGGATCAGACTGCTGCCCAAGCACGGGGACACAGGCTACCGAGATCAGAGCGAGCCCGATCGAGAGCGGCCACCTTCCACTAGGATTAAGGCAGCGGGCAGCACGTATACTAAAGCGGTTCTTCAAAAACCTAAAGCGAATTAAGGCTGAGTAAAAGACCATCGAATGCCAGATTATCACATAAAAGGGGAAGAACTAAATTGACGCGACTCGACGTTAGCGACCGAAACGCCCTCGCCGTTGGCGAGTAAATCTGCCTCTTTCCGAACGGAAAAAGCGACCTAGTTCGGTCGCCTTTCTTTATTATTCATGATGGAGGCGGCGATCGGAATCGAACCGATGAATAAAGCTTTTGCAGACCGTTCAAACCGCTTCCGCGAAACCGCTACTCAGTGTTATAGTGTGATATTGGCCTAATTCGCGGGCATTCTAATCACTCAGTATCACGCCATATTAGTAGATAGCGGGTACATTCCTAGATGCACCCCTCGGTCAACCGGCTGCAACTTTGAGCTTAGCGACGTTCGACCAAAAGCCTTCCCGATAACGCTGCAGCTTTTCGATCGCGGTCGCCTGATGCAGTTCCGTCGGGTGAGCATACCGAGTTACTTGATCGAGTTTCGAGTGTCCGAGAATCGCCGCTAAGGCGACAATGTCACCGCCGGCCGCAACGAACTCGGTCGCGAAAGTATGCCTCAAATCATACAGGCGGAACGGAGCGACTCCGGACCGTGCCAATGCTCCGTGGTGAGCGTTTGTCACTTTCTCGACGGGCGACGCCCCGGACGCGAGCCCTGTATGCTGACCCTTGCGGCCGCCCGCGAAGAGGAGATCCGTCTCGGTATTCTTCCAGCGTTTTTCCATTATCGATCTAATCGGCGGAGTCATCACAAGTTTGCGTCGAGCAGCTTTGGTTTTTCCTTTCTGAATTCGGATCTTGCCGCCAACAAAATCAATGTCAGCTTTTCGCAGGTGCATGACCTCAGACGGTCGCATACCACTCTCATAAATGATGACCGCGATATCTCGAAGAGGCTGACTTGCTGCCATGATATACGCGCTGTATTCGTGCTTTTCAACAACCCGTTCCTGTAAGTTATCCTCGGCGAGCTTACTAACGCCGCTCGCGGGATTCTTCGCGATCGCACCGTTTTTGATCAAATGCGAGAACACGCCCGAGATGAATTCCAATTCTCGATTCACGGTCGCCGGGGCAAGAACTTTGTCGGACTTCGCCCGCGGGTCAATCGCAAGCTTCCTGGCGGGCGCCTTTTTCTTCTGCGTTCGTCGCCAATCGATATAACCCTCGACCTCTTTTCGTGTGACCTTCGATACGTCGGCAACTCGACCAAGGAATTTTAAGACCGGAACGCTGGCCGTCTTATGTCGTTTGTGGGTGCTGACTCGCTTCACTTTCGCGGACTCTTCAAGATAAGCCTCAATCGCCGCAGCCATCGATATTCGTTTAGGGCCGCGCTCGGCGAGAATGTCGATGCCGATTCGATCATGGTTGAGCTGTGATTTTAGATCGGCCTCGAACGCTTCGGCTTTTCGAAGGGAAGTGCAGCCGGTCGATTTCTGGATCCTGGTGCCGCGAAATTGGAACTTGGTCCAGAAGTATTTTGATGAGTTACCGCTTCTGAGTTTTCTTTTGTAAATCGCCATATTATTGAATCTCCATCTTAGGCTCTCATTTGGATTTTTTTCTCGCGCAGAGCCTTCTCACGGTGGCATCGAAGGCTTCGCGTCCCGACCCTCTCCTGCAGGCAGATTTTGCCTATGGTTCGGCAAGCTCCGTATTCGGTTCGGTCGCGTGCAAACGTTTGCAGCTTGCCTGAAGAAAATAGCTCGTACCCCCGACTTTATTCGAGCCCCTTAGCAAGTTTGGTTCTATCGGCGGATTCGATAATGTCGGCATCCGGCGGTGGTTTTGCGTCGGGTCGGTGGTTGAACGATTCGACCGTTCACAGAGGTTTTCCATCCGTCTCGTTAATGGCGTCGTTACGCCTTAAACACTCATGGAGTTTTCCTTCCAATATTGGGATGCTCGGCTTTCACCTTTCGTATGTTTCGCCTCGATTCTCGCCGCGCTGACTTTTCTTCCGGCGTAAGTGAGCGTGAGAGTCTGACTCTCAATGTGTTGGCACACGTCTTCGAGCACGCCTCAGAATCGATACGTGCAGCCCAAAAGATGTATTGACAAATGCCGCAAATTCGAACACGGTCGGGGAGAAGCTTGTCGAGTGCTCTACTAACGCCAAACGGTTCAACGGACGTTCGCCACTCACCAGTGTTCTGGTCCAGCAAAAGTGCGTAGTAAGAAAGTGGCTGTGGGAAATGAATCATCTCCGCCGGATCGAACTCTGTTTGGTGTTCCGTCGACTCAATAACCTTTTTCCGGCGCCATGTGCAAGCAGCTGCGTATCGCTGCAGATGTTCGCGCTCGTCAATAAAGTTCTTCGTCTCCGTCAACGCGGCTTCAAACCAACGGATATCGTGGTCAGAATGCCCGCGATATCTGAAGGTCGCCCCAGTTGCACGCTTAGAAATGTCCGCGTGGAATGATTCCCCCTGAGACACTACACAATCGTGATAAGTGGC
>JANNNS010000250.1:0-10530 GCA_031398645.1 Acidobacteriota bacterium
TCCACATCACCTGGCACACAAAAACCAGTTTGCCGATGATAAGCGAACGGATCGAAAAACGCCTTTACCCCTACCTAACCCATAAGATTCTCGAAACGCCCGGAGCACGACTTCACGCGATTGGCGGCATCGAAACCCATACTGCGGCCAGCTTACAGCCGAACCTTCTAGTTTCGGACTGGATCGGAAAGCTAAAAGGCGCGAGTTCGTACTACATCAACCACGAGATACAGCCGAAAGCTCTCGAATGGCAACGGGGTTACGGCATTCTTTCGTTTGGGACGAAGGATCTCAAATTTGTCGTCGATTACATAAGTAATCAGAAAGAACACCACAAGAATGGCACAATCCACGAACGGCTGGAGAAGTATTCAGACGACGAGGAAGGCAAAATCCCAACCCGATAAGGACGTTAAAACGCCCTCCCCGATTTATTCGAAATCTATCCCACGCCCTAAAGGTGCGTGGCTATTTGCCGCGAAACGCGGAAGACGGCTAAAGCCGCCTCACCGATTTTACAGCTTCTGTCTCCTGCGCATCACACTCTTTCAGGCCCCGCTGCATCGCCTCGGGGAGTTTTGCAAAACAGTCTTTACAGATCGCCTCCAGGTCGCGGACCTTTGGGCGGCCGCAGCGGCATTTTTTGTATCCGTATGCGTGCATTGCGGTCAGGTGGTCCCCGCGGTCGATTTTAGGAGGTGTCATCGGAATGAAAGTCTAACAGCGTTGCATCCGCCATACAACATCCGACATACTGAACACGTCTCGTCCCATGCATAATATTCTTGACCAACCACGCAACACATGCTAATATCCAAACGTTGGTTGAACGCTGCTATTCACCTGGGATATTTGAAAGTTCAACGTATGGATCCCACGCCGTCGCTAACGCTCTACGCTCCTGCGTCGGAGACAGCGTCCGTGCCGGTGTCACGAAATCGGTCCGCGATCGTGTCAAACCAACCGCACTACGAGCGTAATTGCTGCAAAATATAGGGTTACGGCGAAAAGCGTCCCACGTGGCTATGTTCTCCGGTTTTGGGACGCTTTTGCCATTAACCCAATTAGTGACAACATTTACCCCGTCCCAAAGTGGGACACTACGGCGAAGAGGTCGTCCCACTTGTGCTCTTCTATTTAATTATGGAACGATTTCGGCCCGGTTCGGCTAAATTGTGGTGATCATTAAAGAAAATATGTGCCAGAGCGAAAAAAAATGGTGACAAGGCGCTCCTTATTTGTTACCATTCCATTACATAGTTGATAGCGAAGCTGATCCCCCAATTAATTGCAACGCTTAGGTTGGATTTTTCACCTAATTGACAGGCTTAAAGTACTGGAAACAGTAGCTTTTATGGGGAACAGTGTTTTTGAAGACTATTTGATATTTGATAACGCTAGATTATCCAAAAGGAGAGTGAATAACGTGGCAGCAGCTAAACCCATGACTCTGCAGGACAGAATTCTGCAGATCGATCATATCCAAGCTCGTCGTTTTTCAAAGCTTACCGGTGACGCGATCGAGATCGCAACGGAAGGGATCATCAGACACTTACGGGCCTGTGTCCGTATGGATGTCAATCCAGATGCCTCAGCCGTGCGCGAGATCATTGACGATGCGTTGAACGGACGGCGTGTTTTTGCCGAAACTTCGAACGACTTATTAGCAGCTTAAGTAGTATTTATAAAAAGCAATACATATGGACCGTCTCGAAATGAGGCGGTCTTTTTTTGTGCCCGAGTCTGAGGGCTTTAACGTAACACGGCTTTATACAATGTATACTTCCCTACTATTTCGCCCTCGTCCAGATCGTACCATTCATCCACGACCGAAAGGTCTGTGTTGGCCTCATTGTTCACGACGATGTAACTCAACAGCGGTGCGGACGCCTGCTTGCGGCCAAAATTCTGGCGGTATGCACGATAGTTCTCGACCTCGGCCCTGACCTCGCCGATCGTCAGCGGCTTTGAATCAAAGCTCAACCGGTCGGTATGCCTGCCCCATCCGAACAGAGCGATCTGCGAAACGAAATCGTTCCTGAGCAGGTAGTCCAACCCGCTTTCATCGACGTTCGAATAGTGCAGGAACTGATAGTACCGCTCCTTGCTCTCCTCCCACGAAAGCCCCGCAAATACGTGCTGATGCCTTGCCCACAGGACGTTCTGCGGCGATACCGACGGCAGATCGTCCGACTGGATCATGTCAAACGCAAGCACCGTCTTCGTGTGCCGGCCCGGGTCGTTCCTATCAAGTTCATCCAACCGCTTGGCAACCGGCAAGCTGAGATCGCGTTCAACGTTTGCCTCGTCCAGGACCCGCACCGTGTAATGGCACTCAACAAAACCCCATACGACGGCAACAACGGTCAATGCCGTACAGGCTGCCTTTGCCATCGTTCCGTTGTCACGAAGGATTCTCCTCATCAAAAGTCCGATCGCCAGTACCAGTGCCAGGCCCGCTACATAATTTCCGATGAACACCTGATAGTGGATCGGTTGAAGCGATCGGCCCGTGATGATCTGCTGATTGAACACAATGAACGGAACCAGCGCCAGCGAAAGCACAAAGAGCGTCGACCGCTCCTTCATCTCGATCCGTTTCGTCGCTATGCCCGCGATCAGGATCATCAATACGAAGAAAGCGATATACTCCGGCACTCGGAACAGGTCAGGCGCTCGCGTGTAGACCAATAGTTGAACGTGATCGAGTGTATCGGAACGCTTAGACAAGAGGTATGCGTAAGGAATGAGCACGAGCCCAAACCCTCCACCCACGGCTGCCATAAGTTTGATGTCCCGACGCCATCGCTCAGGCCGTTCAACTATCCAGATCAGGAACAGGCATCCAAACCATGCAGCAGCCGTCGTCCAAATATAGAAATATGAGAAGGCCGTATAAGCAAAACAAAGGACGGCAAGAGCGGCGAAAACGATCCTAAGATCGAAACCTGCGGGCGATCTTCCAATAGTTGGATCGGTACCGTCGTCATCGGCCTCGAGGATCTTCCACACACACGCAAAGAGAGCGAAGATCGCTGTCATTGCGAGGGCAGGAATGTAGCGGCGAAATCCAGGAAAGTAAGGATATGAAAAGCCGTCGAAGAACACTTCCAAAGCTGCTCCTTCACCCGCGTAGAGAGCTCCGCCCGCAAATACTGTGATCGAACCGGCCATTCCAAACCAATTACTGCCCGTCATTCTGGCGGTCAGCCAAAAACCTGCAAGGGCAGCAAGGAATCCGGCGAGTGCTCCGGCAATAGTCATTGCCCACGGCGTGCCGATCCCAAAGATGCGTGCGGGAACAGCGATCGTGTATGGAGCGGCAAACTGGATCGAGAAAAGCGATTCGAGCTGAGGCGAAGCCTTGGAATCGTCCCTTCCGCTGTAAGGGTCGTTCTTTCGTGGACGTCCGTCGATCAGAGCCCTTACATAGGAGGCATAGGCGACCTCGTCAATATCGTTATAAGCATAATGGCCGTTCCATGCATCGCCGCGCAGATACACCATTTTGAACTGCGGATAAAGGCAGAAAACAGCTAGGAATATTGCCGCGACGATACCAAATTGCCAACGTATCTTCATACAAAACGAACAGTCAGATTAGCATAACGGCACCCGAGCAAAAATTACGCACTGGCTAAACCTCGTGGGAAAAAGCTTGTCTCCTCTGTTTTATGTATGCTAGACTACGCAAAATTGAATGCCGAAGCTGTCGGCCGTAGCCGCAGCACGGGGGAACCAAAATCGCGGGGCATTTACCTCGCAGGGGCGCACCTGAGAGTTCAGGAGAAGATTCTTCGCTTCCAGCCCGTCAGCTAACCTCGTAGGCGTAAACGGAGAAGGGCACGGGAGATTCCGAGAGGATGTGAAGTGTACTTCGCATCCTCTCTTTGATTTTAAGGCATCGACCGTTTTCTTCAGGGCCACAACAACCAGTAGTTACGGAGGTATGATTGTTATGACTCGAAGACATTTTTGGCAGATTCCGGAATTTATCAGGTTCCGCACGGTTTTTGAGAACGAGGACTCAGTTCTAGGCGTTAATGATCGCGGTGAGCACAAGCTTTTCCGAAAGGATACAGGATGCATCTCTTTTGACGAACCGGCCGCCCCGAAAAAGCGATTGTTCAGGGTGAGAAACAGCGATCCGTCCACTCGCGTGGTACGTCTTGTGCCAAGACTCTTCCCTCACCCATTTAAGCGATCTCATCACGACCTCGCACACCGAAGCTCTCGGCCAGCGCGGGGCTTTTTTTTCGGAGGCATTTTTGCAGGATAGAGAATTCCGGTGCTAATCTGCATAAATGAGTGGAATTATGAAATTTGCCGCGACTCTGACTCTGTTTGTTGGCTTCCTCATCTCAGGATCGGCGACATTTGGCCAGCCGCCGGAAACTGCCGAACCTCGACTTCTAACTAGTCCAAAGGTTAAGGTTCCGAAAGAGGCGAAGGAAAGCTCGCTTGGCGGAACGGTCTCCGTTCGCGTTTCTTTGGATGAGGCAGGAACCGTACTCTCGATCGAAGACGTTGCTGGTCCCGGTATCGTATGTAATTCGGTCGATCGCCCAGATGTGGTTGCGATAAGAAATGCTGCCAGGGGGTTTGCTCTGCGATCGAAATTCTCGCCCGCAATAAGGGATGGACAGGCAATTGCTTCAACCCTATGGGTGAAGTTCGATTTTCCGGGCGGGACGGGAACGAGCGATTTCAATTTAGATGACTCTGGGAAAGGCAAAAGGTACTTTTCAGCTGCAAATGCTCCGCCGCCTGACTATCAAGGGCCGGTTAATACCGGCGATCCACCTAGAACTCTCTCAGGCGGGGCGCTGAACGGCAAGGCAGCCGAATTGCCGCGTCCGGCCTATCCGCCGGCTGCCCCAGCGGTCAAGGCTGCTGGCTCCGTACCCGTACGAGTGCTGATCGATGAGCTAGGCAACATATTTATGGCGCAGGCTGTCGACGGACATCCTCTATTACGACCGAGCGCGGTGAGGGCAGCATGTAGTGCAAAGTTTACACAGACCTTGCTTTCCGGAAAACCGGTAAAAGTTTCCGGGATAATCACGTATAATTTTGTTCCCTGAGGCATGATTTGACTATACAAGAAATGAGCTTAAACGAAAAAATTGTTGCCGACCTAACCGAAGCAATGAGGGCGAAAGATGCTGACAGGCTTTCTACGCTGCGAATGGTAAAAGCGAACCTGATGAACCGGAAGATCGAGAAGGGTGCCGACCTTACCGATGAAGAGGTGCAGAAGGCGCTTCAATCGCTTGTGAAACAGCGCCGTGATTCGATCGAGCAGTATGATAAAGCCGGCCGAGCTGAGCTTGCCGCCAAAGAAGCGGCTGAGATCTCGCACATTGATGCCTACTTACCTCAGGCGGCTACGCCCGAGCAGATCGAGCAAGCCGTTGCCGAGGCCGTAGTCGAAACGGGTGCGAACTCGATGAAGGAAATGGGAATGGTCATGAAGGCGGCACAGGCCAGGCTCGCCGGCATGAGCGCAGATGGAAAGATGGTAAGCGAATCTGTTAAGGCAAAACTGTCTTAATTCCTTACCCTATCCGAATATATTTCTTACCTTCTCAATAAACGATTCGCTGTTAAAATCGGTGTCTTCGACCTCAGCAAGCTGTTCGAGAAGTTTCCTCTGTTCCTTAGTCAGTGTTTTTGGCGTGATCAGCGTTACCGCAACGAAAAGGTCACCTTTGCCGCGGCCGCCTAATGCCGGCATTCCCTGTGACTTTATCCGGAAAACGGTTCCGGTCTGAGTGCCCGCAGGGATCTTCAATTCTTCCTCGCCTTCGAGAGTTCTGACTTTAAGCTCCGCACCAAGAGCCGCCTGAGCAAATGTTACGGGCACTGCCGAATAAAGATTTGCTCCCTGCCGTTCGAACGTCTCGTGCTCCTTGACATGCAGAACAACGAACAGATCTCCTGCAGGACCGCCATTCGGGCCGGCCTCGCCTTCGCCAGAGACACGCAGTCGCGAACCTGTCTCCACGCCGGCCGGGATCTTCACTTCAAGCGTTTTTTCCTTTTCAATTCGGCCGGCTCCGCGGCATTCCTTGCACGGCGTTCGGATGATCTGGCCGCGTCCCTGACAATTTGAGCAGGTGCGCATCACGCTGAAAAAGCCCTGCTGATACCGCGTCTGGCCGCTACCTTGGCACGTTACACAACTCTCGGCAGTAGAACCTTTCTCGGCACCGATTCCGCTGCATTCACCACATGACTCGAGCCGAGGAATGCGTAGTTTTTCCTCTTTGCCGTTCGCCGCCTCTTCAAGAGTTATCTCGAGATCGTAACGAAGGTCAGACCCGCGTTGGACAGTAGTTCGCCTTCCGCCTCGGGCACCGAACATATCGCCGAACCCGAACATATCGAAGATATCCTCGATATTCGAAAAACCCGGGTCGAACCCGCCCGCACCGGCGCCCGCCGCTGCGTGTCCGAAGCGGTCGTAAGAGGCACGCTTTTCAGAATCGGAGAGCACCGCGTAGGCCTCCGCACATTCCTTGAACTTCTCTTCGGCTGCCTGGTCGTCGGGATTCTTGTCCGGATGATATTTTACCGCGAGCGTGCGATACGCCCTCTTTATCTCAACCTCAGTTGCCGTCTTGGTGATGCCTAAAACCTCGTAATAATCTCGCTTTGCCATACATCGATGCAGTGAACCAAATAGTCGTCGAAAGGTAGTTTCGACAACAAAACGCCAGCCCAAATCCATGAACTGACGCTTACCTTATATTCTCCGACATCTTTACTTTTTTCTCAAGTATGCATGCGAGTGCAAAATTGTGAACAAAATCTATCGCTTCTTGCCACAAACGGTAGGTGGTCGGTGTTTTGTAAGTGAACCTGCGTGAGCGGTACAAAACCAATTTATACGTTTTTATCGGTTCGTGTAACTTAATCGATCCTTCAAACGTACCACATCTGACCGATACGCAGATCTGGTCATTATTTCGAACTTTTTATCTTTCCGATCATACCCATGAAGTACTTTATCCTTGTTCTTACAGCGCTCTTACAGAGCTCGATGATGTTTGCCCAGTCCGCGAATTCATTACCGGGCGGACCAACCGAAACCGTGGTGCCCGAGAATGTCCAGCCAAGCGGCTCGCTCTCCTCATTCGATGATAGCCCGAGATCGCGTTACGTCGGTAAAAAATCGCCGGTCGCGGTTCCGCTGTCTGGAGCTCCGCCCGTGATCGACGGTCTCTTGAACGAAGCGATGTGGGAAAAAGCAGCCTTATTCGGCGATTTTATCCAGACGAATCCCGGCGACAATGTCGCTCCAAAACACCAGACAGAATTCATGATGGCCTATGATTCGAAGAATCTTTATATGGCCTTCAAGGTAAAACAGGACCGAAACACAGTTCGGGCCACACTTTCCCGCCGCGATAACATTTTTAACGACGATTATGTCTTGCTTTATCTAGACACCTTCAACGATCAGAGGCAGGCTTATATCGTTGCGTTCAACCCGCTCGGTATCCAGGCCGACGGAACGGTGACCGAAGGTCGAGGCGAAGATTTCAGTGTTGATCTGGTGATGGAATCAAAGGGCGTGTTGACCGAGGACGGATTTGATGTTGAGATCGCCATCCCCTTCAAGTCGCTCCGTTACGAGGCCGGCGGAAAGAAACAGTGGGGCGTACAAATTTTTCGACGAGTCAAGTACAACAACAACGAACTCAATTCCTGGATGCCGATCAGCCGTAGTATCTCGGGCCTCCTTATTCAAAGCGGGCGAATTACTGGCCTCGACGGCATTGAAACCACGCGGCAGCTCGAGATCAACCCAAGCTTTACCGTCAGCCAAACCGGACGCCGCTCGCGGTATACCTTTAATAACGATCCAGCTGGCAGATTCGTAAATGACGGCGTCAGGGGCGAGTTCGGCATGACCGCGAAGTTCAGCCTCACGCCGACGACAACGCTTGATTTTGCCTATAACCCGGACTTTGCCCAGGTCGAGGCGGATGCTCCGGTCAGCACCGCGAACGTTCGATTTCCTATATTCTTTGCCGAGAAGCGCCCGTTCTTTCTGGAACGCATCGATATTTTCCAGAGCGGAATGAACCTCGTGAACACACGAGCGATCGTAGATCCCGACGTAGCCGCGAAAGTCACCGGGCGAAGCGGCAAGAATACGTTTGGGCTGATGTATGCCTCTGACAACGCTCCCGGGAACTACTCAAAGGATGAACGCGAAGGTCTTCTCGGATGCCGGAACAGCCGCGTTTCAGACCCTGGCAGAGTCTGCGGGATCGAACGATTTGTAGATAAGAATGCGGACATCGGGGTGCTCAGACTCAAGCGCGACATCGGCCGCCAGCACAATCTCGGATTATTTGCGACCACCTATCACTTCGTCGACCTTCACAACAATACAGTCGGCCTCGACGGCAGATTCCGCCTAAGCCCTAAGTCGGTTGCCGAATTTCAGGTTGTGGGAACCCATTCGCGCCGGAATTTCTACGATGCCGATTTCGACCAGACTCAGTATCGGACTGGCAACGGCGTCGGATATCGGCTTTATGTGGATCGCAATGACCGGAACCTAATGATGAACTTCCGGGCAAGCGGACGATCCTCGAATTATCGTGCAGATGTGGGCTTCACAGACCGCGTCGACACCAATTACCTCGGGTCATTCATACAGTATCAGACAGACCGTGACGCGAAAAAGCTGATCATTTATAAACGCCTTTTTAACGCAACTAATGTCAGCTACGACTGGAGCGGCCGAAGCCAGTATTTCATCTCGGAAAGTCAGGGAATGCTTGCAATGCAGCGACAGGTATTTGTCGGGGTTGGCTATCAGCGCGGCTACGAGCGAGTCTTTGAGCACGAATTCGGAGCGAAGCGAAAGACAAACCGTGAAGGTGAATTCTTCGGCCAGGACTCGGAAAGGTCCGCTCACTTCAACACGATCTATGGATTTGTCGAGGCGTCGCCGTTCAAACAGTTTTTTGGCTCGGTGTTTGTCGACTACACGGCAGGCCAGCTTGATTTCGATTTCGGCGCGGGACGCGATTTTCCCAGGGTTAGTGCTCCGTACATTGCCTATCAGCAAGAATGTGTCAGGGTCGGACCGGCAGCCTGCAGCAGTCTGAAGATCCCGGGGCTCGATCCGGGGCCCGGAGATCAGCTTTCGCTGGAAGCGAGTGTACGCTATCAGCCGACCACAGCATTTCAAACACAGTTAAACTTCAACAAGCGTCGATTAGTTCGAAATGACTCCCGACTTGTTGCTTTTGACGAGAATATCTACAGTTCGCGTTCGACATATCAGTTTACCCGGGATATTTTCGCAAGGCTGCGGGTCGATTACTCAACACTTAGCAAACGCGTAAGGCCGCAGTTGGTAGTGGGCTGGACCCCAAGTCCGGGAACCGCCTTGTATGCCGGTTATAGCGACGACTACAGCCACAATGGATATAACCCGTACACGCGCAACTTTGAGCCCGGCTTTCACGGAAACGGCAGGTCGTTCTTCATCAAGGCCTCGTACCTGTTCCGAAAAAGCTTCTAGCAACCCAACATAGGAAAGCCTCGCACGCGTTTTTGCGCACGAGGCTTTTCTGCTGCAGAGTCTCCCGCTGACTAGACCGCCGTGAGCATCGCTTCCGTTATCTTGCTGGAAGTAGCCTCGACTGTCGCGATGGTCCGTTTGATCTCATTCAAGTCTTCCGAACCCACCGATTGGTCAGCCTCGCCTAGAATTCCGTTGATCTCCTGCTGGAATTCCAGCGGGAACGACTTGCCGACGTCAGCCATCGCTTTTCTCGCGTTTCTCAACAGGTTCTCAAGCTGATTCCGCTGGTTGATCAATTCCCGTTCTTCCTTATCCTTCTCAACCGATGTCTCGGCCTCAAGTATAAGGCGTTCTATCTCGCTGGGGGATAGGCCTGAAGACGGTGTGATCTGCATCGCCTGTTCGAGGCCGGTCATTTTATCCTGAGCCGAGACGTTGACGATCCCGTTCGTGTCGATCTCAAACGTGACATCGATCTGTGGCGTGCCGCGAGGTGCCGGCGGAATACCTACCAGCTCAAACTTCGCAAGGCTGCGGTTCTCGCGCGATATCTCACGTTCGCCTTGCAGAATGTGGATCTCCACGGTTTGCTGATTATCAACCACCGTCGTGAACGTCATATTGTTACGCAGCGGAATAGAAGAATTACGCGGTATTAGCTTAACGAAAAGGCCGCCGCGAGTTTCAAGGCCGAGGCTGAGAGGCAGCACGTCAAGAAGGACAATGTCCTTAACATCGCCTGTTAGTACGCCGCCCTGGATCGCAGCTCCCATAGCAACCACCTCATCAGGGTTGATCTCTGCCGACGGCTCCTTGCCAAAGACATCGGTTACGGTGCGCGAGATTATCGGCGAACGAGTCTGGCCGCCGACGAGAATAACCTTGTCGATGTCGTTAGGCTTGAGTTTCGCATCCCAGAGTGCTTTCTGGCATGGCTCGACAGAAGCATCAACGAGATCCTGCACGAGCTCTTCGAA
>JANNNS010000141.1:0-30984 GCA_031398645.1 Acidobacteriota bacterium
CTACGGGGTAACGGGCGCAATCTTTGTCCTTCTAATCGCCAGCTCATTGACACTTCTAGGACATCTTTATGTATCCAGTCGCCTTCTACCCTCACTTCTCGGATTCACGATCGAACGCCACGCGGTCCGTCCCCTGCTGAAGTTCGGAGGCGCTCTGGCGTTTGCGGCAATAGCCGCAATGCTCTTGGTGAACGCTGAAAAAGGTATTCTTCCACGGGTCGTTTCCGTGACCGCTCTAGCACATTATTCTGTTGCGTATACGCTCGCGTCGATGTTTTCACTATTTACTAATTCGATGATGCAGTCGTTGCTTCCTGCTTTTTCCCAATTGCAGGGAGAAGCAAACCGGTTTCAACTTAACACGCTATTTTCGCGGGGTCTTAGGGTTAACCTTATTTTGACCATTCCCGTTCTCGCCGTTATCGCAATTGTGGCAAAGCCTTTTTTTACAGTGTGGGCGGGGGAGGAATTCGGAAGAGAGAGCTCCATGCCTTTCTACATTCTGCTAATGGGAGTCGCTCTAAACTTACAAGCCTTTTTCCCAGGAACAATGATCATGGCATCGGGGCGGGCCGATATATTTACGAAGTTATACTGGCTCGAGTTAGTCCCCTATTTATTATTGCTTTGGGTACTGTCAGTCCAATTTGGAATATTTGGTGTGGCCATAGCTTGGACGCTTCGCATGTCCGTCGATGCAATCATACATTTTTTGCTTGCCCGCAAGGTTTCCGGTTTAAAATATCATGGAGGTCCCCTTAGGTACTTCGGGATCGGACTAGCCATAATGTGCGCCCCGCTAGTTGCCAATTACATTGCCGGCGAAATAAACGCAATCGTGGTAATTATTACTGTTGCATCTCTTTTAGCGTACGGGTTCTTTGTCTGGAGGCTTGTCCTCAGCGATGGCGAGGCTGGTTGGGTGACCGCTAAATTAAGATTATATGCTAGCTAAAGTCGAGACTGTAAAGTTTGTTGATCATACAAGGTTGTGAAATAGATGTCAGTAAAATGGAAAATTGCCCGTTTCTTATCAAGGAGTATCCTTGGATATGAGTTCAATGTTCTGACGTTTTCACAAGCTGGCGAAGACCTCGTCATCAGAAATTTCTTTTACGAGAGAGTAAAGAACGGTAAACCCGGCTTCTTCGTAGACGTCGGCGCATATCATCCATATCAACACTCCAATACTTATTATCTCTATAGAGCCGGGTGGCGGGGAATAAATATTGATGCCCGACCGAACAGTATGGAGGTCTTTCGGAAACTGCGTCCGGAGGATATCAATCTCGAGATGGCGATATCTGAAAGGGAAGGCACTTCAACTTACTATGATTTTGGTGAATCTGCCGCCGTCATCAATACGATGTCATCGGACTATATCGACAAACTGGGAAATGAAGCCGCAATAAAGAATACCTACTTGTTGAAAACGGCATCGCTTGCGAGCGTGTTAGAGAAGTACGTCCCCGCCGGAACTCAAATTGATTTCTTAAGTATTGATATTGAAGGCTTGGAGTATCCCGCGCTTTCGTCCAATGACTGGTCCAAATTCCGACCAAAGCTCATCGCGTGCGAAATATACGGCTATTCGCTAGAAGAGATCAGCGCCGATTCGGTTTCTAGGTTGTTATCGTCGAACGGTTACCAGATTCACGCTCGTGTGATATTGGAAACCCCGAAGGTAAATACCGTTTTTTTTGTAAACTCGGAGTAATTGATTAAGAGTACCGTCCATTATGCTGTAGGACAGGGGCAGTAGGCTCACCATCAAGACAAAATGCAGGTTTCGATTATCATTCCGGTCTATAACGCTGCGCCTTTTGTTGAAAAGGCGGTCAAATCGGCATTGGACCAAGATGAAACTGCAGAAGTTATTCTAATCGAAGACGGAAGCCCTGATGACTCCCTTTCGGTCTGCCAAAGGCTTGATGCGGAATATGAAATGGTGCGGCTGATCACACATGAGGATAATCAAAACCTGGGGGCCGGACCAACTAGGAATGTCGGAATCGAAAGTTCCAGATATGAGTATGTTGCGTTTCTGGACGCCGACGATTATTACTTGCCGGACCGGTTTGCAGCAGAAAAAAGGATCTTCGAGGAGAAACCGGAGACTGACGGCGTTTATGGCGCCGCAGGCAGTCACTATTATACGGAGGGAGGCAAAAAAACCTACACCGAACTCGGATTTCCAGAAATCTATACGATTTCGCCGCGGATCGAGCCTCATGAACTATTTGATACGTTTTGCGGAATAGGAAGGGCAAACGGGTTTTTCCACTTGAATACGCTAACGGTCAAGAGAACGGTTTTCGATCGGGCCGGATACTTTACTAATAATTTCCAAGAAGACAGTGAGCTTTTGATCAAGCTAATGTTGACTTGTACTTTGGAGGCGGGAGAGATCGCACAGCCCGTAGCTATGATCGGAATTCATGACGAGAATCGAAACGCCAAGCGGGACCCCCGTTCGCGAAGTGTCGAGGACATGTACGCCAATCTTTATCAATGGGCAATTTCAACTGGCATCGGATCGCGAGAGTCCGGAATTCTTAAGAGTCACTGGAGGTTGGCAAAGATCCGAAGGTCGAACTGGGCCTCCGCTGTCGGGCTTTACGCCGGTGGTTGTCTCACAGATATCAGGTTTCTCACAGAAAAAGTGTTCGTGTTTTGGTCAATTGACCGCATTCTTGGCGGAAAGCTCGATCGCTCCTTCAGATATTACCGGAACTGGCGTTCAGGCCTTAACCCCTAATCGAATGCTAATTACCTATGACGCCAATCCGATTCTGCCATGTTATTGATAACTCGACGCCAAACCCCCTTTTGTATAACTCCCTAAAGTATTCTGATCGGGGGAGAATTGAATACAGCATAATCAGTCTTGGGCCCGAGGCGGGACTGCGGGAACAAATGGCGGAGATCGGGGTGCCGACGCGGTCCTTGAACTATACTTCGCGGAGACAGGCCGTGACCGCTGTCGGACAACTCTATTCGGCTTTCCGGCGCGATAAAGTTCAGATCGTCCAGACGCATTTGTTTGATGCGAGCCTGATTGGATTGGCAGCCGCGAGGGCGGCACGGGTGCCGGTTACGATATTCACTGGGCATCATTCTCACGAAACGCCTCTACATAAGCGGAGGCTCCTGACACTGGTCGATGGTTCGTCGGGCAGGTTCCTTGCCAAGCACACGATCGCTCCTTCACAACAAATGAAGGAGATATTCGTTCGCGACCTAGGAATACCCGAGAACAAGGTGGCGGTCGTTCACCACGGATTTGATCTTGGTGATTGGAGACAAAAAGCACTTCAGAACCCTGATGTGCGTAAAGAACTCGGGATCGAAGGCAAAATAGTTTTCGGTGCGGTAGGCCGTTTGTTTTGGGTTAAGAATTTTGAGAACTTGATAAGAGCGTTTTCAAAAGTGGCCCCGGAGCGACCCGAACTCGTGCTTTTGATCGTCGGTGGCGGAGACAAGACGAGTCTCCAGACCATGATCGATGCTCTCGGAGTTCGTGACAAGGTGATTCTGACCGGACCGCGGAGCGACATTGCTGCGGTGATGAACTGCTTTGATGTATTTGTACATTCGTCATTGGCAGAGTCTTTTGGCATGGTATTTATCGAAGCGTTCGCCCTGGGTAAGCCGATCGTGACCACGAGCGTAGGCGTGGCTCCCGAGATAATAGTCGATGACGAGAATGGCTATCTGGTAAACGATAGCGACCCTGATTCGCTTCATTCCGGGATTCAGAAAATGCTCGCTGCTCGAGACCGATGGACGGAGATGGGCAGGCATGGGAGAACTCTCTCGGAAAGGTTTGAGGTAAGGGATACTCAGAAAAGGTGCGATGACTTGTATTTAGAATGGCTGAGAAACGAAACTTGAGAAACCAGATCAAATGCCCGATGTGCACTGGCTCGGCCTTCTCACGGTCTTGGGTGGGAACGATCGAATTTAAAGGCCGGGATTTTGATTTCATGGAATGCTCGGATTGTCGCTCATTTGTGTGCGACCCAATGCCTGAAGAGGATCTCTTGCTCGAAATGTATGGCAGCAGCTACTTTGACGATGGGGCCGACGAGTTCGAGGACGGATCGGCGGGAAAATTCGACGAGGTGGTCGCGTATCTTCGCGAGACTGAGCCGGGAATCTTCCTTGACTACGGATGTGGCGACGGTGATCTGCTGAACGCTGTTGCCGCTTTGGGATGGAGGCCCATAGGAGTTGAATTCAATCCAGCTCAAGTTGAGGCCTTGCGTGGCCGATATCCATTTGAGATCGTAAACCACACTGAGACACCTTCGTGCAAGGCGGATGTCCTGCACCTCGGCGACGTGCTCGAGCACCTGACCCACCTGGATCACCAATTCCCTCAGATCCTCACGCTACTGAAGCCGGGCGGGACTTTGATCGCTCACGGTCCGCTGGAGGCGAATCCGAATCTGTTCAACTTTGCTATGTCTCTTTCACGTCGCTTCAAAGCCGGCAAAATTACCAGTGTTGCTCCATATCACGTCATACTTGCCTCCACAGCCGGTCAGAGACGGCTTTTTGAGCGACATGGTCTCGAGGAGGTTGATCTTCTTGTTACGGAGGTGGCATTCCCCGCTCCCGAACGATTGACCTCCGAGGTACTGACCCGTCCGAGAAGTGCGGTACTGTACTTTATCCGGAAGTCATCTCAGCTTACAACTCGGTTATTTGGTGTTAAGCAACATGGAAATCGATATTTCTATGTGGGGCAGAAAGGGGTTGCGACGGATGAATAGGGTCAGTGTAATCATTCCTAACTACAACTACGGGCGGTTTTTGCGTGAGGCCATTGACAGTGCGCTGAACCAGACAGTTCGGCCGCACGAAGTTATTGTTGTAGACGACGGGTCTACGGACGAAAGCAGTGAGATACTGGAGAGTTATGGTGCCCAGATAATTACCGTCCGGCAGCAAAATCAAGGCGTCGGAGCAGCCCGCAATAGGGGTGCTGAGATAGCGACCGGCGATTATCTCGCGTTCCTCGACGCCGATGATTATTGGGCTCCCACGAAACTGGAGAAGCAGTTAGCGAAATTCGCGGAAGACGCAGAGATCGGCCTTGTGCATTGCGGCTATCGGAATGTGGACGCAGATGGAATTCTGATGGATGCTAGCCTTGACGGCAGCGAGGGCTGGGTCCGCGTCAAGCTATTGATGTTTGAGCCGGCAATCGCTGCGCCGGGCGGCACGACAATGCTTAGGCGCGCTGTTTTCTGGCAGGTGGGAGGTTATGATACGAATCCTGACCTTCATCCTTCTGAAGACTGGGACCTTTCATACAGAATCGCCTGCAAATGGAAGTATGGGTTCGTTGCCGAGCCACTGCTCTTTTATCGCCAGCACGGTAAAGGGGGACATACGAATATTAGGCGAATGGAGAGGGCAATGCTGATCGGTTTCGGCAAAGCATTTGCTGCCGACGGCGAGGTGCAGACGATAGAGGTCGAGTGTTACGCTAAACTTAATATGGTACTGGCGGGTTCGTACTTTCGAGCTGGCCAGTACGTTGATTTTATCAGGACCGCGGGAAAGAGTATTTGGAACAGGCCCGGGAATATTGCTTATTTTGCGGCGTTTCCGTTCAGGAGACTGCGAAAGAACTAGGTGGCAAGGGCGTTATATATTTGTTATTTCGGGCTGCGGCAGCCGCTTGTGCAGACGCAGGTGTTGCCGTATTTGCGCGAACTTAAGAAGGATGGGCATGAGATCGCACTATTGACCTTCGAACCGGACCTGAGCTCTGCATGGACGAGCGAGCAGCTCACGGAAATGCAGGAAGCGATGCAGTCCGAGGGGCTTGCCTGGCACTATCTGGCATATCACAAGAGGTTCTCGGCACTCGCCACGGCCTATGATATTTTTCGCGGGGCCTGGAAGGTGCGAGAACTGATAAAGGCGAAACAGCTCGATATTCTACACGGCCGAGTTCACGTTCCCACGCTGATGGGCGCATTGGCCCGCAAATTCTCGCGAAGGAAGCCCAAACTCCTGTTTGATATCCGCGGATTCTTTCCGGAAGAGTACACGGAAGCCGGCATCTGGCCGACCAATGGAATCGTCTATCGGACGGTCAAACGAATCGAGCAGTGGTTAATGAAGGAATCCGATGGTTTTGTGGTCCTTACGGAGGCGGCCCGGGAAATCCTGTTTCCGGAGAGCACCGCTGCGGGATTTGATAAGGAAGGAAGGCCGATCGAGGTTATACCGTGTTGCGTTGATCTGGACAAAAGATTCTCGGGCCTTGGCCAGGTGACACGCGATAAGATCAGGCGACGCCTACGGGTTGAAAATAGGTTCGTTATAACGCATGTTGGGGCATTGGGCGGGCTTTATCTGAGCGAAGAGATAGCAGACCTGATCGCGACGGCGAGGCAGAATGATCCTGCGGTCTTTGCCCTTCTTCTCACGCAAAGTGATCCCGACAAGATGGTTGCCCTTTTACACGAACGAGGTTTTAGCCCCGACGACTATTTCGTAGGCCGGGTACAATCCTCCGAAGTGCCGCAATATCTGAGCGCCTCGGATCTCGGCCTCTCTTTCGTAAAAGCAAGCTATGCGACTCTTTCACGTTCACCAACGAAGATCCCCGAATATCTTGCGGCGGGATTGCCGATCATTTCCAATTCGGGAGTTGGGGATGTAGATAAATTGATCGCCACCTCAAGGGTTGGTGCCTTGGTTGACTCGTTTGATAACCATCGCTATCTCAACGCGCTGCAGCAGGTCGCCGAATTGGGCGATTCGTCTGACTTCTGTCGCACGATCGCCCGCCAGGAGTTCGATCTTGAACTCGTGGGCGGAGCGAGATACAGGCGGTTGTATGCACGACTAATGGAATATGACTCAGAATAGTGATAAGCAGATAGGTACTCGAGACGGCTACGTCTGGACCAAACAAGATTGTCCGGTTTGCGAGGCGGCACCCTCGACATCTTTGGGCAAACGCGGAGGACGATCTCACCGGGAGCAGCTAGGTGTCGAATCAGAAATTTGGAGTTGTGGGAGGTGCGGTCTCGTGTTTCCGGACCCAATGCCATTTCCACAGCACGGGCTAGGGCAGCACTATGAAATGGATGCCGATCAATATTTCGTCGCCCATGATAAAGATTCACGGCGTGAAAATGCGGAAAAGCTCATCGCAAAGGCAGAGGAGCTGCTCGGCAGAACCGGGCGTGTTCTCGACATCGGAATCGGGCGTGGCGAAGTACTGAAGGCGGCGATCGAGCGGGGATGGGATGCAGAAGGCGTTGAGCCGTCTGAGTCATTTGCCGATTACGCTGAGCGAGAGACTGGAGCAAAGATCTGGCGCACCTCGATCGAGGAGGCGTCAACTCCGGATAATCACTATGACGTGGTGGTCTTAGCTGCAGTGCTCGAGCACCTCTACGATCCGGACGCGATCATGGAGAAAATATCGCGCATCTTGAAAAAGGGCGGTTTGCTATTCGTCGATGTGCCGAATGAGAAAGGTCTGTATTTCAAAGTTGGAAACTTCTATCAAAAGTTGCGAGGCCGTGATTGGTGCGTGAATTTGGCTCCAACGTTTCCTCCGTTTCATGTTTTTGGATTTGGGCCGAAATCGCTGCGGATGCTTCTCGAGAAGCACGGGCTTTCTCCAAAAGTCTGGACGGTCTATGCAGGGACCAGTCTGGTTCCCAGTCGGGGCGGTGTTGCCGGGATGATCGAAAGTCAGGCGTCCAAGCTTATTACCGCCCTGAGCGGCCTTGGTGAGATGGGTACCTATATAGAAACCTGGGCAGAGAAAAGATAGTCTCGACTAGATGCGTGTTCTTGGTTTAAGCTCATACCCCATCGAGGCGGCGGCGACGCGGTTTCGGATGGCGCAGTTTGTTGAGCCGCTTCGTCAGCATGGGATCGAACTTACGATAGCCCCCTTTCTTGAAAGCCGCCAGTTCCAGGCTTTCTATCGCGGCGGCGGCGTCGCAGGCAAGGCGCTCGGACTGGTTGCTCCATTCGTTAAAAGGGCAGCCGGCTTGTTGGATTCACGCCAATACGACCTGCTCTTTGTTCAGCGCGAGGCAATGTTCTTCGGTCCTGGGGTTTTCGAATGGCTTTACCGGAATGTCGGCGGCCTTCCAATGATCCTTGACCTTGATGACGCGACATATGTTAGCTACGTGAGTCCAAGTTATGGCCGGGTCGGCAGCTATTTCAAGTTCTTTGGAAAAACAGACGAACTGATCCGAACTTCTAACCTCGTTGTATGCGGTAACAGGTTCATCGCCGACCATGCTCAGTCACAAGGAGCGAAGACGATAGTTGTTCCCACTTTGGCTGATACAGATATTTTCACTCCGATCGAAAAGCAAAATGACGTCCCGATCCTAGGCTGGATAGGCACACATTCGACGCTGCCCTTTCTAGAATCTATCTTTCCTGTGCTTGAGCGTCTAGCAACGGATCACCGTTTCAAATTAAAGATAGTTGGGGCGGGAAATAAGGACATTCAGATCCGCGGGGTGGAGATAGAAAATAGGGAATGGAACCTGGAGCGGGAGGTTTCTGACTTTCAATCGCTGGACATCGGACTTTACCCAATTGTGACAAGCGACTCGGCGAACGAGCAATGGCTTATGGGAAAGTCGGGTTTTAAGGCGATCCAGTATCTTGCCGTTGGCGTGCCGTTTGTAATGAGCCCCGTTGGGGTATGCGCCGAGATCGGAGAAGATAACGTTACTCACTTCAATGCGGTGACCCACGAGGATTGGTATAATTCCCTAAGCCGATTGATCCGGGACGCTGACCTTAGAAAGGCGATGGGCACAGCGGGCCGACATTTTGGATCGGCTAATTATAGTGTACCGAAGTACGCCGCCGTCCTTGCTGAGGCGATGAAGGCGGTCGCAGGTTCGGATAGGAAAGGCCGATAAGTGTTGGTTGCGCTAGCGAACACAGCATTTGTCGAGTCATTATTTATGTTCATTTTGGGTCTGACAACACTGGGTGATTCTGCGGCGGCATTGATAGAAGATGGCCGTATAGTTGCCGCTGCGGAAGAAGAAAGATTTTCGCGGAAGAAGCATCACAGCGGATTTCCATATAAAGCAATTGAGTTTTGTCTCGATCAGGCAGGCATCAAGCTTAAAGATGTTGCACACGTGGGCCACTACTGGAAACCTTGGATACTTCGACATAAGGCGATGCAAGCGGTGAAGTCCGCATTTGTTTCGCGGGATATGTTTAAGGCGAGGGCCGACCGAGGACTAGCCCAGGTGAGCGACAGTTATCTGGGTATGTTCAGGCATCCGAAGAGGTTGCGTGAACACTTCGGCCCAAGCGATTTCAAGTTTCATTTTTTCGAACACCACCAGACCCACGCCGCAAGTGCATTCTTTGTTTCGCCTTTCGAGAGTGCTGCGGTCCTTACCTGGGATGGAACCGGTGAGGATACTACAACACTGTTTTCACGCGGACGCGGAAACAAGCTGGAAGTGCTTAGGCGGATCAAACTTCCTCACAGCCTTGGACAGTTTTATTCGGCCGTCACGAATTATATCGGCTTTGATATGTTTGCCGGCGATGAATGGAAGGTAATGGGACTGGCTGCGTACGGAAAGCCGAAGTTTTACGACTTCTTTCGTGAGAAGGTCCTCACCACCAACGGGCACGGCGACTTTAGGTTCAACATCGAAGTGCTGGATCACCACCTGGCTAAGCACTACAAGTTTCCTGACGCTATAACCAGAGAGCTCGGACCCGGACGACAGAAAGGCGAGGAGCTGACGGAACACCATTGGGACGTTGCGTGTTCCGCCCAGAAGGCCCTAGAAGACACCGCGATCTATCTGGTCAAGCAAATAAAGGAAATGACAGGTGAAGAGAACCTGTGCATGGCGGGCGGTGTTGCGTTCAATTCTGTGATGAATGGGCGCATCTTTCACGAGACCCCGTTCAAGAATTATTATGTCCAGCCCGCTGCGGGTGATGCCGGGTGCAGCCTTGGTTCGGCACTGATGGTGTGGCATCAAGTGCTCGGGAACAAACGCGAAGTCGTGATGGACCATGCGTATTGGGGGCCTGGATTTACGAACACTGAATGTCAACGCGTTTTAGACGAGGCGGGCCTAAAGTTTGAAACATTGGACGACGAGATCTTATTGCCGAAGCTGGCAAAGCTTATAGCCGACGGAGCAATAGTAGGCTGGTTCAATGGGCGAATGGAACTTGGACCGCGGGCCTTGGGAGCGCGCAGTTTCTTGGCGGATCCGCGGCGTTCGGATATGCGCGAGATACTTAATCACAAGGTCAAACTACGCGAATGGTTCCGGCCGCTGGCTCCCTCGATGCACGAGGAGAATGGGGCCGAGGTCTTCGGTGTGGAACACCACGACCCATTCATGATCACGGTCATTGAAGTTGCCGAGGAGTACAAAGCAAAGATTCCCGCGGTTGTCCATGTTGACGGCACGGCACGGCCACAGATGGTCAGCAGGAAAACAAATCCCAGATATTGGAACCTTATAAACGAATTTAAGAAACTAACCGGCATCCCGATGCTCCTAAATACCTCGTTCAACGTTCAGGAGCCGATCGTGTGTACTCCCCACAATGCGGTCAACACGTTCAAGAATTCGAATTTTGACGCCTTGGTGCTCGAGAACAACCTGGTTTTGAGAACCGAGAATTGATAAAGCCCGCATGCGTGACAGATTCTTCATCGCAGCTTGCTTGCTAATTGTCACACTCGGCATGGTGACGGTCGCCTTTCCTGAAGGTGCTTCGTCGATCCTCGTCGTGCTTGTCCTGGCTTCCATCGGTATCTTCATTTTTAGAAGGTTCACGGACGAGAAAGAATTCATCACAACCATTTTCCTTGGTGCTCTTCTCGTCAGATTGTCTTTCGGGATCGTGATCCATGTTCTAGATCTGCGCGATTTTTTTGGTGCGGACGCGAATACGTACGATTTCAATGGGTGGCGTTTAGTCGAGTATTGGCAAGGTCAGATCTCAACCGATGATATGGCTCTTCAGCGTGCGTGGTCCACCGCCGGGCCAGGCTGGGGCATGAATTATCTGGTTGCGGGAATCTACTATCTGATCGGTAAGAACATCTTCGCCGCACAATCTTTCTGCGCGGTCTTTGGTGCGGCGACGGCTCCAATGATCTACTTTTGTGCCGCACAGATGTTCAATAACAAGCGGGTCGCGAAGATATCAGCCATCTCGATCGCCTTCTTCCCATCCTTCGTTATTTGGTCTTCGCAATTGATGAAGGATGGATTGATCATTTTCCTGCTTGTCTTGGCGATGACGATGGTTCTTCGGCTTCAGGAGAAGTTCAATTACCTTGCCCTTCTTCTGCTGGTTTTTTCTCTTTTCGGCATTTTTTCTCTGAGATTCTATATCTTCTACATGGTCGTCATTGCCGTTGGTGGCAGCTTCATTATCGGTGTGACCGGGTCCGTGCAATCGATCGTGAGACGGACCGCAGTGTTGGTGTTGTTGGGCCTTGGCTTGACGTATCTGGGCGTTATTAGAAATGCCAGCGTAGATTTTGAGACGTATGCCAATCTTGAGCGGATCCAGGTCAGCCGGCAGGATCTGGCTCAGTCGGCCGACTCGGGATTTGGTGAAGATCTGGACGTTTCAACGACTGAGGGAGCGATCTCGGCAGTGCCTATTGGCCTCCTGTACCTTATGTTTGCCCCATTCCCCTGGGAGATGTCGAATTTTAGGCAGGTCATTACGCTGCCGGAAGTATTGCTCTGGTGGGCGATGATGCCCTTGTTGGCGTCAGGACTCTGGTATGCGATCGGCCAACGGCTTAGAAGTTCCGTTGCAGTGCTGGTTTTCAGCCTAATGTTGACGCTAGCATATTCTATTTTCCAGGGAAATGTCGGCACGGCCTATCGCCAGCGTACTCAGATTCAGGTCTTCCTGTTTATCTTCATTGCTGTAGGAATAACTCTCTATCGTGAGGGACGTGAGAATCGGAAGCTGATGAGAGGAGCACGATAGAGACTCCAGTGCGGAATTTTTCAAGATGTGCGGTATCACCGGATATATAGCCAATAACGGCCAGGCTGTCGACCGCTCGATCATTGAACGGATGAACGCTGCGATCGAGCATCGCGGTCCGGACGATGACGGCTTTTTCGTTGACGAGCACGCCGCTCTTGGCATGCGCCGTCTATCAATAATTGACGTCGCTGGCGGAAAGCAGCCGATTCATAATCGGGACCGGACCAAATGGATCGTGTTCAACGGCGAGATCTATAACTTCCAAGAGATCAGAGACGATCTGGAACAGCGGGGACACGAGTTTTATACGCGTTCGGACACCGAGGTCATTATTCACCTATTCGATGAATACGGTCCGGCTTGCGTAGATCGACTGAGAGGAATGTTCGCGATCGCGATCTGGGACACAGTAGAAAAGACGCTTTTTCTTGCCCGGGATCGCGTCGGAAAGAAGCCGCTGCTTTATTCACTTCAGTCTAATGGAGATCTCGTCTTTGGTTCAGAGTTTAGAGCTCTCCTGGCGCACCCTAGTGTTAGCCGCGAGGTCGACCTAGCGGCGATCGACAGTTACCTTTCTTATCTCTGCGTTCCGGCTCCGCAGACAGCGTTCAAGAGCATTCGCAAGCTTGAGCCGGGCCATTGGCTGCTTTGGAAGAACGGCGAGATCGAAACTCACCGATATTGGCTTCCCGATTTTTCAAAGAAGATCAGTATTACGCAGAAAGAGGCGATAGACGAAACAACGCGGCTGGTTCGGGAAGCCACAAAGATGCGGCTGATCTCCGAAGTACCTCTCGGTGCTTTCCTTTCGGGCGGCGTTGACTCGTCCATCGTGGTTGCGTTAATGGCTGAAGAGAGTGATAAGCCAGTCAAGACATTTTCGATCGGGTTCGACGAGCAGGATTTTAGCGAACTGAAATACGCAAAACGCGTCGCAGAACACGTCGGGGCAGAATACAACGAGTTCATCGTTAGGCCCAATGCCCTCGAAGTTCTGCCGATTCTAGTCGAGCATTACGGCGAACCCTATGCAGACTCGAGTGCAATACCGACCTATTACGTTGCTAAGGAAACTCGAAAGCACGTCACCGTCGCGCTTAACGGTGACGGCGGCGACGAGAGTTTCGCTGGTTATGAACGTTACGCCGCGATGAAGCTGGCAGAACGTTATCAACGGATACCGGCTATTTTCCGGAAGCCTATCATTGAGAAAGCTATCGGAATGTTGCCCTCTTCAGAATTAACCCGAAGCCGCATACGCGACGTAAAGCGCTTTATAAAGGCCGCCGAGCTCTCTAAAACGAACAGGTATTTCCGGTGGGTCACAGCCTTCGACCAAGCTGGTAAGGAAGAGATATACACAGATCAGTTCGCGGCTGAGGTGGCGGGTCGCAAAGCCTCACAGTTTCTTGATGATTGGTTCACGCAGGCGAATGGCTCGAGCATCCTGGATGCTGCACTGCTTACGGATCAGATGACGTATCTGCCGAACGACCTGCTCGTAAAAGTGGACATAGCTACGATGGCAAATTCGCTCGAGGCTAGGTCGCCATTTCTCGACCACAAGGTCATCGAGTTCGCTGCCAGCCTGCCGCCGGGTATGAAGATGCGCGGGTACCAGACGAAATCGCTCTTGAAGAAGGTCGCCGCCCGCCTTGTGCCAAAAGAGGTTGTTTACCGACGAAAGATGGGTTTCGGCGTTCCCATCGGTAAGTGGTTTCGCGGTGAGATGAAGGAATTTTTAATGGAGATCTTGCTTTCAGAACGTTCGCTGACACGAGGGATAGTGAAGCCCGATGTAATTAAGCGATTTGTAGTTGAGCATACGAGCGGTGAACGCGACCATTCGTTTCAGCTTTGGGCCTTTTTAATGCTTGAGCTGTGGTTCCAGAGATTTATCGATTAAACAGTTGAGAGAAAATAAGAGAAATGAAGGGAGTAATTCTGGCCGGCGGACTCGGATCAAGGCTGCATCCGCTAACAAAAATAACCAATAAACACTTGCTGCCGGTCCATGACCAACCGATGATCTATTATCCGATCCGGACGCTTATTAACGCTGGTATCGAGGACATAATGATCGTAACCGGCGGCAATTCTGCCGGAGACTTCCTGCGCTTGTTGGGCAACGGGAAGGACTTTGGACTCAAACATCTGAACTATACTTACCAGGAGGGCGAAGGCGGCATTGCGGACGCGCTTTCTTTGGTAGAGCACTTTGCCGACGAGGAAGCAGTCTGCGTGGTACTCGGTGATAATATTATCGAGGGAAACATTGCCGCAGCCGCCGAAGAATATCGAAAGCAGGGCCGCGGTGCGAAAATTCTGCTCAAGCACGTGCATGACCCTCAGCGTTTTGGGGTGCCCGAGCTTGAGGGTGACAAGGTGGTCAGGATCGAAGAGAAGCCCTCGGACCCGAAATCGGATTTTGCAGTGATCGGCATTTACTTTTACGATGCTAGCGTTTTTGAGGTGATCAAAACGTTGGTTCCGTCCGAGCGGGGTGAACTCGAGATCACTGATGTGAACAACCATTACATCCAACGCGGTGAGATGACGTGGAACGAGCTAGAGGGCTGGTGGACGGACGCCGGTACCTTTTCCAGCCTTTTAAAGGCTTCGAATCTGGTCGCGGAGACCGGTGCAAACAATATTTAGATCCAATATGTCATTTAAGAATGGTGAGATCGAAGGTGTGATCGTTTACCCGCTTAAGAAGTTCTTTGATGATCGCGGTTGGCTGGCTGAACTCTTCCGCCACGACGATCTGGACGAAGAATTCTATCCGGCGATGTCCTATATTTCGTTCACAAAACCGGGCATTCAACGTGGTCCGCACGAACATGTTGATCAGGCTGACCTGTTTTGTTTTATCGGGCCGTCCACCTTCAATATGCGCCTATGGGACAACCGGCCGGATTCGGCGACCTACAACAGCATGATGTCCTTGAACGTTGGCGAGGACGAGCCGACCGCAGTAGTTGTACCCAAGGGCGTGGTGCATGGTTACAGGAACATCGGACCGATCGACGGCATGGTCATCAATTGCCCAAATCGCCTCTATATGGGCGAAGGGAAGCGCGAGCCTATAGATGAAATACGGCACGAGGATGATCCGCAAACGATCTTCAGGATGGACTAGTGCGCACTTTCTGAAACTCCGTTGATCAGTTCCGACAGATGAAGATCCTTCGTATCATTGCCCGGCTGAATGTAGGCGGCCCGGCCCGTCACGTCGTTTGGCTCGCTGACGGGTTGCGGGATGAGTTCCAAACGGTGCTCGTCGCGGGGCGGGTGCCGGACGGCGAAGAGGATATGGCCTATGTCGCTGAAGCCGCAGGTATCCGCCCGATCTTCGTTGAGGACATGAGCCGCGAATTGTCTCCTAAAGACGTCGTGGCGCTTTACAAGCTGTTTCGGCTGATGCGGCACGAAAGGCCTGACATCGTGTGTACGCACACCGCAAAGGCCGGTACCGTTGGCCGTTCCGCAGCGTTCTTCTTATATCGCTGGCTGACGCTATCCGCGTTGGTGGGTCGCCCCCGAAAGCTCTCAGTTACACACACATTTCACGGCCACGTATTCCATAGCTATTACAGTCCGTTCAAGACCCGAGTCTTTATCGGGGTCGAGAAACTGCTTGCACGGTTTGCTACGGATAAAATAATAGTTATTTCCGATCAGCAGCTGAGAGAGATTCACGAGCAAGTTGGTATCGGACGTAGACGTCAATTTGCCGTTGTACCGCTTGGCGTAGAACTAACGCCGTTCGCGGATGACACAGCAAAACGCAGAAGTTTTCGAGATCAACTGGGTGTCGACGAATCGGATATAGTCGTAGGCTTTGTCGGGCGCCTTACTGAGATCAAGAATATCCCGATGTATCTGGATGTTGCGGCGAGGTATCAGGCAGAACCTGAAAACTCTACGCATAACGTACACTTTGTCATAGCGGGAGACGGGCATCTCCGGTCTGATCTCGAGCAGTCTGCCGAGAAGTTGGGGATCAAAAGTATCTCATTTGTCGGAAACAGGCAGGATGTGGATGCAGTCTATGCCGGTCTCGATATAGTGGTGCTTACGTCTTTGAACGAAGGTACGCCGCTGTCGCTCATCGAGGGAATGGCAAGCGGCAAACCCGTTATCTCAACGGTTGTAGGCGGCGTCACGGATCTTATTGGCCCAAAGATCGAAGAAAATGACGGATTCGTTATTCACGAGCGTGGGATCGGAGTTGTGTCTGAGGACGTGGAAGGTATGCTGAAGGGGTTGATTTATTTAGTAGAAAATGAAAGATTACGGAAGAATCTCGCGGTAAAAGGCCGCGATTTCGTACATTCAGATTACAGTAAGGATAGAATGATCAATGACCTGCGGATACTTTACAAGGAACTGCTTGCCGCAGAGGGCTGAGCTAACTTGGACGAGCAACCCCGCCGTTTTGCATGCTTGAAGCACTCTCAAATCCATTGATAGTTGGCGCCATAAGCGCTGTTATCGCTGCCATAATAACGCTTGGAGTGCGCGAATTCGCTAGGCGTTTCGGCTTTGTCGCTAAACCAAAGAGCGACCGATGGCACAAAAGGCCGACCGCAATGCTGGGCGGCGCAGCTATTTTTCTAACGACCCTTGTCGTTTATGGCGTCTTCGTTCCTCATACTTTCGAGTCGCTAGTGATCCTCGCCGCATCCTCCTTTCTTTTCCTGGTCGGTTTGCTTGACGACATACTGAACATAAAGCCCTACCAGAAGCTGATCGGACAACTGATCGGTGCGGCATTTGTGGTCGGTTTTGGGTTGAAGCTGCCCTTGACGGGCTATGAACTTATCGACATTTGGATCACGGTGTTCTGGCTGGTCGGGATAACCAACGCCATCAATCTGCTCGATAATATGGACGGCCTGGCGGCAGGGATCGCCGCGATCGGGGCATCGTCGCTCGCGTTTGGTTTCGCGGCAAATGGGCAGTCGGCCGAGGTACAGCTTGCAGCAGTTTTTATCGGAGCTTTGGTCGGCTTCCTGGTGTTCAACTTCAACCCGGCGTCCATCTTTATGGGTGACTGCGGGTCGATGTTCGTTGGCTTTCTTCTGGCCAGTTCCGTGTTACTCGGCCAAACGGGCGGACGTTCGCGAAGCGTTTTCAGCATCCTGGCCGTACCCGTATTGATATTGTTCGTTCCGATCTTCGATACGACATTTGTGACGATCCTGCGAAAATTGTGGGGACGAAAAGCGTCACAGGGCGGGCGTGACCATACCTCACATCGACTTGTGGCTTTGGGTTTGTCCGAGCGTTCGGCGGTGCTGATGATCTACGGTTTCGCGGTCGTTGCCGGGACATTATCGCTGCTTGTAGGAACACTTGAGACGACACAGAGCATCGCCCTTATCGTCTTTTTCACTATCATTCTCGCCATAATCGGGGTCTATCTTTCTAAGGTTAAGGTTTACGAGGAGCGGGAAGAGGAACTTGCGTCGCGCAACAACGCTGTCTTTGCGTTCATTGTGAATGTCTCCTACAAGCGACGGATATTCGAGGTTTTCCTTGATACTTTTCTGATCACGCTTTCTTACTACGCGGCCTATCTTCTCGTCACCGGGCCCTTTGAATCAGCCGGGAATTGGGAGCTTTTCATTGACACGCTTCCCCTTTTGATCGTACTCAAACTATTCGCTTTTCTGGCGGCGGGCGTGTATCGCGGCCTGTGGCGCTACACGAGCCTTAGTGATTTTATTACCTTTACAAAGGGCGTTGTGTCGGGATCGGTACTCAGTATCGTAGCCATTTTGCTTATCTATCGCTTTCAGAATTTTTCGCGTGCGGTTTTTATTGTCGACGGGCTGATCCTGCTGTTTGCGGTCGTCGGCAGCCGCCTTGCATTCAGGCTCATTCGCGAGATCATTCCGATCGCCCACATTAATGATGGACGGCGTGTCTTGATCTATGGCGCGGGTGACGGCGGCGAGTTGATCTTGAGAGAGCTGCGAAACAACCCGAAGTGGAACTACCGGCCCGTTGGGTTCATCGACGACGACCCCCTTAAAAAAGACAAAGTAATAAATGGCCTGCGCGTTTATGATTCGAACGGTTCATTGGCCGCCTTGTGCGATGAGAACGATGTTCAGGAGATCCTGATATCATCCGGCAAGATACCTTCCGAAACCATAAGCTCATTGAGGGCCATGTGTCGTGAATCGAATATTGAATTAAAACGGGCAGAGCTCCGGATCGAGCCCGTCGATTTCGAATAAATATCAGGTGCAGATCAAAATATCTCTAGCAAGCGGACTTTACCGCGTTGTGGCTGTCGGCATATGTGTGAGTGCTGTAGTGCTTGCGGCTATTGTGTCGAAGTGGGCGTTTGGCCACGCGGTAGCCATAAATGCGACGGAAGCCGAGATCGCGGCATTTGGAGTAGATCTGGCACCGTCGGACCCGAGGACGCATCTTGACCACGCATTTCTCCTGGAGAAAACCTTTCTACCGGCCGACCAAGCTGAGTCACTTAGCGAATTTGAGCAAGCCGCTGCCCTTTCTCCGAATAACTATCTGAATTGGGTACTTCTCGGACGAGCCCGCGAACAGGCCGGAGACCCGGTAGGAGCAGAACGAGCTCTGTCAAAAGCTCTTGATCTGGCTCCGAACTATTCTCGCGTCCAATGGTCGTTGGGGAATTCATTACTCCGTCAAGGCCGATACGATGAGGGATTCGCTTACATTCGTGGAGCTGTCGCCGCGGACCTAACGTTCAGTAACCCGGCGGCTACGGCTGCGTGGCAGGTCTTTGGCGGAGACGCCGTCAAAATAAAGAATGCTCTTGGAGATTCATCTCGTATTAACGCTTCGATGGCGGTGTTGCTTGCGGGAAATAAACGCTATGCCGAAGCCTTGGAATTTTGGAGACAGGTTCCCGCTGATGAAAAGGAGAGTGGAACGAAAGAAGCGGCAAGGTCACTCTACGCGAAATTTATCGAGGCAGCGTTGTACGGATCTGCTATTGAAATAGCAAACTCGGCTCAGTTGTTTCCTGATGAAACGATCTCCTCAGAAACTGTCTCAAACGGTGATTTTGAATCTGCGTTGGCACAGAAAGGGCCTAGCCCATTTTCGTGGATCATCGCAGATGGTTCATACCCCGCGATCGGGCTGAACGGTTCGCAGAAACATGGCGGCAATTACAGCCTGCTCTTCAATTTCGGCCAGGGGGGCAAAGGCTTCCGGCCAGTCTCACAAAAGATCGGAGTTAGGGGAGGTTCATCATACGAGATGATCTTCTACCACCGTTCCGAGGTGAAGGCTCAGGCGACACTTGTCTGTCAGATTATCTCCGCGGCAGATGCCAGCGTGCTTGCTTCGGCGGTGATCGCGGCTTCGGCGGGATGGGCAGAGATCAGAATACCCTTCTCAGTTCCCGCGGATACGGAAGGAATTGAGCTGAAGATCGACGCCGAGGGATGTTCAGCTGATGGTTGCTCGATCTCGGGAAATATTTGGTTTGACGATTTTTCGCTTGTGAAGCGGTGATGAAATGAAGAGACATCGCACACATCGGTCCGGTCCGGATAATTCGGAGTTTGCAGACGGAGGCCTTTCACGCAAGGTGCTGGTCGCCTTGCTGGTTGCGTTGCCGATGCTGGCGACGATCGGCTACGGCGCAACGGACATGTGGGCATTTATGCCACTGGCTCTCTTGACCGCGTTGATCATTGTTCTTTGGACAGCTGTTGGGCTTAAACAGGGTTCGATCTTATTAAGTTCTTCGCCCCTTCAACTCCCGCTTGTTGCCCTGATCCTGCTTGGCCTAATTCAGCTGTTACCTCTGGGCGGCACCGTTGAATCCGGCCTGTTAGCAATGCCGGCTGTATCAACTCTGTCGCTTGATCCTTACTCCACCCGTTTCTTTACAATTCGCCTTGTCCTGCTTCTGGTTTTCTTTTCCGCCTCTCTTACATTTCTCGGCGGAAAGACAGCCTTGAAGAGGACGGCAGTGGCCGTTGTTATTTTTGGAGCTCTAATGGCGTTTGCGGGCATTCTTCAGCGGCTCGCAAGCCCGGACGCGATCTACGGAATGCGGTTGACGCCCCAGGCAATTCCGTTTGGGCCGTTCGTGAATCAGCATCATTTTGCTGCTTTCATGGAGATGACAGGAGGCGTGACGCTTGGCCTCCTGCTAGGGGATGTGGTTGAGAGGAACAAAAAAGGGCTATTGTTGATCGCCCTGATATTAATGTTCATAGCTGTCTCGATGACTGGTTCACGGGGCGGAATGATCAGCACACTCGGCGTTGCGGCATTCGGGCTTTTTGCTCATTTTTATTTGGGCAGGAGGAAAGAGCCCGCGACGGACGGCCGTTCGTTCGGCTTAAGAGCGGCAGCGGTCGCGGCTGTGGTACTCATGGTGGCAGCAGTCTCAGTACTTTTGCTGTCTGGAGCAGATCCGCTTGCTCGAGGGCTTGGTATACAAAGTGGGCAAGCTGATGTAACGAGTGGGCGTACTCATTTTTGGTGGGTGGCGCTAAAGATATTCTCGGACAATCCGATCATTGGAGCAGGGTTTGACGCGTTTGGCGTAGCCTTCTCACGATACGATACCTGGAACGGATTATTTCGCGTGGAGCAGGCCCACAATGACTATCTTCAAACACTCGCCGACGGAGGCTTACTTGCCTTTGCGTGTGTACTTGCGTTTATCTTTCTGTTTCTAAAACGTGCGCTCGCTGTGATAAAGACCTCCACCAGCCCCAGCCGCCGCAGCATCGCGGTCGGCGCGATGGCGGGGTGCATCGGCATTCTTATCCACAGCTTTTTGGACTTTCCGCTCAGAACGCCTTCGAACGCATTCTTCTTTTTGCTGTTAGTAACAATGGCTACGGTCCCGCTGGGAGACGAACGGAATTCTCCTAAAGTAACGGACTAGCGTACCCGCACCGATATTTCCTTCTTACCGCAAGGCGATTCAAAGTTCAATTGGTAAACCCCGGTATTTGCACTCACAGATTTGATCACATAAAAGCGTCTGCCTGAGATGCCGCTGATCTCGGGTTCCGCTCTAACTTCGATGTCATCCGGGCTGGTGGAGGTGGCGGTCACGTCTTTTGTCTGTCCGTCGCCCGCAATGCTCACCAGGATCCCAAGGCTTCCGCCGCCGTTCAAAAGGGAAATGTTCTCCTGGCTTACATCGATCGAACACTGCTGATCCGACTTGATCTCCTTGCCTTCGATCACGCGGCGTCGGGTAGTCCCGGCTGCGATCGCCTCGTCGGCTCCTTTCGTCGGTTTGGCAGGATCGGAATTCGGCGCTCCTTTTGGTGAGCTGTTGCGTGGAACGCTGATGATCACGGGCTCAAACAGATCCTTGGGCCTCGATGCTTTATCGTCGGCCTTTAAGGGGTCATCGATGACGATCACCGGCTTCTTCTCGACCGCCGCAGGCTTCGTCTCGTTCACAGTTTGGGCGAACGGATCTCTGAGAAGGTTGGCCGGAGCGTCACCCGGAGGCTTGGCTTCGTCGGTCTTGGCGGGCGGCGACGCGACTGGATCAATGTCGTTCACAGGGGGCTTCACATCCTTCGGTTCAGGTGCTTTCGTTTCTTCCGCTTTCTCTACGACGGGTTCCTTCTTCCCGTCTGCTTGGATGTCCGTGGCCGGTTCCTTCTCCTTTTGCTGACTCGGGGCAGGTGGAACTACGACCTCGGGTTGGGGGGAATTCTTTGCAGCAGCGGTTTCAGGAGTGTTATCTGCCGCTGCGTCTTTCGAGCTAGGATTCTTAGTCTCTTGCGATAGCTTTTCTGGTAAGAGTTCAGGTTCGTTCTTGGCCTTCTGTTCCGAGTCTTTGGCGGTGATCTTGACCTCATCCGATTTCTTTTCAGGTTCCGTCGCCTTAGTGACTTCCTGAACCGGCTGCTTCTCATCGCGCGGCTTTTCGACTTCGGCTATCTGTTCGGGCGGTGTGGGCTGATCTTCTTTATCTTTAATTGTAGGCTCGCTAACCGCCTTTGTCACCGAACCAGGCTCCGGGAGCGCGGCCTTTGCAGGTTCAACATTTTTGCTTTCTGGTATATCTGCAGCCTTCTTCTCTCCTGAATTGACCGGAGGTTCCTGCGCGACCTTTGGAGCATCCGAACCCGTCGTGAGTTCGGGTTCCTTCTTCGCCTCTACTGTTTCCTGTGGTTTCGCGAGTGCGACCGTCGGCATTGGATTCGGTCCGATGATCTCTTCCAGTCCGTCGCGTTTTCCGTTGACCTTTTGATAGAGGGATTCAATTATGCCGTATCTGATTCCGCTGGGCCGATCGATCTTGTAGCTCTGGATATATGTCTCGAGAGCTTCTTTGTCATTGCCGTTCGCTTCTAGGGCCGACCCTAGCCGCCACATGCTTGCCCGCCACCAGGCGCTTTTGTCAGGCATCACACTCACCGCGCGTTTAAGTCGTACGATAGCTGCCGGGTAGTCCTTCTGTTGATAGAAGCTCCAACCGGCAAGTTCTTCGATACGTCCGCGAAGGATAGCTGACAGCATTTGCCGCGGAACCTCGGGGATTAGCACGATCTCGTTTCTGGCAAAAGCGACGGTCCGGCTTTCGTAAAGTTCGCTTGCCATTACAGCGGCTCCGGCGGCCGAAACGTCCAGTCCGGCATCGGCGTTGCCGACCGCAGCTTTGACCAGTTCCGCGGCCTTTGATACGGCAATATTCTTTTGGAGCAACAGGTCAGCCGCGTGAAGCTGGCGATGGAGCTTCATTTTGTCATCGCCTTTCACGAACTCATCCGCCAATGCGATCATTTCCGACACGTCCGGCGAATCGCCGATCTTCTTCGTCATCTCAAACAGGATACGAAGCTTCGTCGTCGTATCGGCATCGTCAGCAGCCGCGGGTTCGAGAATGCTTGCCCGTCGTTCGTATGACAGCAACTCCTGGAAACTCTTTTCACTCTTGGCCACGCGTCCGCCCAGTAACGTTTCGATCATTCCGTCACGCAGGCTAAAGCTCTTTTGCAGTTCCTCTACCGCCTCGCGATACAGTCCCGCCTTGAATCGGGCCGATGCGATCTCGTACTCAAGCGTGGGAAAATTGCCGTATTGCCTCGCTTTGATCAAAATGCGCTCGGCGTCGATCGGCCGGTTTTGCTTCATTAGGCCACGGCCGAGAGCAATATGGCCCCAGATGTAACGCGGCTCGAAGTCGACCGCTTTCTGGGCGTATTCGACTGCCTTGTCCGCGATCCCATTTGCTGCGTACCAATAGGCGACGCCCGCAAGCAGAATAAAGTTGCGCGGAGATCTCTCAAGAGTCGCAGCCAGTTCGGATTCGGCGGTCGTCCGGTGACCGCCATCGAACAGGGATAGGACGAGGCCGTTGCGTGCCATCGCGTCGTTGGCATTCACCGCGAGAAGTTCGCGATAGATCGCCGCGGCATCGTCCGGCTTGCCGGTCGCACGCTTCATCTCAGCCAGGCTACGTTTAGCCGGAGCCGATGTCGGGTCCAGCTCGATCGCCTTGGAATATGCCTTCGCCGATTCGTCCAGATCAAAATTCAGCCGGTGCGCCAGGCCGAGAGCCTGATAACTTGCTGCGGAAGTCGGATCGACGACGATCGCGGCGTCAGCGACACGTTTCGCTTCGCTGCCGTTCTCGACACTCAAGTAGAAGGCCGCAACACCCAACATCCGCTTCACATTCCCCGCGTATTTCTTCTCGATCGAAGCGGCAAGTTCCATTGCCTGCGCCCGATGTCCCTGGTAGAAGAGCGATGCAGGGATCTTGGCGATGACGTCGTCAAAAAGGCGGTCGGGCGTTGGTGTAGGTGCCTCTTCGATGGCAAGCCTAAAACTCGCAAGGCTGCCTTCGACGTCGGACGCCTGCAACTTCTCGCTTCCGACCACGGCGCGAGATGTGACCAGATATTCGACGGCTTCAGTGCGTAATTCAGAATCAGCAAAGTCATCAAGGAAAGCACGGAGCAGGGCCGCCTTTTCGGCATTTGATGGAGCGGCGACAGCGGCATCGAATCGCTTTCGATCGGCTTCAGGATCTGGGGTCGGTTCGGGAGTTGGAGCCGGTAACTTCTTGACCGGTTTTGAAGCTGTCTTCGCCCCTCCTGCGTTTCTCTTTACTGGCGGCGTTTTCTGGCCAATGGCCGATACAGAAAAAATGCACAACAGCGCGATCGATAAAGCCTTAGTCATAATCTTATGAACCGCTCAAGCCCAGATAAAAGAACGCCTTGAAATTTGTTCAACGCTGAAAATCATAGCACGAAATTGCATTTGAACCTGTCCGGTTCTATCCTCGTTCAAGATGCAGGAACTCGATGATGTCTGGTCTCAAATGATCGCCGAAGCAGCCGAAAAGGCACGCTCCGCGGGACGCTCGGACGTTGCCGACTATCTCGGTCTGAAAGCGTCAAACGACCTCATCCGCCGTGCCAGCGTCCAGTGGCTGTTCGATACGCTGATACAGGAGGCGGCGGCCGCCAACCGGGCACGTAGTGCAGTCGCCATCGAGCGCACCGAGCCCCATTCTTTCTCCTATCGCGGGGCGAACCTCGTCGGTTCGTCCGTCACCTTTCGTTACGGTGTGAGATGTTTAACGGTCGAAGCAGGTTGGACGCGAACGCCTGCTGATGGATTTATGCGCGGCGGCGGGCTTGCGTTTGCACGGCTTAGGCACTTTGGCCTGCCGAAGTCGGGCAGTGATCTGGTGCTGACGCGGGCTAATGAAACGCCGCGGTGGCGGGTTTTGACGGAGGAGGCGATGGCGGACGAGGTCGAGGCATTTCACTTGATCGGGCACATCCGCCTGCTGACCGAAACCGCGTGAACTTTTGATTTAGAACCGCCTGCGGTAAACTACTTGTTACGACAAAAAGCACTGATGTCGAGGAGATACGTACCAAGGTGAAAGCAGAACTTGAAAAGTTAATAGAGTTACAAAAGACGGACACGAACATCCGTCGATTGCGAAATAAGATCGAGTCCGCGGAACAAAGGCGTGCTGAAATCGAACAGGAGTTTGAACAGCACGCCTCTTCTATTCGCGAGATACAGGGTCGGCGCGATAAGTATCACGCCGAGCGAGCCGAGCTTGAAAAGCAGACGGCCGAGAACAAGACCTACCTTGAACGAGCCGAACGTAACCTGAAGCACGCCCAAAACCAGAAGGAATACGAGACGGCAATGCGCGAAATGGACGCGTTGCAAAAGCAGATCACGGCCTTTGAGACCCAAACGGTCGAAAAGATGACCGCCATCGAGGAGGTCGAGAAAGAACTCGAAGAACGTGCCGAGGAGATCAACACTCTTGACGCCAAGCGTGACGCAGCCCTTGGCGTATTCAAGAAAGAACTTGCCGCCGACCAGGCCGAGTTCAAGAAAGACTCCGTTGTCCGCGATGGGGTGTTTACCACGCTTCCGGCGCAGCTCGCGTCGGTTTATAACCGCATGGCCCAACGCAGCCGCGACGGCATTGCCGTTGCCGAGGTCGTGAACGGTTCATGCAGTGCCTGCTTTATGGCCCTCAGGCCACAAATGCAGGTCGAAGTCAAAAAGGGCGAGCAGATCATAACCTGCGAAAGCTGCACCCGAATCCTTTACATACCCTCAAAACCAGAACAAAGCGAAGCCGCCGCCTAATCACCGGCTTGCCTTTATTTCTTGGAAATCTTTTCCAGGACTTCGTTGGATTCTTTATCTACGCCGGCAATGCTGTTGCGGGCTCCTTCTACTGCTTTGATGAGTTCGTCGAGTTTCACGTTGATGGCGTGGTTGTCGTGGCGTTGGGATCTTTGGAGGAAGAAGACGGCGATGAGTGCAACGAAGGCCATCGCGAGGTGGAGGAGCAGCTCCCAGCGTTCAGTGAAGCCGAAGTAGATGCCGGAGCCGATGATTCCCGCAAGCAGAATGGCGATAGACCAGACGGAGCCGATAAAATCGGACGCACGGTTGGCAAAGGACCCATAGGCTTTTTCGATCATGGCGGGTTAGGCTTCGAAAGGAATTTCCGCGTTCTGAAGGACGCTGAGCTCGTTGCGGGAGACCTTTTCGAGCAGTTTGGGGTCGTCGAACATTTTCAGCAGTCCGTTGACGGTCGCGTATCGCGGCTCTTCCGAGACGATGACGGGAAGATTGATGTAGTTGCGGAGATATTTGTCGATGCCGTCGAGCAAAGCTCCGCCGCCGGTCAGGATGACGCCCCGGTCGTAAATGTCAGCCGCTACCTCGGGCCGCAGCTCGGTCAGCGTGTCGCGAACCATTTCAGCGATCTTGCGGACGATCCCTTCGACTATCGGGTAAACCTCGCCGTTGGTTATCTCGACCGCGGCGGGGCTGCCGGTCTGAACATCGCGGCCGCGAACCTCGATCGTTTTGGTGATGTCGTCGGGTAAATATGCCGACGCGAAGGTGGTCTTTAAGTGTTCGACGGTCTCTTCGCCGACCTGCAATCCGCGATGGCGACGCAAATGTGTCGCAAGCACATCGTTAATGGCATTGCTGCCGTAGCGTTCGGAGGTCGAAGTGACGATCGTGCCCTTTGCAATGATGGCTATGTTGGTGGTTGCCGCGCCGATGTCAATGATCGCGGTCGCCCGTTTATCGGTCGGCAAAACGCCCGCACCAAAAGCCGCCGCCAGGCCCTCTTCCATCATGAAAACCTTGCCGATGTGCGATTCTTCAGCGGCGTTCAGCAACGCGCGCTGCTCGACCTGCGTCACGTCCGAGACCATGCTCATCACGGCCTGAAGCGAAAGGTTCGAACCGCCGGTCCGAGCCTTTTTGACGAAGTGCGCAAGCATCTTCTTGGTGCGTTCGAAATCGCCGACTACCCCACCGATCAGCGGTGCCCGGACGACCACATCGCGACCCTCGCGGCCGGCCATATCGCCCGCTTCCTGGCCGAATGCGACGACCTCTTCGGTTATCTCGTTGATCGCGACAAGCGAAGGTTCATCGAGGACCACACCTCGCCCTTTGACCGCGATGATCGTGCTGGCAGTGCCAAGATCGATCGCCATCGAATCAGTGACGAGCTTTTTGAGGGAGGAAATCCTTAACATGATTGTAATGCTACTCTCAAATTATATTCCTTTTGAATCACGCCTGACAACAACTATTATCGGCGAGGTTCAAGGGCGGATCAGCCCCATCTGACTTCGAGAACGTTGACCGGCTGGACCCTGTTTTTTACAGTCAACGGATCGCGAACGTTGACCGGGATCAGGTTGCCGCTCGCGGCCGCGGTTGCCTCGCTCATCAGGATCTGGCCACCCGACGCGTTCGATTCGAGCCGCGAGGCAAGATTGACCGTGTCACCGATCGCGGTGTACTCAGACCGCTTGTTCGAACCGATGTAGCCTATCGTCGCCTCTCCGGTGTGCAGGCCGATGCCGATCGAGACATTTCCATATCCTTCGGCGTAGAGTTCGGTATTCAGTTGGACGAGCCGTTTCTGCATCGTTACTGCCGCTTTCACTGCGTTTAGGGCGTCCTCTTCGCTTGCGGTCGGTGCGCCGAAGATCGCCATCAGGCCGTCGCCGATATATTTATCAAGCGTTCCGCCGTGCTCAAAGATTATCTCCGTCATCACTGAAAAGTACCGATTCAGCAGGCCGACAACCTTTTCGGGCTTTTCTTTTTCCGATAGGGCCGTGAAACCGCGGATGTCCGCGAACAGCACCGTCACCTGCTGATTCATACCGCCGAGACGGAAAGAATCCGGATTATCAAGCAGCTGCTTCACCACGTACTCGGGCATAAAGCGGCTGTAGTTTGCTCGTGCGACCTCTTCGCGTGCCAGGCGTTTGTGGGCCTTTACGGTCTCGACCGTGACCGCCGTCTGAGCGGCGACCGCACTGATCATTTCAAGATGATCGGCGGAAAAGGTGGCGAAAGGATCAAGCCGGTCAGCATAGAGCACGCCGTGAACGTTCGATTCCGTAATAAGCGGTGCACAGATCGTGGACCTGACGCCCTGTGAAACTATCGAGTCCGAGCCGAGAAACTGGTCGTCCGTCTTTGCGTCCTGCGACAATACCGCGACCTTTTCACGCATCACTTTTTGTGTGATCGTCCGGCTGATGGTGAGCTTTGACGTCAACTTGTCCGTGCTTTCATCACGGGTCCGCACAGCGATCGGAAACAGGCTGTAATCAAGGATCTTGCCGTCCACCGTCTCATCCGCAATCAGGGCAACCACCCGGTCGGCCGGCGTGCCGCGAAAGATCAGGTCCGTAGCTTTTTCAAATATTTCCTTTAAGTCAAAAACCGTGCCAATCGACTTGCTCATTTCGTAGAGCAGTTCAAGCATCTTCGCCTTTCGACGAAGGTCTTTAATCTCTTCAGGTGTAGCTACGGCGGATTCAATCGATAGGTGGGTCTGACGGCCGATGATCTCATTTGCCGAGATCTGCACCTGAGTGTGCCCGAGCGGCTTGTCATCGTAATTGACGCCTTCGGTCACAACCGCGACGGTCGCCGCATCAAAATCTTCGCCCGAAACCGAACGCCGCAATACTTCCGGCAGCGGTCCGGTCGGTCCGGGCGGCTCCGTGACCACAAACTCCAGATTGCTTTCCCCGATGACGACCATGTCGCCCTTTTCAAGGCGTTTCTCAAGCATCGGGGAACCATTCACAAAGACGTGATTAACGCTTCTGACCAGACTTCCATTCTCGAAATAGCCGTCAACAATGGTGAACTGGTCGCCGTCGGCCGTGACTCGAGCGTGTTTGCGCGAGACGCGGCGGTCGTTGAGGACAATGTCATTGTCCTTCGCACGGCCAATAGAATAGGCGGCTCCGGGCACGAGTTGGAACTCCGACACCCGTCCGTTAGGTTCGGTAATTGTTAATGAAGCACTCACGGTTAGGCTAATTGTAAAGGCTAAATGTTAAATGGTAAATTGAGCTTACCGTCAATTTCGCACGCCTGTGATCTATCTCGATAATAACGCAGCCACGATCGTCGCTCCGGAGGTCCTAGCGGCCATGGCAGCACCGCTGTCGGACGAAGCCGCGCGAAGGAATGCGGTCGAAGGAGCCCGTAAATCGGTCGCAACTCTGCTTGGAGTCTTTGATGCCTACAAGATCGAATTTGCCGAAAGCCTTGAGGAAGTTGCCGACGAGATCCGATCGTCGTTAACGGGCCGCGCCGGGCATTTGATCACTACTGAGTTCGAAACACCGGCCGTGCGCCAGGTGAGTGAGGCCCTGGAGGCGGAAGGGCTTCAGGTAACGCGGATCGGGTTCGATGGTAACGGAACATTAAATCTTGCTCAGCTGGATGCTGCGTTGAGCGCCCGCACTACCGCCGTCCTGCTGAATCATGCCGACGCAGAGACCGGAATTGTTCAGCCGCTGAACGAGATAGCAAAGATCGTTAAGACGAACTCGCAAGCCCTGGTTTTTGTCGATGGGGCAGATGCGGCGGGCAAAATGGCCGTTGATGTTGGAAACTCGGCCATCGACTTTTACTACGTTTCCGGGGATAGATTCCACGGGCCGACGGGAATCGGAGCTCTATTCTCACTCGGACGCGATCGCGCGAAGGCTGCGGCAGAACATTTAACGCAGAAAATTGTAGGTTTGGGCGTAGCGGCGGAGCTTGCCGGCGACTCAAGTCGACAGGAAACGGTGCGGGTACTTCGCGACTGTCTGGAAAGCGAAATATTGGAGAAAATTCCAAATTCTCGGTTGAACGGCCCGGCGGATAAGGCGGCACGGCTGGTCAACACCTCGAACATCTCGTTTGAGAACACTAATGGCGAAGCGATCGTTGCGCGGCTTTTGGAGGCCGGAATCTGTGCATCAACCAGTTCTGCGTGCACCTCGATTGGCCACAGGCCGTCTTTGATGCTTCAGGCGATGGGAGTTCCATATTCACTTGCGATGGGTTCAGTTCGATTTTCTCTGAGTCGCTACACAACGGCCGAGGAAATAGGTGAAGTAGTTAGGGTCTTGCCGAGCGTAATCGTGGAACTGCGGAAAATTTCAGGATCAGGCGGCTTTCTCGATGCCGTAACGAGTGAGCTTTAGATATAAGCCGCGTCGCGTCAGGCCTAGTTCATTTGCGACGCGGGAGATGTTCCAGTTGTGGCGGGCAAGCGAATTCTTGATCATCTGGGTCTCAAGCTCGCCCACGGCATCTTCAAGCGTTCCGCCGGCCAGTCCTGCATTGAATGAAAACGAGCTGTCATAAGACGCTATCGTTCGAACGTTCGAACCCTCGTCAAAACTCGCTAGCGGCCGGGCACTCAGTTTAAGCTCGGGCGAAAGATGTTCCGGCGTTATCACCTCATTGTCCACTGCCCGCGCAATGATCCTCTGTACCTCGTTACAGAGCTGGCGTACGTTGCCGTCCCATTCACAGACCATTAAGAGGTCGATCGTCTGCGGCGTGAAGGTAATATCGTGCTTACCGAATCGTGACGAATAGTGGTTGATGTAGTAGTTGACGATGGGCGGTATTTCCGAACGGCGTTCACGCAGCGGCGGCACCCGCAGGCGAATAACATTCAGGCGATAGAACAGGTCCTCGCGAAATGAGCCGTCGGCGACCTTTTCTTCGAGCGGCATATTCGTTGCCGCGATCACACGAACGTCGACCTTGATCGGGCGTTTTTCGCCGATCGGCTGTACCTCGCCCTCCTGCAGGAACCTAAGAAGCTTTGGCTGAACATCCAACGGAAGATCGCCGATCTCATCAAGAAACAGAGTTCCGCCATCTGCCGCACGGATCATTCCCGGCGAATCGACCACGGCACCGGTGAATGCTCCTTTTCTGTAACCGAAAAGATGCCCTTCGGCCAACTCCTTCGGAACGGCGGTGCAATTGAAGGGAACAAAGATTTTATCCTTTCGGTTCGAAATTGTGTGGATCGCTCTCGAAACTAGCTCCTTACCGGTACCAGACTCGCCGGTTACCAGGACAGTTACATCAGAGGAGCGGATCTTGTAAACCTCTTCT